>NZ_JBIBKW010000015.1:0-245532 GCF_042959465.1 Streptomyces sp. NPDC007901 | reverse complement strand
GGTTACATTCCGAACCCGGAAGCTAAGCCTTACAGCGCCGATGGTACTGCAGGGGGGACCCTGTGGGAGAGTAGGACACCGCCGAACAAATTTTGAAAGGGTTGGATCTGGAACTTCGGTTCCGGGTCCAACCCTTTTTTGGTTTGTGTAACGCAAAGTTCACGTTGCGCGCCGAGCATCCCAGCATGGGTACTGCTGCAATGCTCAGGGCCGCCGGCGTCGGAGTCGGTGACGAGGTCATCGTGCCTGCCTTCGGGAACGTCGAGGTCGCCGAGGCGGTGACACTGGCCGGTGCGCTCCCGGTGTTCGCGGACATAGATCCGGTCACCTACTGCATGGACGTGACGGCGGTGGAAGCGGCGATAACCGGCCGTTCCGCGGCTGTCGTTGTCGTTCACCGGTTTGGACGGTGGGCCGACGTCAGGGGATTGCGCGCGCTGGGGCAGCGGCACGGGCTGCTGGTGCTGGAGCAGGGGGAGTCCGAGGCGCCGTACGACGAGATCGCGCAGCGTCGGCAGCGGGCCACCTATCTCGATGCGAAGCTGCGCGGGGTGCGGACGCCGGACGGTGGTGACGGGCACACCTACCAGCAGTACGTCGTGCGGGTGCCGGGGAACGGCCGGCCCGACCGGGACGCCTTCGCTCGCGCCCTGCGGGGCAAGGGAGTTGATTGCAGGGTTCCGGTGAAGACGCCGGTGCACCGGCTGCCGGAATTCCGCCGGTGTGTGTCCCTGCCGGAGACCGAGCGGGCCGCCGACGAGACGCTGGCGCTGCCCGTGGACGCCTCGTTGACCAAGCGGGAGATGCAGCGGATCGTCTCCGCCTGCAATGCCCTCGGCGGACTGCTTCAGCCCGCCTTCTGAACGGGTTTGGGAACTCGGGTCTGTTCGGGGTATGATCTATTCCGTTGCCGCGGGGGAAACCTCGAAAAGGCGGCAGGCCCCTATAGCTCAGTCGGCAGAGCGTCTCCATGGTAAGGAGAAGGTCAACGGTTCGATTCCGTTTGGGGGCTCCAGCAAGAAAAGCCCCGCCCTTTCGGGCGGGGCTTTTTCGCGTTCCCTTCCGGCCCCGCCCTCAGTCCTTCTGGAGGCCGGGGACCCGCATCGCCAGAATCGCCATGTCGTCCGACGGGGCGTCGGACGCGAAGCGCTCCACCGCGCGCATGATGCGGGCGGCGACCGCGCCCGCCGTCAGGCCCGTACAGGTCGTGAGGACGTCCGCGAGGCCGTCGTCGCCGAGCATGCGGGTGCCTTCCCGGCGTTCGGTCACGCCGTCCGTGACGCAGAGGAGGACGTCGCCGGGGTCGAGGGTGACCGTCTGCTCGTACAGCTCCAGGTCCTCGATGACACCGAGGAGCGGCTGGGGTTCGGCGGCGGCCTCCACGGTGCCGTCCTGGCGCAGGCGGAGCGGGAGCGGGTGGCCGGCGCAGACCACCTTCATCTCCGCGCTGCCGTCCTCCTGGGGGCGCATCTCGCCGTAGAGGAGGGTCAGGAAGCGGCTGCGGGAGCCCTCGTCCAGGATGGCCGAGTTGAGGCGCTCCAGGACCGCGGGGCCGCTGAGGCCCTCCCGGGCCAGGAGGCGGAGGGCGTGCCGGGCGAGGCCGGTCACGGCGGCCGCGTTGGGGCCCGTACCGCAGACATCGCCGATGGCGAAGCCGTAGGCGCCGTCGGAGATGGGGAAGACGTCGTAGAAGTCGCCGCCGACCTCGTTGCCCTCGCCGGCCGCGCGGTAGATGACCTCGACCTCGACGCCGTCGATGTGCGGGGTGCCCGGGGGCAGGAGGCTGCGCTGGAGGGCCTGGCTGATGGCCGTGCGCTCCGAGTACAGGCGGGCGTTGTCGAGGGCCAGGGCGGCCCGTCGGGAGAGGTCCTCGGCCAGTTCGAGGATCTCCTGGCGGAAGTGCTCGTCGGTGGGCTTGCCGAGCGTCAGCATGCCGATGACCCGGTTGCGGGCGACGAGGGGGAGGACGACCGTCTCGCCGCCGACGGCGGAGGCCGTGGCGAGGGTGGGGCCGATGGCGGAGGAGACCTGGCGGGCGGGGCCGCCGGTCAGGCCGAGGGTGCGCATGGAGCTGCGCAGGGCGGCCTGGTGGGCGTGCTCGCCGGGGGCGGTCCAGACCCGGGCGCCGGGGGTGGGTACCGGGTCCGGCGGGGGGACCTTGGAGAGCAACGACTTGATGCCGTCGATGAGTTCCTCGTCCTCGTGCAGGACGTAGGACAGGTACGGCTCGGAGGCCTGGTCGGCGATCGTGTAGACCGCGCACCAGGTGGCGAGGGTGGGGACCGTCATCTGCGCCATCAGGGCGAGGGTCTGGTCGCGGTCCAGGGTGCCGGCGAGCAGGTCGGAGGCCTCGACCAGGAAGCTGAGCGAGCCGCGGCGCAGCCGCTCCAGCTCGCCCAGGCGGGCCGACTCGACGGCCAGGGCGATGCGGTCGGCGGCGAACTGGAGGCGCAGCGCCTCCTCGTTGGAGTATCTGCCGGGTGCCTCGGCGGCGACGCCCAGGGAGCCCGTGAGGCGGCCCTCGACCTTCAGCGGGACCGTGACGACCGAACGCATGCCGGTGCCGCCCAGGAGCGGGACCGCACCCGGAACGGCCGTCAGATCGTCGTGTACGGCCGGCATACGGGCCGAGCCGTAGCGGCCGGGGCCGGCCTCCACGGGGACGCGTGCGAAGCGCTGACGGGCGGATGGGAGGCCCGTGGAGGCGCGGACCTCCAACTCGGTCTCGTCGTCGGTGGCGAGGAGCAGGAAGGCGGAGTCGCCGTCGAGCATGTCGCGGGCGCGTTCCACGGTGCGCTGGAGGAGGCCGTCGAGGTCGTCCGGGGCCGGGGAGCCGATGAACACCTCGAAGGGGTCGGTGCTCTGGCCGTCCGAGGCGCCGACGCCGTCGGAGGAGGGGACGCGCAACGGGGTTTGCAGGACGGCGCGTTCGTGGTCGCGGACCAGCAGGCAGACGGTGGAGGGCTCGCCGCCGGTGTCACGGACCCTCAGGTGCGAGGCGTAGACGGGGGTGACGCGGCCGTCGGCGCCGCGGATGCCGTAACTGCCCTCCCAGCGGGAGAGCTGGAGGGCCTCGGCGATGCCGGTGCCGGTGCCGGGGGTGTGCGGCCAGGCGGCGAGGTCGGTGAGCGGCTTGCCGGTGACCTCGGCTGCGGCGTGGCCGAAGAGTTCCTCGGCGTCCTCGTTCCAGGCCGAGACCGAGCCCTTTCGGTCGATCTGGACGACCGCGACCCGGACCCGGCCGTCGGCGAGGGGCAGGAGGTCGGCGGGGAGGGACGGTCCTGCCGCGCGGGTGCCCACCGGGCGCTCGGGGAGATCGAGCTGGAACCAGACGTTCTTGAGGGTGGGCGTGTACTCGACACCCCAGCGGGCGGCGAGGGCCGCGCACAGCTGGAGTCCGCGGCCGCCCTCGCGGTCGGGGCTGCCCATGTTGACGGCGGAGCCCTGGAGCGGGACTTCGCGTTCCGGGTAGCGGTCGGCGACCTCGATGCGTACCCCGTCGTCCGTGCGCAGGCACAGGACGTCGGCGTGGGTGCCCGCGTGCACCACCGCGTTGGTCACCAGTTCGCTGGTGAGGACCACGGCGTCGTCGACGACGTCGGCGAAGCCCCAGCCCTGGAGCGTGTCGCGGACGAAGGAGCGGGCGATCGCGACCGATCGCCCGACGGGCTCGAAGGTGGAGGCCGCGCGCGCGGTGATCACAGAACTCCTCGACCGGGTCTCGACATGCGGGCTTCCCTGGCCGGTCGGCTCGTGCCGCTGTTGCGGCATGCGCTCGCCCGTGGGCCGTGGCTCCGGGTTGTGTCCCCCGGGGATCACTCCGGTGGTCATGGTCTGCGGCCGCCCCTCCGAATGCCCGCTCGTTCTCGTGCCACCGCCCAGGCCGGACGGACCGGTACGGCTGGACAGCCGCATGCAAGGTTACTTACCTTCGCCGTCCGAGCGGATGCCGGTCGCCAGTGTTTACGCCCCCAGGGTGTGCGGACGATGTGCGAAGCTGCCGAACTGTTATGGCCTGGTTCGGACAGGGTGAAACACTGGGCAAGCTTCTGGTGAAGGTCCGATCAGCCTGAGTGCGTTCCGTGTACGGCGGGCAGCAGCCCCTGGTGTGGCCGGATCTCATCTGGCAGAAATACGCAGCAGTAACTGGTACGCCGAAGTAAGCGGTACGCCGAGTATGGCGGTATCCGAGCACAGCAGTAACGGTCGACCCCTGCGGGAGGGACACAGTGGAGTCTGGCGCAGCGACGCGGGGCACTAAGGCGCGCGCGAAAGGCGGACAGTCCCTGAGCAGGCGGCGGGGTGGCGGCGGGACCACGGAGGTGGACTCGGCGGCCTTGGACCGGCTGCTGGTGGCCCTCGTGGCGATGCGGGACGGCAACTTCCGCAAGCGGCTCACGGTGTCGGGTGACGGCGTGATGTCGGAGATCGCGGCGGTCTTCAACGAGGTGGCCGACCGCAATCTCCACCTCACGGGTGAGTTGTCTCGGGTACGGCGTGTCGTCGGACGTGAGGGAAAACTCACGGAACGGCTGGAAACGGGCGCCTGTGAAGGCTCTTGGGCGGCCGCCGTCGACAACTCCAACGCTCTGGTCGACGATCTCGTACGGCCGGTCTCGGAGGTGGGCCGGGTCCTGACGGCGGTGGCGGAGGGTGATCTGTCGCCGCGGATGGAGCTGCGGACGCAGTCGGCGGACGGGGCCGGGCATCCGTTGCGCGGTGAGTTCCTGAAGGTCGGGCGGACCGTCAACAACCTGGTCGACCAGTTGTCGACGTTCACCGACGAGGTCACGCGGGTGGCCAGCGAGGTGGGCACCGAGGGCAAGTTGGGCGGTCAGGCCCGGGTGCGCGGTATGTCCGGTTCCTGGCGGGATCTCACGGACTCCGTCAACACGATGGCGTACCGGCTGACGGCGCAGGTGCGGGACATCGCGCTGGTGACGACGGCGGTCGCCAAGGGTGACCTGTCCCGGAAGGTCACCGTCCAGGTCGCCGGCGAGATGCTGGAGCTGAAGGAAACCGTCAACACGATGGTGGACCAGCTGTCCGCGTTCTCCTCCGAGGTGACCCGGGTCGCCCGTGAGGTGGGTACGGACGGCATCCTCGGTGGTCAGGCGAATGTCCCGGGGGTGGGGGGTACGTGGAAGGAGCTCACGGACTCCGTCAACACGATGGCCGGCAACCTGACGGCGCAGGTGCGCGGGATCTCGGAGGTGACCACCGCGGTCGCCAACGGTGATCTGTCGCGCAAGGTGACCGTCCCGGCGCGGGGTGAGGTCGCGCAGCTCGCCGAGACGATCAACCAGATGACCGAGACGCTGCGGATCTTCGCGGACGAGGTCACCCGGGTGGCCAACGAGGTGGGTGCCGCCGGGCAGCTGGGCGGTCAGGCGAACGTGCCGGGTGTGGCGGGTACGTGGAAGGACCTGACGGACTCCGTCAACACGGTGTTCCGGAATCTCACGATTCAGGTGCGGGACATCGCTCAGGTGACGACGTCGGTGGCCAACGGTGACCTCTCGCAGAAGGTCACGGTCGACGTGGCCGGCGAGATGCTGGAGCTGAAGAACACCGTCAACGGCATGGTTGATCAACTGTCGTCGTTCGGTGCCGAGGTCACCCGGGTGGCCCGGGAGATCGGCGTCGAGGGCGAGCTGGGCGGTCAGGCGCAGGTGCCCGGAGCCGCCGGAACGTGGAAGGACTTGACGGACTCCGTCAACACGGCATTCCGCAACCTCACCGGCCAGGTGCGCAATATCGCCCAGGTGACGACGGCGGTGGCCAACGGCGACTTGTCGCAGAAGGTCACGGTCGACGTCTCCGGCGAGATGCTGAAGCTGAAGAACACCGTGAACACGATGGTGGACCAGCTCTCCAGCTTCGCCGACCAGGTGACGCGGATGGCCAGGGACGTGGGCACCGAGGGCCGGCTGGGCGGCCAGGCCCGGGTGGACGGTGTTTCGGGCACCTGGAAGGAGCTCACGGACTCCGTCAACTTCATGGCCGGCAACCTGACCTCGCAGGTGCGGCAGATCGCCCAGGTGACGACGGCGGTGGCGCGGGGCGACCTGTCCCAGAAGATCGACGTCGACGCGCGCGGCGAGATCCTCGAGCTCAAGAACACGATCAACACGATGGTTGATCAACTCTCCGCCTTCGCCGACCAGGTCACCAAGGTGGCCCGTGAGGTGGGTACGGAGGGCCGCCTCGGCGGTCAGGCACAGGTGCCCGGTGTGGCCGGTGTGTGGCGGGACCTGACGGATTCCGTGAACGGCATGGCCGGCAACCTGACGGCCCAGGTGCGCAACATCGCCCAGGTGGCGACCGCGGTGGCCCGCGGTGACCTCTCCCAGAAGATCACCGTGGACGCGCGCGGTGAGATCCAGGAGCTGAAGAACACCCTGAACACGATGGTGGACCAGCTGTCGTCGTTCGCCCAGGAGGTCACGCGCGTGGCGCGCGAGGTGGGCACCGAGGGCATCCTCGGCGGCCAGGCCGAGGTGCAGGGGGTGGCGGGCACCTGGAAGGACCTCACCCAGTCCGTGAACTTCATGGCGAACAACCTGACCATCCAGGTGCGCAACATCGCCGAGGTCACGACGGCCGTCGCCAAGGGCGACCTGTCGAAGAAGATCACTGTTGACGCGAAGGGCGAGATCCTCGAACTCGTCACGACGGTCAACACGATGGTCGACCAGCTGTCCAGCTTCGCCGAGCAGGTGACCCGGGTGGCCCGTGAGGTGGGTACCGAGGGCATCCTGGGCGGTCAGGCGCACGTTCCGGGTATCACGGGTATCTGGAAGGACCTCAGCAACAACGTGAACCTGATGGCCAACAACCTGACCACACAGGTGCGGAACATCTCCCAGGTCTCGGCGGCGGTCGCCAACGGCGACCTGACCCGGCAGGTCACCATCGAGGCGAGCGGTGAGGTGGCCCAGCTCGCCGACACGATCAACACGATGGTGAAGACGCTGAGTTCGTTCGCGGATCAGGTCACCAAGGTGGCCCGTGAGGTGGGTACGGACGGCATCCTCGGCGGTCAGGCGCATGTGCCGGGTGTGGCGGGCACGTGGAAGGACCTCACCGAGTCGGTGAACGGGATGGCGTCGAACCTGACCGGCCAGGTCCGCAACATCGCGATGGTCACCACGGCCATCGCCAAGGGCGACCTGACCAAGAAGATCGACATTGACGCCCGCGGTGAGATCCTCGAACTCAAGACGACGATCAACACGATGGTCGACCAGCTGTCCAGCTTCGCCGAGGAGGTCACCCGGGTGGCCCGTGAGGTGGGCACCGAGGGGCAGTTGGGCGGTCAGGCGCGCGTGCGGGACGTCGACGGCACCTGGCGGGACCTGACCGAGTCCGTGAACGAGATGGCCGGGAACCTGACCCGGCAGGTGCGTGCCATCGCGCGCGTGGCGACCGCGGTGACCCGTGGCGACCTGAACCTGAAGATCGACGTGGACGCGTCCGGTGAGATCCAGGAACTCCAGGACTACATCAACAAGATGATCGCCAACCTGCGCGACACCACGGTCGCCAACCAGGAGCAGGACTGGCTCAAGGGCAACCTGGCGCGCATCTCCGCGCTGATGCAGGGCCGCCGGGACCTGGCGGACGTGGCCTCCCTGATCATGAGCGAGCTGACGCCGGTGGTGTCGGCGCAGCACGGCGCGTTCTTCCTGGGGATGCCGCTGGTCGACGGCAAGGACGCGAGCGCCGAGAACGAGGACGCGTACGAGCTGCGGATGCTGGGGTCGTACGGCTACTCGATGGGTTCCATGCCGACGTCGTTCCGGCCTGGTGAGGCGCTGATCGGCACGGCAGCCAAGGAGAAGCGCACGATCCTGGTGGAGAAGGCGCCCAGCGGCTATCTGAAGATCTCCTCCGGGCTCGGCGAAGCCCCGCCGGCGCAGGTGATCGTGCTTCCGGTGCTGTTCGAGGGCAAGGTGCTCGGTGTGATCGAGCTGGCCTCCTTCACGCCGTTCACGCAGATCCAGAAGGACTTCCTCAACCAGATCGCCGAGATGATCGCGACCAGCGTCAACACCATCTCGGTCAACACCAAGACCGAGGTGCTGCTGAAGCAGTCGCAGGAGCTGACCGAGCAGCTGCGGGAGCGGTCGGCCGAGTTGGAGAACCGGCAGAAGGCCCTCCAGGCGTCCAACGCCGAACTGGAGGAGAAGGCCGAGCTGCTGGCCCAGCAGAACCGCGACATCGAGGTGAAGAACACCGAGATCGAGGAGGCCCGGCAGGTCCTGGAGGAGCGCGCCGAGCAACTCGCCGTCTCCATGCGCTACAAGAGCGAGTTCCTCGCCAACATGTCGCACGAGCTGCGCACCCCGCTCAACTCGCTGCTGATCCTGGCCAAGCTGCTCGCGGACAACGCCGAGGGCAATCTCTCGCCCAAGCAGGTCGAGTTCGCCGAGACCATCCACGGGGCCGGTTCCGACCTGCTCCAGCTGATCAATGACATCCTGGACCTGTCGAAGGTCGAGGCGGGCAAGATGGACGTCTCCCCGACGCGTATCGCGCTGGTCCAGCTCGTGGACTACGTGGAGGCCACCTTCCGGCCGCTGACCGCGGAGAAGGGCCTGGACCTGTCCGTTCGGGTCTCGCCGGAGCTGCCCGCCACCCTGCACACCGACGAACAGCGCCTCCTTCAGGTGCTGCGCAACCTGCTGTCCAACGCGGTGAAGTTCACCGACTCCGGGTCGGTGGAGCTGGTGATCCGGCCGTCCGGCGGCGATGTGCCGGTGGGGATCAGGGAGCAGCTCCTGGAGGCCGGTTCGCTCAGTGATCCGGACGCGCCGCTGATCGCGTTCTCGGTGACCGACACCGGCATCGGGATCGCGGCCAGCAAGATGCGGGTGATCTTCGAGGCGTTCAAGCAGGCCGACGGCACGACCAGCCGCAAGTACGGCGGTACGGGCCTCGGGCTGTCGATCTCGCGGGAGATCGCGCAGCTGCTCGGCGGTGAGATCCACGCGCAGAGCGAACCGGGCCGCGGCTCGACGTTCACGCTGTATCTGCCGCTGCACCCCAGCGAGCTGCCGCCGCAGGGCTACCAGCAGTCCGTGCCCGCGCTGGAGGCCGGAGACCTGGTCGCCTCCCAGAACCACTCCATGGAGCTGTCCGGCGTGGAGATCGAGACGCCGGCCGAGGTGAAGTCGTACCAGGAGACCCAGAACGGTGCCGCCGCGCTCTTCCGGCGCCGGCGGCGGGGCGTCCCGCAGCTGACCGAGGCGTGGCCGGTCCTCGCCGAGCAGGAGTCGAGGGCGCCGCAGCCGCGCCGGGGCGTGCGGTTCGTCGGGGAGAAGGTGCTGATCGTCGACGACGACATCCGCAACGTCTTCGCGCTCACCAGCGTCCTGGAGCAGCACGGTCTGTCGGTGCTGTACGCCGAGAACGGCCGGGAGGGCATCGAGGTGCTGGAACAGCACGACGATGTCGCGGTCGTCCTGATGGACATCATGATGCCCGAGATGGACGGCTATGCGACGACCACGGCGATCCGCCGGATGCCGCAGTTCGCCGGACTGCCGATCATCGCGCTGACCGCCAAGGCGATGAAGGGCGACCGGGAGAAGGCGATCGAGTCGGGCGCCTCCGACTACGTCACCAAGCCGGTCGATCCCGATCACCTGCTGGCGGTGATGGAGCAGTGGATGCGCGAGGAGTGACCGGAGCGACCAGGTGTGATGTGAACGTTTCGGGAACCTTCCGTGTGCACGGGGAGTTGCTGACTCAGGGTGGCCGGGCCCGTGTAGAAGTACGGGATGGGGGGAACCTTCTGGTCTCCGGCTGCGTTTCTGCTACGTGCACAGTGACATCGCGGTGACAGGGTGTGGCGACAGGCGGGGTGCGGCTACCATGACCGGCACAAGGACGGGCGGCGAAAGGGAGTCGTCCCCTGGGGCGGCGCCCGGTGCACATCCGGGGCGAGGAGGGCGGGCCATGGTGCAGAAGGCCAAGATCCTCCTGGTCGATGACCGGCCGGAGAATCTGCTGGCGCTGGAGGCGATCCTCTCTGCGTTGGATCAGACACTGGTGCGGGCATCGTCCGGGGAGGAAGCGCTCAAGGCACTGCTCACGGACGACTTCGCGGTCATTCTGCTGGACGTCCAGATGCCGGGCATGGACGGATTCGAGACCGCGGCGCACATCAAGCGCCGGGAGCGGACCCGGGACATCCCGATCATCTTCCTCACCGCCATCAACCACGGCCCGCACCACACCTTCCGGGGCTACGCGGCGGGCGCGGTCGACTACATCTCCAAGCCCTTCGACCCGTGGGTGCTGCGCGCCAAGGTCTCGGTCTTCGTCGAGCTGTACATGAAGAACTGCCAGCTCCGTGAGCAGGCGGCGCTGCTGCGGCTCCAGTTGGAGGGCGGCGGCAAGGGCGGCGCGGTCGCCGGCAAGGAGTCCGCGGGGCTGCTCGCCGAGCTCTCCGCACGGCTCGCGGCCGTCGAGGAGCAGGCCGAGGCCCTGTCCAAGCAGCTGGACGACGAGTCCGCGGACGCGGCGGCGGTGGCCACGGCGGCCCATCTGGAGCGCAAACTGACCGGGCTGCGCCGGGCGCTGGACGCCCTCGAGCCGGGCACGGGCGGCACCACCCCGGCGCTCCCTTCGCAGAACTGACCCCGAGGGCGGCTGGAGTTGCCCATGAGTCCGCGTCAGCTCCGCGCCTCGGCAAGGGCGACACGAACGGGTGAAGCAGTGGGCACGCGTGTCCCCTGCCGCATCCCCCGGTAATCTCACACCCATGGCCTCACGTCCCTCGGCAGCCAAGAAGCAGCCCGCGAAGAAGGCCGCTCCCTCGAAGGCTGCGGCGAAGAAGGCCGCCGCGAAGAAAGCCCCGGCCAAGAAGGCGCCTGCCAAGAGGACCGCGGCGAAGAAGTCCGCGCCGGCGCCCAAGCCGGCGCCCAGCCCCACCGGGGGCGTGTACCGCTTGGTGCGCGCCGTCTGGCTCGGCCTCGCGCATGCCGTCGGGGCCGTCTTCCGCGGCATAGGGCAGGGAGCCAAGAACCTGGACCCGGCCCACCGCAAGGACGGCGTCGCCCTGCTCCTGCTCGGCATCGCCCTGATCGTCGCCGCCGGCACCTGGGCCGATCTGCGCGGTCCGGTCGGCGACCTGGTCGAGATCCTCGTGACCGGCGCCTTCGGCCGCCTCGACCTGCTGGTGCCGATACTGCTCGCGGTGATCGCCGTACGGTTCATGCGCCACCCCGAGCAGCCGGAGGCCAACGGCCGGATCGTGATCGGCCTGTCCGCGCTGATCATCGGCGTGCTCGGGCAGGTCCACATCGCCTGCGGCTCGCCCGCGCGCAGCGACGGCATGCAGGGCATAAGGGACGCCGGCGGCCTCATCGGCTGGGCGGCGGCGACCCCGCTGACCTACAGCATGACCGAGGTCCTCGCCGTGCCGCTGCTGGCGCTGCTCACGATCTTCGGGCTGCTCGTCGTCACCGCGACCCCGGTGAACGCCATCCCGCAACGGCTGCGCGCGCTCGGCGTGCGCCTCGGGCTGGTGCACGACCCCGATCCGGACGAGTTCGGCGAGTACGGCGAGGACGACGAGCGCTACGACGAGCAGTGGCGCGAGGCGCTGCCCGCGCGCTCCCGCAAGCGCGCGAGCGCCCCCGAGGAGTACGACCCCGACAGCGCCGAGCAGCAGGCCCTCGCCAAGCGCCGCGGCCGTCCGAGGCGCTCCGCGGTGCCGCAGCCCGAGCTGGGCCGCCAGATGGACGCCGTGGACGTCGCCGCGGCCGCGGCCGCCGCGCTGGACGGGGCCGTCCTGCACGGCATGCCGCCCTCGCCGCTCGTCGCCGACCTCACCCAGGGCGTCAGCGTCGGCGACCGCGAGGACACCACCCCCACGCCCGTGCCGAGCCCGAGCCCCGCCGCGAGCCCGAGCCCGAGTCCGGTCCCGGCCGCGCGGCCCAAGCAGGAGAAGCTCGAGGCCGTCGTCGCGGACCTGACCAAACCAGCCCCCGACGAACCCCGCGACCTGCCCCCGCGTGCCGAGCAGCTCCAGCTCTCCGGCGACATCACCTACTCGCTGCCCTCGCTGGAACTCCTCACCCGCGGCGGCCCCGGCAAGGCGCGCAGCGAGGCCAACGACCGGGTCGTCGCCTCGCTCACCAACGTGTTCTCCGAGTTCAAGGTCGACGCGGCCGTCACCGGCTTCACGCGCGGGCCGACGGTCACACGCTACGAGGTCGAGCTGGGTCCCGCCGTGAAGGTCGAGCGGATCACCGCGCTGACCAAGAACATCGCCTACGCCGTCGCCAGCCCCGACGTGCGGATCATCTCGCCGATCCCCGGCAAGTCCGCGGTCGGCATCGAGATCCCGAACACCGACCGCGAGATGGTCAACCTCGGTGACGTACTCCGGCTGGCCGCCGCCGCGGAGGACGAGCACCCGATGCTGGTGGCGCTCGGCAAGGACGTCGAGGGCGGCTATGTGATGGCCAACCTGGCGAAGATGCCGCACGTGCTGGTCGCCGGAGCCACCGGTTCCGGTAAGTCGTCGTGCATCAACTGCCTGATCACGTCGATCATGGTCCGCGCGACCCCCGAGGACGTCCGGATGGTCCTCGTCGACCCCAAGCGGGTCGAGCTGACCGCGTACGAGGGCATCCCGCACCTGATCACGCCGATCATCACCAACCCGAAGCGGGCCGCCGAGGCGCTCCAGTGGGTCGTACGCGAGATGGACCTGCGCTACGACGACCTGGCGGCGTTCGGGTACCGGCACATCGACGACTTCAACCAGGCCATCCGTGACGGCAAGCTCAAGACGCCGGAGGGCAGCGAGCGCGAGCTCAAGACGTATCCGTACCTGCTGGTGATCGTCGACGAGCTCGCCGACCTGATGATGGTCGCGCCCCGGGACGTCGAGGACTCGATCGTGCGCATCACGCAGCTCGCGCGGGCGGCCGGCATCCACCTGGTGCTCGCCACGCAGCGGCCGTCCGTCGACGTCGTCACCGGCCTCATCAAGGCGAACGTGCCCTCGCGGCTCGCCTTCGCCACCTCTTCGCTGGCCGACAGCCGCGTCATCCTCGACCAGCCGGGCGCCGAGAAGCTGATCGGCAAGGGCGACGGGCTGTATCTGCCGATGGGGCAGAACAAGCCGACCCGTATGCAGGGCGCGTTCGTCACCGAGGACGAGGTCGCGGCCGTCGTCCAGCACTGCAAGGACCAGATGACGCCGGTCTTCCGGGACGACGTCGTCGTGGGCACCAAGCAGAAGAAGGAGATCGACGAGGACATCGGCGACGACCTCGACCTGCTCTGCCAGGCTGCCGAGCTGGTCGTCTCCACCCAGTTCGGGTCCACGTCGATGCTCCAGCGCAAGCTGCGCGTGGGCTTCGCCAAGGCCGGCCGGCTCATGGACCTCATGGAGTCCCGTGGGGTGGTCGGGCCGAGCGAGGGTTCGAAGGCGCGCGACGTTCTGGTGAAACCCGATGAGCTGGATGGAGTGCTTGCCGTGATCCGTGGGGAGTCTGAGGGGTAGGTCTGTCTCAGGGCACGGGCGCCTGTAGACCGGGTGGAGTCACGGTCGTGATCCACCCGTTAGAGATCGTCGGGCAACCGTTTCCCTTTGACGCACGTCAAGTTGAGCGAAAGGAAAGGTGTGCACCCCATTCTGGGGCGCACACCTGACCCGCCATCGGGATGTCCGGCCATACCGATGGCGTACAAAGTCGTACCGCCCGGTTGCCTCACCCTTTTGCACCCCCCATAGACTGAACCTCCAGCACAGGCGGCTACACGCTCGAAAGGCGCCCCCGTGTCCATCGGCAGCAACTCCCCTGAAGACGAGCGTCCGTTCCAAGACGAGTCCGAGGAAAACCGCCCCTCCGTAGGCCGAGCCCTCAAGCAGGCCCGCATCGCCGCCGGGCTGACCGTCGACGACATCAGCGGGAGCACCCGGGTCCGGATCGGCATCGTGCACGCCATCGAGGCGGACAACTTCGCCCCCTGCGGCGGCGACGTCTACGCCCGTGGGCACATCCGGACCCTGGCCAAGGCCGTCGGCCTCGACCCCGAGCCGCTGCTCGCGCAGTTCGCGGCCGAGCACGGTGGTGGGCGGCCCGCGCCGACGCCCGCCGCACCGCTGTTCGAGGCGGAACGCATCCGTCCCGAGCGGCGCGGACCCAACTGGACGGCGGCCATGGTCGCCGCGATCGTCGTCGTGATCGGTTTCGTCGGCTTCACCGCCTTCAAGGGCGGCGACGGCGACGACGCCAAGCAGTCCGTCGCCGAGGGCCCCGCCCCGACGACCAGCAAGCCGGTCTCGCCGACCCCGAAGGAAAGCAAGCCGGACAAGACCCCCGAGCCCTCCGACAGCGCGATCGCCGCCGCGCCCCAGGACAAGGTCACCGTCCAGGTCAGCGCGGTCAACGGACGCAGCTGGATCTCGGCCAAGGACCACAACGGCCGGATGCTCTTCGACGGGCTCCTGAAGAAGGGCGACTCCAAGACCTTCCAGGACAGTTCCAAGATCAACCTGATCCTCGGAGACGCCGGAGCGATCCAGCTCTACGTCAACGGGAAGAAGATCGAGGACCAGTTCCAGCCGGGTGCGGTGGAGCGTCTGACGTACACCAAGGGCGACCCCGAAGTCGGATAACTGCTCGGTTCACACGCGTACACAAGGGGTTGGCCATGATCGGCCAGCCCCTTCGACGTGGGCTGTCAGTGAGACAAAGTAGTCTTGAGCCCATGCCTGAACGCCGTACCGTCGCACTCGTCACTCTTGGCTGCGCCCGTAACGAGGTGGACTCGGAGGAGCTCGCAGGCCGTTTGGAGGCGGACGGCTGGCAGCTCGTCGAGGACGCATCGGACGCGGATGTCGCCGTCGTCAACACCTGTGGTTTCGTCGAGGCCGCCAAGAAGGACTCCGTCGACGCCCTTCTGGAGGCCAATGACCTCAAGGGGCACGGCAGAACCCAGGCCGTCGTGGCGGTGGGCTGCATGGCCGAGCGGTACGGCAAGGAGCTCGCCGAGGCGCTGCCCGAGGCGGACGGCGTGCTCGGCTTCGACGACTACTCCGACATCTCCGACCGGCTGCAGACCATCCTCAACGGTGGCATCCACGCCTCGCACACCCCGCGCGATCGCCGCAAGCTGCTGCCCATCAGCCCGGCCGAGCGGCAGGACTCGGCCGCGACGGTGGCGCTGCCGGGCCACGGTCCGACCGATCTCCCCGAGGGCGTCGCGCCCGCCTCCGGCCCGCGTGCGCCCCTGCGCCGCCGTCTGGACGGTTCCCCGGTCGCCTCGGTGAAGCTCGCCTCCGGCTGCGACCGCCGCTGCTCCTTCTGCGCCATCCCGTCCTTCCGCGGCTCCTTCATCTCCCGCCGCCCGAGCGACGTGCTGAACGAGACCCGCTGGCTGGCCGAACAGGGGGTGAAGGAGGTCATGCTGGTCTCCGAGAACAACACCTCCTACGGCAAGGACCTGGGTGACATCCGTCTCCTGGAGTCCCTGTTGCCCGACCTCGCCGAGGTCGACGGCATCGAGCGGGTGCGGGTGAGCTACCTCCAGCCCGCCGAGATGCGCCCCGGCCTGATCGACGTCCTGACCTCCACCCCCAAGGTCGTCCCGTACTTCGACCTGTCCTTCCAGCACTCCGCGCCGGGCGTGCTGCGGGCCATGCGCCGCTTCGGCGACACCGACCGCTTCCTGGAGCTGCTCGACACCGTCCGGAGCAAGGCCCCGCAGGCCGGCGTCCGCTCCAACTTCATCGTCGGCTTCCCGGGCGAGTCCGAGTCCGACCTGGGCGAGCTGGAGCGCTTCCTGAACGGCGCCCGCCTCGACGCCATCGGTGTCTTCGGCTACTCCGACGAGGAGGGCACCGAGGCCGCGACGTACGAGAACAAGCTCGACGAGGACGTCGTCGCCGAGCGGCTCGCGCACATCTCCCAGCTCGCCGAGGAACTCGTCTCGCAGCGCGCCGAGGAGCGCGTCGGCGAGACCGTGCACGTCCTCGTGGAGTCGGTCGACGACGAGGACGGTGTCTACGGCCGCGGGGCCCACCAGGCGCCCGAGACGGACGGACAGGTGCTGCTCACGAGCGGCGAAGGGCTGTCCGTCGGTCGTATGGTCGAGGCGAAGGTGGTCGGTACGGAAGGTGTCGACCTGGTGGCCGAGCCGCTGCAGGGCTCGGCCGCATGGAGCGAGGAGGCCGGCAGATGACCGGAGTCCCGGCGTCCGCCGCGGGCGGCCCCTCCGGCGCGCAGGGCGCTCCGGGCTCCGCCGCCACCTCCGGTCCTCAGCGTGGTCCCCAGAGCGAGTCCCAGGCCGGCCCGCAGCACGACGAGAGGCCGCCGCGCGGCGGGAAGATCGCGGCGGCCGCCGTCAACCAGGCCAGCGTCTGGAACGTCGCCAATCTGCTGACCATGCTCCGGCTGGTCCTGGTGCCCGGCTTCGTCGCCCTGATGCTGGCCGGCGGCGGATACGACCCGGCGTGGCGCTCGCTCGCCTGGGCCGCCTTCGCCATCGCCATGATCACCGACCTGTTCGACGGTCATCTGGCGCGCACCTACGACCTCGTCACCGACTTCGGGAAGATCGCCGACCCCATCGCCGACAAGGCGATCATGGGGGCGGCGCTGATCTGTCTGTCCGCGCTGGGTGATCTGCCCTGGTGGGTGACGATCGTGATCCTCGCCCGGGAACTCGGCATCACGCTGATGCGTTTCGTGGTCATCCGCTACGGCGTGATCCCGGCCAGCCGCGGCGGCAAGCTCAAGACCCTCACCCAGGGCGTGGCCGTCGGGATGTACGTGCTGGCACTGACGGGATGGCTGGCGACTCTGAGGTTCTGGGTGATGGCCGCCGCCGTCGTCCTGACGGTCGTCACAGGCCTCGACTATGTGAGACAGGCCATTGTGCTGCGGCGGCAGGGAATCGCCGAGCGCGCGGCAGCGTCGGAGGAGACGGAAGCGTGAATTCCACGGCCGCCGAACTGGTGCGACTACTGACGGTGAGGGGTCAGACCCTCGCTGTCGCCGAGTCGCTGACCGGCGGTCTGGTAGCGGCCGAGATCACCACCGTTCCGGGGGCGTCCAAGGCGTTCCGGGGCTCGGTCACCGCCTACGCCACCGAACTGAAGCACGACCTGCTGGACGTCGACGCCACCCTGCTGGCCCAGCGGGGAGCGGTGGATCCGCAGGTCGCGGCCCAGATGGCGGCCGGAGCGCGGAAGGCGCTGGGCGCCGACTGGGGCCTCGCGACCACCGGAGTCGCCGGCCCGGAACCGCAGGACGGCCGGCCGGTCGGGACGGTCTTCGTGGCCGTGGACGGGCCGTTCGGCCCTGGTTCCGGTTCTGCCGCTGGCGGAAAAGTGGAGGCCCTGCGGTTGAACGGCGACCGCGAGGAAATTCGTAGAGAGAGTGTACGGAGCGTACTCGCACTGCTCCTGAGGGAGCTTGCGAGCGAACAGACCGGGAATGAGCGGACACAGGATACGGAACAGAACGGGGGGTTTTGATGTTTGCAGCCCTGAGTGAACACGACATCGCTCCCCGCACGGCCGCGGCGCAAGGCGGTACGGTGGGGCGTGAAGGATGCGGCTACGCGGTCCGAGGAGGGAGCCACCGATGATTCTGCTCCGTCGCCTGCTGGGTGACGTGCTGCGTCGGCAGCGCCAGCGCCAGGGCCGTACTCTGCGCGAAGTCTCCTCGTCCGCCCGAGTCTCACTCGGCTATCTCTCCGAGGTGGAGCGGGGGCAGAAGGAGGCTTCCTCCGAGCTGCTCTCCGCCATCTGCGACGCGCTGGACGTACGGATGTCCGAGCTCATGCGGGAAGTGAGCGACGAGCTCGCCCTCGCGGAGCTGGCCCAGTCCGCCCAGGCCACCGAGTCCGTTCCCACGCCGGTTCGGCCGATGCTGGGTACCGTCTCGGTGACCGGTGTGCCACCGGAACGGGTGACCATCAAGGCACCCGCCGAGGCAGTGGACGTGGTCGCCGCGTGACGCCTGCGCGAGCGTAGACCGATGCGGCGCCGACCCGGCGTCGAAGAAGTGTACGAGGCCCCGGCCGGGGCCTCTCCAGGGACACCTGGGGAGGTGTGGCCGGGGTCTTCGTGCGTCCGCGGGCGGTGTGCGTCCATTTGCCGGTGTCCGGCGGTGCGGTCATGGTGGGAGGGGCGTGACAGGGGGCCGACCGACCACCGGAGAGAGCATGTACGTCGTGAAGAGCCCGCTGTCCGACGCGGATCTGAAGGCCGTGGCCGAGGCGCTGCAGGGCGCCCTCGTCGATCTGGTGGACCTGGCGCTGGTCGCCAAGCAGATCCACTGGAACGTGGTCGGGCCCCGCTTCCGCTCCGTCCACCTCCAGCTCGACGAGGTCGTGGACACGGCGCGGGCACACTCCGACACGGTCGCGGAGCGCGCCTCGGCGCTCGGCGTCTCACCGGACGGGCGGGCGGCCACGGTGGCCTCCGGCAGCGGTATCGGTACGGCTCCCGGGGGCTGGGCCAAGGACGGGGACGCGGTGGGCACCCTGGTGGACGCGCTGGGCGCGGTGATCACCCGGATGCGCGACCGGGTGATGTCGACCGCGGAGGCGGATCCGGTGTCCCAGGACATCTTCATCGGGATCACGGCGGATCTGGAGAAACATCACTGGATGTTCCAGGCGGAGAACGTGTAGCGGTGGCCGGGGCGGGGCGACGGCCGTTGCATCGGTGAGCCCTCGGTGCGCCTTTCCGGCGGACCGGGCGGCGTTCTAGCGTCCGGCTGGAGGTGGCGGCCATGGTGGGGCGGATAGTGCGCTGGGGGGTTGCCCTCGGGCTGGCGGCGGTGTGGTGGTGGGCCGTGCTGCGGCTCGCGTTCGCCGACGGCGCCGGGGCGCTGGAAGGGACCGTGGCCGCCGGGGGATGGGGACTGAGCCTGCTGCCGGTGAACTGTGTGCCGAGGGTCCGGGCGGCGGGCGCCCTGGGACCGGGACGCTGGCGGACGGCCTGGCGGGCCGAGGAGGCTACCAGGGCATCGCCACCCCTCCGTTCGGGCGCAGGATCTGGCCCGTCGTGAACGAGGAGGCGTCGGAGGCCAGATAGAGCACGGCGTGCGCGATGTCCTCCGCCTCACCGACCCGGCCCAGGGGCGACATCCGGGCCATCCGTTCCTCGGTCTGCCGCTGTTCCTCGCCGTCGTCCCGGGCGGTCATGGGGGTGCGGGTCCAGCCGGGGGCGACCGCGTTGACGCGGATGCCCTGCCGGCCGACCTCGTTGGCGAGCGTTTTGGTCAGCTGGACCACGGCCGCCTTGGCCGCGCCGTAGCAGAGCAGACCGGGACCGCCGGTGTCGATCGCGCCGGACGCCATCGTGATGATGCTGCCCCCGGTCCGCCCGGCCAGCATCAGGCGGGCCGCCTCCTGACAGGCGTGCAGGACGCCCTTGAAGTTGACGTCCAGGACCCGGTCGAGGTCCTCGTCCCTGGTCTCCAGGACCGGGCTGCGGTGCATGATCCCGGCGATCGCCGCCATGACGTCGAGCCGCCCGCAGGACCGGACGGCCTGCCCGAGCCGCGCGCGGTCGGTCACGTCGAGGGTGTGGGTGTGGGCGGTGCCGCCCCGGTCCTTGATCAGCGTGGCGGTCTCGTGCAGGCCGTCCGCGTCCCGGTCGGCACAGTGCACGGTCGCGCCCGCCTCGGCGAGCAGCACGGCGGAGGCCCGGCCGATGCCGCCGGCGGCGCCGGTGACGAATGCGGTGCGTCCGGTGAGGTCGTACGCCTTGAGGGGCATGAGGGGACGGTACGAGTGTTTCTGACGGGTCGTCAATTAGTTGTGCGGGTTCTCCGGGTCCGAGACGGGCCCGCGGCCGGGGCGGGGCCGGTCTGGCAGGCGGGGCACCAGTAGGTGGGGCGCTCGCGGGAGCCGTCGCCCTGGTCGGCGACGCGGATCGGGGTGTGGCAGCGCAGACAGGGGCGGGGCGCGCGGCCGTAGACGAACAGGTCCTGGTCGCGCAGGCCGGTGGTCCGGCGCACCGGGCGGTCGCGGTTGGCCTCCAGGAGCCGCTGGGCGAGGGCGGGGAGCTTGGCGGCGCGGTCGGCGGGGAGCGCGCCGACCGGGAGCCAGGGGGTCGCGCCGATCAGAAAACAGAGCTCGCTCTTGTAGATGTTGCCGATGCCGGCCAGGTTGCGCTGGTCGAGGAGGGCCTCGCCGAGCGCGCGGGCGGGGTCCGCGAGCAGGTTGGCGAGGGCGCGGTCGGGGTTCCAGTCGGGGCCGAGCAGGTCGGGGCCGAGGTGGCCCACGGCGCGTTCCTCCTCGCCGGTGCGCAGGAACTCCAGGACCTGGAGGCGGTAACCGACGGCTGTGCGGTCGGCGGTGCCGAGGATCGCCCGGATCTGGTGCGCCGGGCCGCCCTTCCAGCGCTCGGCACTGCCGTAGACCTTCCACGCGCCCTCCATCCGCAGATGCGTGTGCAGGGTCAGACCGCCCTCGAAGCGGGTGAGCAGGTGCTTGCCGCGCGGGGTGGTGCCGAGGACGGTACGGCCGGTGAGGTCGACGGTGGCGTACTGGGGCACCCGGAAGTCGCTGCGGGTCAGCACCTGGCCGGCGAGCGCGTCGTGCAGGCGCCGCGCGGCCTGCCAGACCGTGTCACCTTCGGGCATGGGTCAAGGGTGACACGAGAGGGTGAGCGGTGCTGTTCTCACCGTGGTTCACGCCCGCAGGCGCAGGCCGCGCGGGGTCGCGATGAAGCCCGCTCCTTCCAGGAGGACGCCCAGGGGCGAGGTCAGGGCGGAGGCGCCGTTGACCCGCTCCACCGTCACCGTGCCGAGAGTGCCCGCGCGGGCGGCGGCCGCAAGAGCCTCGGCGGCCGTACGGAGGCGGGGGTCGTCGGTGGCGGCCGTGTCCGGGGCGGAGGGCCAGGCCAGCAGGGTCTTGCCGCCGCGTTCCATGTAGAGGGTCAGTTCGCCGTCCACCAGGACGACCAGCGAGCCCGCCTTGCGGCCCGGCTTGTGCCCGGCGCCGGTCGGGGGCTCGGGCCAGGAGAGGGCGGCGCCGTAGGCGTTCGCGGGATCGGCGGCGGCGAGGACCACGGCTCTGGGGTCGGGTCCGGCGGGGGTGCGGGTGTGGTGGTTGCCGTAGGTGTAGGGGCTGGCGGGACCGGCTCCGGGGCTGCCGCCTCGGGGGCCGCCGTAGCCGGGGGCCGTGAAGGGGTCGGCGGGGGCGAGGTCCTTGGGGGAGACGTAGTCGCCGGGGGCGGTGCGGGGCTCGGGGGGCCAGGTGAAGTCGTTGTCGAGGTCGGAGAGTTCGGTGAGTTCGGGGAAGTCGGCGCTGTCGAAGGGGCCGAGGGGCGTGAGGGGTGCCTCGGTGTCGAAGGCGGTGGGGGCCGTGGAAGCCGTGGGACGGCCGTTTCCGAAGCCGGTGCCGGGCAGGGACTCGCCGCGGTCGCGGGCGTTGGACACCGCGCGCAGCCGGTCGACCGCGCCGTCCATCGCGAACTGGGCCGCGCCGAGGCCCTCGACGACATAACCCCGGCGGGCCTGGCCGCTCTCCTCGAACGCCGACAGGATGCGGTACACCGCCGAGAAGCCGCCCTCGACGCCCTCCGCGGCGACCGCGCCCCGGGTGACCACGCCGTGCCGGTCGAGAAGGGTGCGGGCCAGGGCGTGGGCGCGCACGGTGGTGTCCGGCTCGCGCTGCGGTAGCAGGGACCAGCGTCCGGCGACGGTCGGCGGACCGGTCCGGGAGGCGGTGCGGGCGGCGGCCGTCAGGGAGCCGTAACGGCCGCGCGGGACGGTCCGCTTGGCGCGGTGGGCCGTGGAGCCCGCCGTCCGGCCCGAGCCCAGCAGGGAGCGCATCGGGGCCAGGGTGTCGTTGGTGAGGCGGCCGGACCAGGCCAGGTCCCAGAGGGCGTCGGCCAGTTGGGGGTCGGTGGCATCCGCGTGGGTGGTGGCACGGACCTGGTCGGCGATCTGGCGGAAGAACAGGCCGTAGCCGCCGGAGAGGGCGTCCAGGACCGACTGGTGGAGTGCGGTCAGTTCCAGGGGGTGCGGGGGCGGGAGGAGCACGGGGGCCGCGTCCGCCAGGTACAGGGAGACCCAGCCGTCCTTGCCGGGCAGGGCGCCCGCACCGGCCCACACGACCTCTCCGGCGGCGGTGAGCTCGTCGAGCATCGAGGGCGTGTAGCCCGCCACGCGGGACGGCAGGACCAGCTTCTCCAGGGCCGAGGCCGGGACCGACGCGCCCTGCAACTGCTCCACGGCGCGCACCAGTCCGTCGACACCGCGCAGCCCGTGCCCCTTGCCGATGTGCTGCCACTGCGGCAGGAACTGGGCGAGCGCGGCCGGTGCCACCGGCTCCAGCTCGTGCCGGAGCGCGGCCAGGGAGCGGCGGCGCAACCTGCGCAGGACCGCCGCGTCGCACCACTCCTGGCCGATGCCCGCCGGATGGAACTCGCCCTGCACGACCCGGCCGCTCGCGCCGAGCCGTTGAAGGGCGCCCTCGGTCACCGCCACCCCGAGGCCGAAGCGGGCGGCAGCGGTGGCCGACGTGAACGGGCCGTGGGTGCGCGCGTACCGGGCGAGGAGGTCGCCGAGCGGGTCCTTCACGGGCTCGGTGAAAGCCTCGGGGACGCCTACCGGCAGGGCGGTGCCGAGGGCGTCGCGCAGCCGGCCCGCGTCCTCGATCGCCGCCCAGTGGTCGGCGCCGGCGATCCGGACCTTGATGGCCCGGCGGGCGCCCGCCAGCTCCTTGGCCCACTGCGGCTCGGCGCCCCGCTCCACCAGCTCGGCGTCCGTGAGCGGCCCGAGCAGCCGCAGCACGTCGGCGACGCCCTCGGGGTCCTTGATCCGCCGGTCCTCGCTGAGCCACTGGAGTTCGCGCTCCAGCTCGGTCAGGACGTCCGCGTCGAGCAGTTCGCGCAGCTCCGCCTGGCCCAGCAGCTCGGCCAGCAGCCGGGAGTCCAGGGAGAGCGCGGCCGCGCGGCGCTCGGCGAGCGGGGAGTCGCCCTCGTACAGGAACTGCGCGACGTAGCCGAAGAGAAGGGAGCGGGCGAAGGGCGACGGCTCCGGGGTGGTGACCTCGACCAGGCGGACCTTGCGGGACTCCAGGTCGCCCATCAGCTCGACGAGGCCCGGGACGTCGAAGACGTCCTGGAGGCACTCGCGGACGGCCTCCAGGACGATCGGGAAGGAGCCGAACTCGCTCGCCACCTGGAGCAGTTGCGCGGCGCGCTGGCGCTGCTGCCACAGCGGGGTGCGCTTGCCGGGGTTGCGGCGCGGCAGCAGCAGCGCGCGGGCGGCGCACTCCCGGAAGCGGGAGGCGAACAGGGCCGAGCCGCCGACCTGGTCGGTGACGATCTGGTCGACCTCGCCCTTGTCGAAGGCGACGTCCGCCGCGCCGACCGGCGCCTGCTCGGCGTCATACTCCGTACCGGCCTTCAGAGGGGCCTGGTCGAGCAGGTCGAGGCCCATCAGGTCGGCGTCCGGCAGCCGCAGCACGATGCCGTCGTCGGCGTGCATGACCTGGGCGTCCATGCCGTACCGCTCGGACAGCCGGGCACCGAGGGCGAGCGCCCAGGGGGCGTGGACCTGGGCGCCGAAGGGGGAGTGGACGACGACCCGCCAGTCACCCAGTTCGTCGCGGAAGCGCTCCACGACGATCGTGCGGTCGTCGGGGACATGGCCGCAGGCCTCGCGCTGTTCGTCGAGGTACGACAGCACGTTGTCCGCCGCCCACGCGTCCAGGCCCGCCGCCAGCAGGCGCAGGCGGGCGTCGTCCTTGGGGAGCGCGCCGACCTCGCGCAGGAACGCGCCGACCGCGCGGCCCAGTTCGAGCGGACGGCCCAGCTGGTCGCCCTTCCAGAAGGGCAGGCGGCCGGGCACGCCGGGGGCGGGGGAGACCAGGACACGGTCCCGGGTGATGTCCTCGATACGCCAGGAACTGGTGCCCAGGGTGAAGACATCGCCCACCCGGGACTCGTACACCATCTCCTCGTCCAGCTCGCCGACCCGGCCGCCGCCCTTCTTGGGGTCGGCGCCGGCGAGGAAGACGCCGAAGAGGCCGCGGTCCGGGATGGTGCCGCCGGAGGTGACGGCGAGGCGCTGGGCGCCAGGGCGGCCGGTGACGGTGCCGGCGACCCGGTCCCAGACCACACGCGGGCGCAGCTCGGCGAACGCGTCCGACGGATAGCGGCCCGCGAGCATGTCGAGGACCGCCGTGAACGCCGACTCCGGGAGCGCGGCGAAGGGGGCCGCGCGGCGGACCATGGCGAGCAGGTCGTCGACCTCCCAGGTGTCCAGTGAGGTCATCGCGACCAGCTGTTGGGCGAGGACGTCCAAGGGGTTGGCCGGGACCCTCAGGGACTCGATGGAGCCGGTGCGCATCCGCTCGGTGACCACGGCCGCCTGCACCAGGTCGCCGCGGTACTTGGGGAAGACCACGCCGGTGGAGACCGCGCCGACCTGGTGTCCCGCGCGGCCGACGCGCTGCAGGCCGGAGGCGACCGAGGGCGGGGACTCGACCTGGACGACCAGGTCCACCGCGCCCATGTCGATGCCCAGTTCGAGGCTGGAGGTGGCCACCACGGCGGGCAGCCGACCGGCCTTCAGGTCCTCCTCGACCAGGGCACGCTGCTCCTTGGAGACCGAGCCGTGGTGCGCGCGGGCGATGACCGGCGGGGCGCCCTGGGCCGCGCCCGAACCGCCCATCAGCTCGGCGGGCGAGTGGTGTTCGTCCAGGGGCTCGCCGGTCACGCGCTCGTAGGCGATCTCGTTGAGCCGGTTGCACAGCCGCTCCGCCAGGCGGCGCGAGTTGGCGAACACGATCGTGGAGCGGTGCGCCTGGACCAGGTCGGCGATCCGCTCCTCCACATGCGGCCAGATCGACGGCTTCTCCGCGCCCTCGCCGCCGTCGGTGGCCGGGGACCCGCCCAGCTCTCCCATGTCCTGCACCGGGACGACGACGGAGAGGTCGAACTCCTTGCCGGACCTGGGCTGGACGATCTCCACCTTGCGGCGCGGTGAGAGATAACGGGCCACCTCGTCGACCGGGCGGACCGTCGCCGACAGGCCGATACGGCGGGCCGGCTTCGGCAGCAGTTCGTCCAGCCGCTCCAGGGAGAGCGCGAGATGCGCGCCGCGCTTGGTGCCGGCGACCGCGTGCACCTCGTCCAGGATCACCGTCTCGATGCCGGTCAGCGCGTCGCGCGTGGCCGACGTCAGCATCAGGAACAGGGACTCGGGGGTGGTGATCAGGATGTCCGGCGGGCGGGTGGACAGGGCGCGGCGCTCGGCGGCCGGGGTGTCGCCGGAGCGGATACCCACCCTGACCTCCGGTTCGGGGAGACCGAGGCGGACGGACTCCTGGCGGATGCCGGTCAGCGGGCTGCGCAGGTTCCGCTCGACGTCGACCGCGAGGGCCTTCAGCGGCGACACGTACAGCACCCGGCAGCGCTTCTTCGGGTCGGCCGGGGGCGGGGTGGAGGCCAACTGGTCCAGGGCGGCGAGGAAGGCGGCCAGCGTCTTGCCGGAGCCGGTCGGGGCGACCACCAGCACGTCCGAGCCCGCGCCGATGGCCTGCCACGCGCCCGCCTGGGCCGCGGTGGGCGCGGAAAACGCCCCCGTGAACCAGCCGCGGGTCGCGGGGGAGAAGCCGTCGAGGGCTCGGTGAGCGGATTTCGCCATGGGTCCATCCTGCACCCGGGCACTGACAATCGGGTCTGACCTGCTGCTTTCCCGCCCGCATCACCTGGGACGGTTGCGTTGTCGGGTGCGGGTGGCCCCTGTGGGGCGGACTGGCCGTCGGCGGTTGCAGGAAGGGGGCGGAGGGGGCTGGCGGCTGCCGGAAGGGGGTGAAGGGGGGACTGGCGGCTGCCGAGAGCCGGACGGGGTGTCGGCCGCGCCGGGCGGTCGGGTGGGGTGGGGCGGCTGACAATGGTCGTATGACCGGATCGGACGAGCGGGCGCGGCACTGGCGATATGAGGCGTTGCCCGGTGTCGATCTGCTGCGGGCCCGGTACATCAGGAAGACGTTCGTGCGGCACACCCACGAGAACTTCGTGATCGCCGCGATAGCGGACGGTGTCGAGGTCTTCCACCACCGGGGCTCCGACGTGTCCGCGGGAGCGGGGGCGCTCGCGCTGGTCAACCCGGACACCCCGCACACCGGGCGGGCCGGGGTGCCCGAGGGCTGGCGGTACGGGGCGGTCTACCCGGCGCCGGACGTCGTGGCGGGGATCGCCGCCGAGACCACCGCGATCCGGGGCACCCCCGGCTTCGTCGGTCCCGTGCTCGACGACCCGTACAGTGGCGCCCTCGTGCACCGGGTGCTGCGCGCCGCCGACGAGGGCAACGCGCTCGCCGCCGACACCCTGCTGCGGGTCGCGGTGACCCGGCTGCTCCGGTTGAACGGCGGCCCGCTGCCGCAGCGGCAGGTCCGCACCGCCGGCGCCCGGCTCGCCGCACGCGCGCGCGCCGTGCTGGAGGAGCGGATGGCCGAGCCGCCGACCCTGGAACGGCTCGCCGGCGACCTCGGCACCAGCCCGTTCGCGCTGCTGCGGGCGTTCCGGGACGCCTACGGCATGCCGCCGCACACTTGGCTGACCGACGCCCGGGTGCGCCGGGCCCGGCTGCTGCTGGACGCCGGCACGGCACCCGCCGAGGCGGCCGTCGCCGTCGGCTTCACCGACCAGCCGCACCTCAACCGGCACTTCGCGCGGATCGTCGGCGTCCCACCGGGCGCCTACCAGCGCGAGCGCAAGAACGTACAAGACGCGCGGGACGCCCGTCCGTAGCGTGCTGGGCGTGGCACAGCAGACAGCACTCGCAGACATACGCGGCGAAGGGGAGCCGAAGCCGGACTCCGCCGTCGTCCGGGACGCCCTCGGGGTCGGGGTCGCCGTGGGACTCTCCGGGTTCGCCTTCGGGGTGACCTCGGCCGGCAGCGGGCTCGGCCTGCTCCAGACCTGCGCGCTCAGCCTCCTGGTGTTCACTGGCGCCTCCCAGTTCGCCCTGGTGGGCGCGCTCGCGGCCGGGGGCAACCCGTTCACCGCGGCGGCCGGTGCCTTCTTCCTCGGGGTGCGCAACGCGTTCTACGGGCTGCGGCTGTCGCAGGTGCTCGCCCTCCCGCGCGCGGTGCGGCCATTGGCCGCCCAGTGGGTGATCGACGAGACCACCGCGGTGACCCTGGCCCAGCCGACGCGGCGCGCCGCGCGGATCGGCTTCACGGTCACCGGGCTCAGCCTGTACGTGCTGTGGAACCTCACCACCCTGCTGGGCGCACTCGGCGCCAAGGCCGTCGGGGACACCGACGCCTGGGGCCTGGACGCGGCCGGACCCGCCGTCTTCCTGGCGCTGCTCGCCCCCATGCTGCGGGGCACGACGGAACGCGCGGTCGCCGCCCTCGCCGTGCTGCTGGGGCTCGGTCTGCTGCCCGTGCTGCCCGCGGGCGTGCCGGTCCTGGTGGCCGCGCTGGCGGCGCCGGTCGCGCTCTTCGTCTCCGGCCGCCGCTCGGGCCGCGGCCGCGACGGCGCACCCGACGACGCGTCCGGCCAGGCACTCGACGACGCATCCGGTCACGCATCCGGCAAGGCATCCGGTCACGCATCCGGCAAGGCACCCGACGACACACCCGAGGAGACCTGATGAACGTCTGGATCGCGGTCGGCGCGACCGCCCTCGGCTGCTATGCCGTCAAGCTCGCCGGACTGCTGGTGCCCGCGGGCGTCCTGGAACGGCCGGTGGTGCGGCGGCTGGCCGCCCTGCTGCCGGTGGCCCTGCTCGCCGCCCTCACGGCCCAGCAGACGTTCGCCGACGGGCACGCGCTCGTACTGGACGCCCGGGCCGCGGGGCTCGGGGCGGCCGCCGTGGCGCTGGTGCTGCGCGCGCCCTTCCTGGTCGTCGTCGGCGTCGCCGTGGTGGTCACGGCGGGCCTGCGCGCCCTCACCGGCTGAGAGGTCCGTCACCCCACGAAACGGCCGTACGCCTTGAGGGTGCGCAGGGCGTCGATCGTCACCATGGGGCGGGCCTCCAGGGCGGCGGCCGGTGCCCACTGCCGCCAGCGGACGGGCCAGCCGCCGTCCGCCGCCTGCTCCGCGGCGAGGAACTCCAGCGAGCGGTCCATCTCCTCGTCGGTGAACCACGCGCGCGCGAGCGAGTTCGGGGTCCTCGCGAAGTCGTGCGGGAAGTGGTGCTCACCGGGCGCGTAGCCGGGCGCGACCGGGTACGCGCCCAGCCGCGCCGGGTCCAGCGCGGCCAGCCGGTGCTCGCGCACCAGGCGGCCCAGCCGGTCGGCGGCCGCCTCCGCGCGCGGCCGGTCGGGTGCCGTGTCCAGGAAGGCGACCGCGGCCTCGACCTCGTAGGGGTGCGACTTCTGAAGGGACTCCACCGCCTCCCAGCAGAAGTCGGTGGCCCGGAACAGCCAGGCGTGCCACACCTCGTTGCGGTGCAGCAGACCCACCACCGGACCGGTGGCCAGGAGCTCGCTGGGCGGGTCGTCGACGATCGGGATGAACGGGGCCGCCGGATAGCCGCGCTGACTCGGATGGATCGCCGGCAGCGCCCCGTCCACCGTGGAGACGGCCGTGAGGTAGCGGCACACGCGCTCCACCCGCTGGCCGCCGCAGCGCCCGATGGCGTCCAGGACGCGCAGCGCGTGCCCGGTGTGCAGCGGCTGGCTCACCGGACCGCGCAGATCGGGCTCCAGCGCGTGACCGTACCCGCCGTCCTCGTTGCGGTAGGCGTCCAGCGCCGTCTCCACCGGATCGGGGCCGCCGTTCAGGAAGTGGTACGAGAAGAGGCGCTGCTCCAGCACGCGTGCGGTGAGCCACATGAACTGCTCGGCGCGGAACAGCGGGGAGTGCGCCGGGGGCGTAGGGGGGAGTGGGGAAGCTCCGGTTTCGGCCATGCGAAAGACCGTAGGGCGGAAAGCGGTCTCGGCAAGCGCTCCCGGGCAGGGCCCACTCTCAGGGGCGGGATACTGGTGTCATGCGGTTGACGGTCTTCTGGCAGCGGATGGCGGAACACTTCGGTTCCGGGTACGCCGACACCTTCGCGCGCGATCATGTGATGACGGAGCTCGGCGGGCTGACGGTGCACGAGGCGCTGGACTCGGGCTGGGAGGCCAAGGACGTGTGGCGCGTGGTCTGCACGGTCATGAACGTTCCGGGGGAGAGGCGCTGACCGTGCACGGAGATCGGATACGGGCCACGCGTTGTCAGTGGCGTGGGCGAGACTTGCACCGTGGCACCCACTGACGACGACGGGCGCACCGCCCAGGACACCTCCCCGGTCGACACGACGCCGCCCGCCGCACCCCCGGCCGCCGGCGCCGCGCTGCCGGGTGCCCGCATGCCGCGCTGGCTGCCGCGCGCCATGGTGCTGGCGCTCGCCCTCGTCGCCGCGTTCCAGCTGGGCAGCTGGGCCTTCCACCAGCTCACCGGTCTGCTGATCAACATCCTCATCGCATTCTTCCTGGCGCTGGCCATCGAGCCCGCGGTGAGCTGGATGGCCTCCCGTGGCATGCGCCGCGGGTTCGCGACCTTCCTGGTCTTCCTCGGCCTGGCGATCGCCGTCGCCGGGTTTGTCACCCTGCTCGGCTCGATGCTGGCCGGCCAGATCATCAAGATCGTCGAAGACTTTCCGGACTACCTGGACTCGGTCATCAACTGGGTCAACCACACCTTCCACACCGAGGTGAAGCGGGTCGACGTCCAGGAAGGCCTGTTGCACTCCGACTGGCTGCGCAAGTACGCGCAGAACAGCGCGGCCGGGGTGCTCGATGTCTCCGGGCAGGTGCTCGGCGGCCTCTTCCAGCTGCTGACGATCACGCTGTTCGCCTTCTACTTCGCCGCCGACGGCCCCCGGCTGCGCCGCACCCTGTGCTCGGTGCTGCCGCCCGCCCGCCAGGCCGAGGTGCTGCGCGCCTGGGAGATCGCCGTCGACAAGACCGGCGGCTATCTGTACTCGCGCGGTGTGATGGCGCTGATCTCCGGCATCGCCCACTACATCCTGCTGGAGGCCCTGGGCGTGCCGTACGCGCCCGTGCTGGGCGTCTGGGTGGGACTGGTTTCGCAGTTCATCCCCACCATCGGCACCTATCTCGCGGGCGCGCTGCCGATGCTGATCGCGTTCACCGTCGACCCGCTGTACGCGGTGTGGGTGCTGGTGTTCGTCGTGATCTACCAGCAGTTCGAGAACTACATGCTCCAGCCCAAGCTGACCTCCAAGTCCGTCGACATCCACCCGGCGGTCGCCTTCGGCTCGGTCATCGCGGGCACCGCGCTCCTCGGCGCCGTCGGCGCGCTGATCGCCATCCCGGCGGTCGCCACGCTCCAGGCGTTCCTGGGCGCCTATGTGAAGCGGTACGACGTCACGGACGACCCCCGGGTACACGGGCACCGCCGTCGTGGCACCGGCAGTCCGGGGCTGCTCACACGCGCGCGACGGCTGATATGGCAGCGGCCCGTCGAGGAGTCCGAGGAGGCGTCCTCCGCCTGACGGCGGTCGTCATCAGGCCGCCGTCAGTACGTGAGCACCGCCCACACCCCGGCCGCGGCGACGGCGGCCGTGTAGCAGCCCACCGCTGTGGCCACGATCCGCCGGCGGACCTGTTCGCTCCATGCGGTGCGGGACAACAGCGAGGCGAGCGCGGGCAGGACCAGCACCGCGTGCAGGCTGACCCCGTGCAGCGGCTTGAGCGGGGCCGTCGAGCCGTAGGCCGCCTCCTGGTGCCCGGTCCGGACGAGCACCACCCCGCGCGCGATCATCGCGGCTCCCGAGACCAGCGCCACCAGCAGGATCGCGAACCCCGACCGCACCGCGAGCGCCATGCCGACGGGACCGGCCGGCCGCCGCCGGAACGATGCGACGGCGAAGACGGTGAGCAGCACCACCAGCACCCCGCCACCCACCGCGAGCGTCATCGACACCGCCGTGTCGAAGGGTGTCTCCATGTCGAGATGCGAGGGCACCCGCCGCCACGCCTGCAGGGTGATCCCGCCGACCTCCACCACGCAGTCGGCGGCGAACACGACGAGCAGCACGGTGCGCAGCCGCTCCCCGATCCTCAGATACGAGGTGACCCAGGTGACCGCGATCAGGGTCAGCCCGAAGGAGAGCCCGAACGTGACGGGCTTGCGCCAGGAGACCGGCCCGTACCAGGGGCCGCCGTCCACCGCGAACACCACCAGGTGCGCCAGGCCGGAGAGGACCAGGAGCGCACCGGTCGCGTGGCAGAGACGCTCGGCGGGACGGACCCCGGTCAGGGCGTTCGGCAGTGGTTCACGGGTCGGCGTCTTCACGGGCGAGGGCATGCGCCCAGCCTCCCGGGAGCAGCCCGCGCGGTCGTCGTCCGGCCGAAGACAGCCGCCGTACGCCTTGAGGAGTACGGGGAGCAGGGGCGATCAGGAGACCGTGGCGGCCGGCGGGGTCCACCGTCGGGTGCGCGGCACCGAGCCCGGGAGGCCGTAGTCCTTCTTGAGGTGTTCGGGGATGGCGTAGTGCATGACACGGCCGCGGGTGAGGCAGGACAGCTCGAGGACGGTGGTGAGGTGGCCGAGGCGGTCCAGGGCCCAGGCGCCCAGCGGGGAGCGGTCCTCGATGGTCTCCAGGACGCCGAGGAGGTGCGGTACGGCCTTGACGGCGGTGTCCCACGGGGTGCGCGGCACCTCCAGCCAGTCCGCGCAGGTGTCGCCGACCAGGTGGCGGATCAGGGCCGAGACGATCGGGTCGAAGAAGGTGCCGGGGGCGACTTCCTCGTAGAGGTCGATGAGCTGCCGGGTCAGGACCGCGCCCTCCTCGGAAGGGCCCATGTACCGGACCATGTACAGGTCGAGGAAGGCGCGCGCCTCGTCGAGGGTCTTCGGGACGGCCTCCTGGTCGACGCCGAGCATGGCGCCGACCGCCCGCCACGCGTAGTAGTACGCCTCCGCGCCCTCCGTGGACAGGTGGATGCCCAGCCGGTGCAGGCTGTCGAGGACCAGCAGCGAGAAGAACATCTGGCCGCCGATCATGTCCTCCTGGCAGATCGGCGTGCCGAGCGCCGCGGTGTCCCAGCGGTTCTCACGTGTGAGGTGATGCCGGATCGAGGCGTGCAGCAGCCGCACCTTCTGGGCGGCCGGGATGAAGCGGCTCCCGGCCTCGAAGGCGTCGGGCCGCATCAGATAGACGGTGAACTGGCCGGTCTCCGCCATCCGCTTGGAGGGGTACTTCAGCCCGTGGGCGGCCGACAGCAGCTTCGCCACGCGCGGGACGACGTAACAGGCGGGCATGGAGGCGAAGGAGAGCGCGGTCGAGATGTGCACGTTGTTGTCGATGAAGAACAGCCGGGCCTTCTCCATCTCGCCCCAGTCCACCCAGGACGGCGGGACCCGGGTGGCTTCCAGGTACTCCCGCGCGACGTCGGGCAGCCCGTCCGGCAGCGGCGCGCCGGCGGTGGAGACGTAGCGCATCAGGGTGTTGAACGTGCCCACCTCCCCGCGCTCGAAGAGGGCGGCGACCGTGGCATCGGCGAGTTCGTCACCGGCGTCCCGCAGGGCGTCCATCGAGGCCTCGGTGTGGATCACGGCAGGGCTCCTTGTCTTCGTCTTCGCGGGCGGGAGAAGGGGCAGCGGCGTCAGGACCGGCGGACCGTGGCCGAGTGGGCCAGCGCGGTCAGGGCGCCGGCGGCCGGGGGCGGCACGTCCAGTTCGTGCAGGGCGTCGAGCGCCGTCGCCACCCGCGCGCCGATCATGGCCTCGATCCGGTCGGGCGCCCCGAGCCGGCACATCACCTCGCGGACCGCGTCCAGGCCGTCCGCGTCCAGATCACGGCTGCCGAGCAGCGCGCCCAGCCGCTCCCGGTCGTCCTCGCGGGCGAGCCGCCAGGTCTCCGCGAGCAGGGCGGTGGGCCGGTGACCGCGCACGTCGTCGGCGTTGGCCTTGCCGGTGTGCTCCGGGGCCCCGAACAGGCCCAGCAGGTCGTCGCGCAGCTGGAACGCCTCGCCCAGCGGCAGCCCGTACGCGGAGTACCCCTCGCGCAGCCGGTCGCCTGCCCCGGCCAGGGCGCCGCCGATCAACAGGGGCTGCTCGACGGTGTACTTGGCGGTCTTGTAGCGGATCACCTTCAGCGAGGCCGTGGTGTCCGGGCCGGCCCCGGTGCGCAGGATCTCCAGGCACTCGCCGGCGATCAGCTCCCGGGCCAGCACCGACCACAGGGGGCGGGCCCGGGCGAGATAGGCGGCGGGCAGCCCGCAGGCCGCGAACAGCTGCCCGGCCAGCGACATCAGCAGATCGCCCACGAGCATCGCCAGCGCCCGCGCGGTGTCGTCGGCGCTCGCGCGGGCGCGTACGGCGGTCCGCAGGGCGATGTGTGCGGTGGGGCGCCCGTGCCGCAGTGGGCTGTCGTCGATGAGGTCGTCGTGTACGACGGCGGCGGCGTGCACGAGTTCCATGGAGGCCGCCGCCCGTACCAGCGCGTCGCTGTCCGGCTGGCCCACGGCACGCCAGCCCCAGTAGCAGAACGCCGCCCGCAGCCGTTTGCCGTCCGCGACCGCCGCCTCCAGCTGCTCGGCCACCGGGCCCAGCAGCGGGTCGACCGCCGCGAACTGGTCGGCCTCCTCGGCGACGAACCGGCGCAGTACCTCGTCGACACGGTTCTTGAAGACGGCCGGATCCCACCGGTCAGCCATCGGCGGAGGTCCGCCGGGCGAGGGCGTGCCGGGCGAGGATCTCCAGATGGGCCGGGGGGACGGTCGCGTACCGGTCCAGGACCAGGCGCCCCCGCGCGGTGAGGTCGTGCTCGGCCTCCGCCGCCAGTGCGGCGGTGTCCGAGCGGCGCAGCAACCCGCGTAACGTCCCGAAGGCGGTGCCCACCGTGCTCACCGCCAGGTCGGCGAGCCCCGCCGCCAGCAGCAGGGCCTGCTCGTCCAGGCCGCGTCGTCCCGTCTCACGTGTCATGCGTTCTCCCCACCCACGGCACACGGCGGCGGCGCCGCTCACCGGCCGCCTCTTCGAGCATCACGGCACGTAGGCCGCGGGCATGCGGAAACTCACGATCGGGTGAATGCCGTTTCGGGCACCGCGGGGCACGTGGCGAGCACACTGCCGTGCCGTGCGCCGTGAGCGCCCGCTCCCGACCCGTGCGCCGGGGGGTGCGCGGTGGGTGTGCGCGGTGCGGGGAAGTACGGGAGTACCGCGTGGTGCGCTTGACACGAAAATCGAACATCCATTCTTATGGAGGCTCCGGCGGAACTCGCGACGGGGATTTCAGCGGTAGTTGGGAACGGTTTCGTCCGTTATATCCCCGAGTTATCCACAGGCCGGACCGGCGGCGGGGCGCATTGTCAGTGGCAGGCGTTAGCGTCTTTGACGTGAAGCGATCGACTCAAGCAAACCGGGTGGAACCCATGGCAGGAACCGACCGCGAGAAGGCGCTCGACGCCGCGCTCGCACAGATTGAACGGCAATTCGGCAAGGGCGCGGTCATGCGCATGGGTGACCGGACGAAGGAGCCCATCGAGGTCATCTCGACCGGGTCGACCGCGCTCGACGTCGCCCTCGGTGTCGGTGGCCTGCCGCGCGGCCGCGTCGTGGAGATCTACGGACCGGAGTCCTCCGGTAAGACAACCCTGACCCTGCACGCCGTGGCCAACGCGCAGAAGGCGGGCGGCCAGGTCGCGTTCGTGGACGCGGAGCACGCCCTCGACCCCGAGTACGCGCAGAAGCTCGGCGTCGACATCGACAACCTGATCCTTTCCCAGCCGGACAACGGCGAGCAGGCCCTGGAGATCGTGGACATGCTGGTCCGCTCCGGCGCCCTCGACCTCATCGTCATCGACTCCGTCGCCGCGCTCGTCCCGCGCGCGGAGATCGAGGGCGAGATGGGCGACAGCCACGTCGGTCTCCAGGCCCGTCTGATGAGCCAGGCGCTGCGGAAGATCACCAGCGCGCTCAACCAGTCCAAGACCACCGCGATCTTCATCAACCAGCTCCGCGAGAAGATCGGCGTGATGTTCGGCTCCCCGGAGACCACGACCGGTGGCCGCGCGCTGAAGTTCTACGCCTCGGTGCGACTCGACATCCGCCGCATCGAGACCCTGAAGGACGGCACGGAGGCGGTCGGCAACCGCACTCGGGTCAAGGTCGTCAAGAACAAGGTCGCACCGCCCTTCAAGCAGGCCGAGTTCGACATCCTCTACGGCCAGGGCATCAGCCGCGAGGGCGGCCTGATCGACATGGGCGTGGAGAACGGCTTCGTCCGCAAGGCCGGCGCCTGGTACACGTACGAGGGCGACCAGCTCGGCCAGGGCAAGGAGAACGCGCGCAACTTCCTCAAGGACAACCCCGACCTGGCCAACGAGATCGAGAAGAAGATCAAGGAGAAGCTGGGCGTCGGTGTCCGCCCGGAGAAGCCCGCCGCCGAGCCGGGCGCGGACGCGGCCACCACCGCCGCGGCCACGGACGACGCGGCGAAGACGGTGCCGGCCCCGGCCGTCGCCAAGGTCACCAAGCCCAAGGCCGCCGCAGCCAAGAGCTGACGCCGTGACACGACGAACCGACTGGGCCGACCACGAGTACACGTCCCCCGGTGCCCCACGGGGGAGGGGCGCCGGGGGCGACCCGGGCTCCGCCGGGGACGGCGGCGAGGTCCATGGCACGGGCGGCGACGGGTACGGACGGGACGGCGTGGCCTACCCGGGGGCGCGCAGGCGCCGCCGCGGTGGTGCCGCACGGGGGAACGAGAGCTCATACGGGCGTGACGGCTCGTACGAGGACGACGGTCTGCCCGCTTCGTACGGCGGAGTGTACGAAGACGGCACGCACGACGGCCCGGACGGGCCCCGCGGACACGGATCACCCGGCCGTGGCCCGCGGAAGTCCGGGACGCGCCGTCGGCGTGGCTTCGGGGAGCCGTCCGGTGAGGACGGGGACTCCTCCTCCTTGTCGAGGGCCGAGCAGGGGGAGCCTCCGGCGGACCCGGCTGAGCGGGCGCGGGCGATCTGTCTGCGCCTGCTCACCGGGACGCCGCGCACTCGGAAGCAGCTCGCGGACGCCCTGCGCAAGCGGGAGATCCCGGACGAGGTCGCCGAGGAGGTGCTGTCGCGGTTCGAGGAGGTCGGGCTGATCAACGACAGCGCGTTCGCGGACGCCTGGGTGGAGTCCCGGCACCACGGCCGGGGACTGGCCCGGCGTGCCCTCGCCCAGGAACTGCGGACCAAGGGCGTCGACCCTTCGCTCATCGACGAGGCCGTCGGGCAGCTCGACTCCGAGCAGGAGGAGGAGACCGCGCGCGAACTCGTCGCCCGCAAACTCCGCTCCACCCGGGGCCTCGATCGGGACCGGCGCATCCGCCGCCTCGCCGGCATGCTCGCCCGCAAGGGATACGCCGAGGGCATGGCGCTCAGGGTCGTCCGGCGGGCCCTGGAGGAAGAGGGCGAGGACACGGAGTTCCTGGAGGGCGGGGACTTCTGACGGGCGGTCAGGCGGTCGGTCACGGCGGGGGTGGGGATAACCCCCTTCCAAGACGCCGGACCACCGCAGTGCCCGGGCACCGGTGGGTGGACGACCGTGTACGCCATGATGCTGCGCTACGCCCTCAAGACCGTCCGCGCCCGCAAGGCCGGGTTCCTCGGCGCCTTTCTCGCCCTGCTGTGCGCGGCCGCGCTGATCTCCGCCTGCGGCACCCTCCTCGACACCGGCCTGCGCGGCACGATCCGCACCGAGCGCTATGCGGCGGCCCCCGTCGTGGTCTCCGCCGACCAGTACGTCCACCGGATCACCGTCAAACACAAGCACGGCAAGACCAAGGTCAAGCACAAGGCGAAACCCATCGCCGAGCGCGCCTGGCTGCCGGCCGGGCTGGAGACCAGACTCGCCCGCACGCCCGGAGTCGCCCGGGTCGTGCCCGAACTGACCTTCCTCGCCCAGCCGTCGACCCCGGCCGGCACCGGCGGCCGTACCGCCTACGGGCACGCCTGGGAGTCCGCCGCGCTCACTCCGTACCGGCTGGTTTCCGGCGCCGCCCCGAGGGCCGCCACCGACCTGGTCGTCGACCGCGACCTCGCCGCGCGCGCCCACCTGGCGCCCGGTGACACGCTCACCGTGCAGTCGACGCGGACCCCGCGCGCCTACCGGATCACCGGGATCGCCGCCCCGGCCACCGGCGTCAGCCACCAGACGTCCCTCTTCTTCTCCGCCGCCGAGGCCCGCAGGCTGGCCGCGCACCCCGGGCAGGTCACCGCGTTCGGCGTGCTGCCCGAGCACGGCACCGACCCGGAGCGGCTGAAGCAGGCCGTGGCGCGAGCGCTGCGCGGCACCACCGCCCAGGTCTCCACCGGCGACGCCCGCGGCCCCGTCGAGTTCCTGGACGCCGCTGCCGCCCGGGTCCGGCTGGTCAGCATGGGCGCGGCCATGGGCGGGACCTCGCTGCTCGTGGCGATCCTGGTGGTCGTCGGCACCTTCGCGCTCACCGTCCAGCAGCGGCACCGCGAACTCGCCCTGCTGCGCGCCCTCGCCGCCACCCCCGGCCAGATCCGTCGGCTGCTCGGCCGTGAGGCGCTGATCGTCGGCGCGGTCGCCGGCACGGCGGGCGCTCTCCTCGGGCTGCCGCTCGGTGCCTGGCTGCACAGCAGGTTCGTCGCCCTGGGCGCCGTACCCGCCACGCTTCAGCACACCACCGGTGTCTTCCCGCCGTTCGCCGCGCTCGCCGCGACCCTGGCCGGTGCCTGGGCCGCCGCCCGGATCGCCTCCCGGCGCATCGCCCGGATCCGGCCGACCGAGGCGCTGGCCGAATCGCGGGTCGAGCCCGCCCGGGTCGCCTGGGGGCGGATCGCCGCCGGTCTGCTGCTGCTCGCCGGTGGGGTCGTGCTCGTCGTGCTGCTCACCTCCCTGCGTACCGAGCCCGCGTCGACCCCCGTCACCTTCCTCGCCGTCGTGGTCCTCTCCACCTCCGTCGCCCTGCTCGGCCCGCTGCTGGTCAGGGCGGCCGTGCTGCTGCTGGCCGGACCGCTGCGGCTCACCGGCCACGGCGGCCGGCTCGCCACCGCCAACCTGCGCGGGAACGCCGCCCGGATGGCCTCCGTCGTCACCCCTCTCACCCTGCTCATCGGCATGACCTGCACCGTGCTGTTCGTCCAGTCGACCCTCGGCGACGCCGCCCGCGCCCAGGCCCGCGCCGGAGTCACCGCCGACTGGGTCGTCGCCGCCCAGGGACCGGGCGTACCGGCCGCGGCGGCACGGCAGTTGCGCACGGACCACGACGCCGTCACCGAAGTGGTCCGCACGACCGTCCGCGTCGGACTCGACAAGTACCCGGCCCAGGGCGTCACCCCCGAGGGCCTCGCCCGCACCTGGGACCCCGAGGTCACCGCCGGCTCCCTGGACCGTCTCACCGACCGCACCGTCGCAGTCAGTGAAATCGCCGCCGATCAGCACCACTTGAAGCCGGGCAGCACCCTGAAGCTCACCCTCGGCGACGGCACGCCCGCCACGCTCACCGTCGCCGCCGTCTACGCCCGCGGTCTGGGCTTCGGCGACCTCACCTTCGCCCACGACCTCGTCGTACACCACGTGGACAACCCGCTCGCCTCCTCCGTCCTCGTCAGCACAGTCCGTACACAAGCACAACTCGCGATTACACTCCGTGAGTTCCCGGGGCTGCGGATTCTTTCGCCGGGCGCCGCCGACTCCCTCCAGGCCGACCGGCAGCAGGACAACGCCGAGGTCAACTACCTGGCCATGGGGCTGGTCCTGGCGTTCACCGCGATCGCCGTCGTCAATACGCTCGCGATGTCGGTCGCCGACCGGGTCCGCGAGTTCGCCCTGCTCAGGCTGGCCGGGGCGACCCGCCGCCAGGTGCTGCGGATGCTGCGCACCGAGGTGCTCTCGGTGCTGACGCTGGCCACGGCCCTCGGCAGCGGTATCGCGCTCGCCGTCCTGACCGCGTTCAGCGTCGGTATGACGGGCCGGGCCGCGCCGACGGTCACGCCCTTGCTGTACGTGACCGTCGTCGCGACCGCCGCACTGCTCGCGCTGGTGGCCGCGGCGCTTCCCGGGCGGCTGGCGCTGCGGGTGCCCGCGGTGACGGTGGCGACGGCGAAGGACTAGCGGCGCACCACCGACTCAGTGGCCGTCGGACGCGTTCCAGTCGACGAGCTGGACGATGACGCCGTTGGGGTCGGTGACCTGGAAGGCGCGTTCGCCCCAGGGCTCCTCGCGCAGCGGCATCGTGATCGTGACCCCCTCGGCGGTCAGGCGGGCCAGTTCGGCTTCGAGGTTGTCGACGACGAAGGCGAGGATCACCCCGTCGGCGTGGTCCTCGCGCTGGTCCTCGGGGAGCGAGGCCAGTCCGCGCCGCAGGTAGACGACGTTCATCCCGGCGTCGTCGCGGGCCAGTGACGCGAACCCGTCGGCGGCCGTCTCCTCGCGGAATCCGAAGTGTTCGGTGAGGAAGGCGCTGGAGGCCACGACGTCGTCGACGTTCAGGGAGACGGCGGAAGCGGTGATCGGCACAGGCACTCCTTGGTCGGGGAAATTACTCTGTACGCAGTACACTGTACTGCGTACAGAGTAATTGGCGAGGGGGCGACGCTTCGTGGGGGAGGATGACGGAATGCCTCTCGACCGCAGCGGTGCCGGTGATCCGGCCCGCTCCCTGGAACTGCTCTGGCGGGTCCCCGCCGCCCCGCGACGCGGACCGCGGCAGCGGCTGGACATCGACACGGTCGTCGACGTCGCCATCGGGCTGGCGGACGCCGAGGGCCTGGACGCGGTCACCATGCGCCGCGTCGCGCAGCAGCTGGGCGTGGTCCCGATGACGCTCTACACCTATGTGCCGGGCAAGGCCGAGCTGCTGGACCTCATGCTGGACACCGCCTACCTGCGGATGTCCCGGGCCGACACCGCCGGCCGGCCGTGGCGGGTCCGGCTGGCCGCCGTCGCGGAAGAGAACAGGGCGCTGTTCGACGCGCACCCCTGGGCCGCGACGGTCTCCACCGGCCGCCCGCCGTTGGGACCGGGGATGATGGCCAAGTACGAGCACGAACTGTCGGCGCTGGACGGACTCGGGCTCGACGACGTCGAGATGGACGCCGCGCTGACCTTTCTGCTCACCTTCGTCCAGGCCAACGCCCGCTCGGCGGCGGAGGCGCGCGCCGCCCGGCAGGACAGCGCGATGGACGACGAGCAGTGGTGGGCGGCCAACGCCCCTCTGCTGGAAAGGGTGCTGGACCCGCGTGCCTACCCCACCGCCGCCCGGGTCGGCACGGCGGCGGGCACCGCCCAGGGCGCCGCGTACAGCCCCCGGCACGCCTGGGAGTTCGGGCTCGACCGGGTGCTCGACGGCCTCGCCGCCCTCATCGACGGCCGCGCGTACCCGACCGGCACCGGAGCGTCGTAGACCCAAAAGCGGCCGGGCGCTCGACGACTCGACGGTGACCGGACGTTTCTCGACGACTAGAGGGCGACCGGCAGCCCTGCCGCCTTCCACGCCTGGAAGCCGCCTATCAGGTCCGTCGCCCGGTGCAGGCCCAGCTGGTGCAGGGAGGCGGCGGCCAGGCTGGACGCGTAGCCCTCGTTGCAGATGACGACGACCTGGAGGTCGTGGCCGGTGGCCTCGGGGGTCCGGTGGCTGCCCTGGGGGTCGAGCCGCCACTCCAGCTCGTTGCGCTCTATGACGAGGGCGCCCGGGATCACCCCGTCCCGCTCGCGCAGTGCCGCGTACCGGATGTCGACCAGCAGGGCGTCCCCGGCCCGCGCCGCCTCGTGCGCCTCCTGCGCCTCGACGCGCCGGTAGCCCGCGCGCACCCGGTCCAGCAACTCGTCGATGCCCACCGGCTGTTGCTCCGCCTGCTCCGTGCCGCTCACTGCCAGTCCTCCGGGCGCTCGACCTGCTCCAGGCGGAGCACCTGGCCGCTGCGGCTGTAGCGGCGGATCCGGGGCAGCGGCGGGTAGTAGGCGTGGACGGAGATCGCGTGGTGCTCGGCGGACTCGTTGAACACCTCGTGGACATGGTCGCGGCCGAAGGATCGGCCCTTTCCGGCGGGCAGCCGGCGCTCGCGGTCGACGCCTTCGGAGAGCTCCAGGGTCTTCCAGCCGTCGGTGGGCAGCCGGGTGGCGAGCGAGTTCTCGTGCAGCTCGCCGGCGGCGGTGAGGAAGGCGCCGACCGACTCCGCGTGGTCGTGCCAGCCGGTACCGGTGCCGGGTGGCCAGCCGATCAGCCAGGCCTCGCTGCCGGCGGGGCCGTCGAGCCGTACCCAGGTGCGGCCCTCGGGGTCGAGCGGGAGCGAGGAGATCAGCTCGGCGTCGGCGGCCGTGTGCCGCACGAAGTCGAGGAGGTCCGCCTGGGTGGGCGCGGCGCCGGGTGCGGAGGCGGAGGGAGAAACGGACGAGGAGAGAGAGGCAGACACGTGCACCGTTCCTGATGAGGGTTCGCAGAAAGGGGGCGCAGACGGCGCCCGCAGGGAGAGGTGAAATGCGAAATCAGCAGGACGGAAGACACACGCAGCCCGCATAGCGGACGAGGTCCACATGGACCTTCCGCCACAGGCGCACAGTGGTGTCGTTCACGATGCGGAGTACACCACGCCGGTCCACACCGGTCAACTCACCGTCAGCATGTGGACCGCGCGACCACCACGAGGGGTCACCGCGCGGTGGAACCGGCCTCCGCCTCCGCCTCCGTCTTCTCCGTGTCCTTCCCGCCCAGCGTCGCCTCGGCCGCCGCGTACAGATCGGCCGGGCGGACCCCGTTGAGCGCGGTGACCAGGTGGCCGTCGGGGCGTACGAGCAGCACGGTGTGCGCCGGTGCGCCCGGGTAGGCCTCGGCGACCAGCAGTTCGGCGCGGTGCGGCAGCGCGGTCACGGCCGCCGTCAGTCGGGGCATGATCCCGGCGGAGACCCAGTGCTTGCGGTCCCACACACCGGTGCCGGGCGCGATGAGGACGACGAGCAGCGCGCCCCGGCCGAGCCGCGAGCGGAGCTGCACGAAGGTGCCGTCCTCCGCGGTGACCCGGACGTCGGTGACCGGGGACCCGGGCGGGGTGTCGACCGGGAGCTCGTGCTCCAGGTGCCGGGGCGCCAGGGGCGAGTCGGCGTACGCCCCCGGCGCACCGAGCTGGCCGTGCCCCAGGTGACCGTCGATGAGGAGCGCGTCGTGCCCCCGTGATGCGCCGGGGACGAAGCCGCGCAGCCCGCCACCGCCGCGCAGCACCGGCAGCACCTGGTCGGCGGCGCGCAGCCGGGCCGCCACCACCGCCCGCCGCTCGGTCTGGTAGCTGTCGAGGAGCGCCTCGTGCGGGCCGTGGTGCCAGGCCGGGGCCAGCTTCCAGGCGAGGTTGTCGACGTCCCGCAGCCCCTCGTCCAGCCCGTGCGTCCCGAGCACACCGAGCAGGTGCGCCGCGTCCCCGGCGACGAAGACCCGGCCCACCCGCCAGCGGCGGGCCAGGCGGTGGTGCACGGTGTGGACTCCGGTGTCGAGCAGGTCGTACGGCGGTGTGGGGCCGCCCGTCCAGCCCGCGAGGGTCTCGCGGATCCGGGCCACCAGGAGCTCGGGCGTGACCAGGTCCTTGCCGGGCGGCAGCAGCCAGTCCAGGCGCCACACGCCGTCCGGGAGGGGGCGGGCGGTCACCTCCCCGGCCGGGGGCCCGGACATCCGCCACGGCGGGGTCCGATGGAGCAACGCCTGACCGGGCCAGGGAAGTTCCGCGCGCAGCGCGGCGACCGCGTGCCGCTCCACCGCCGTACGGCCCGGGAAGCGGATGTCCAGCAGCTTGCGCACGGTCGAGCGCGGGCCGTCGCAGCCCACCAGGTAGCTGCCCCGCCACCAGGTGGCCCGGGGGCCGCGGGTGTGCGCGGTGACGCCGGAGCGCTCCTGCTCGATCGTGTCCAGACGGCTGTCCGTGGCCACCTTGACCAGCGGTTCGTCGGCGATCGCGGCGCGCAGCGCGTTCGTCAGCACGTGCTGCGCGATGTGCAGCGGAGACGGTTCGGCGGCGTCGTCGAAGACGACCTCGCGCATCACCTGCCGGCGCCGCATCGACCGCCAGCCGGTCCAGCGGGCGCCCAGGTCGTCCAGCGGGGCGCCGCTCAGCCGGGTCACCAGGGCGGCGGTGTCCTCGCGCAGCACCACCGTGCGCGCGGGGCGCGGCTCGTCCTTGCCCGGGCCCTCGTCCAGGACGACGGACGGCACCTCCTGGCGGGCCAGCGCCAGGGCGAGCGTGAGCCCGACGGGCCCCGCTCCGACGATGATCACCGGGTCCACGGCGCGGCGCCCCCTGCCCGTACGCAAGTCCCGACGGACATGGATGAACAAGTGGGTGGAGCAGGGTGCACGATCACAGAACGTATGCAACAGACTGGGCGCCACCCGGTCAAGCGGCGCACCCGGGGACACGTCAGCATGGCGGGCGCGCGGACGCCGTGGTGCCGGGAAAACGGCGGAGGCAGCGGCCATACGACCACTGCCTCCGTGCGTGTCGCGCGGGTTGACCGAGGGTCAGGCGGACGCTCCGGTGCCGAAGGAGCCGCCGACCTCGGCCGCGTTGAGCTCGTCGACGTCCTCGGCGCCCAGCACCGCGCCGGTGCTGCGCTTGCTGCGCCGCAGCCGGCTCTCCAGCCAGCTCGCGAAGGTGGTGAGGGTGAAGTTGAGCGCCACGTAGATCACCGCCACGACCGTGAAGCTGGCGATGGTGTTCGCGCCGTAGTACGAGCTCATCGGGGAGACCGAGGCCAGCAGCTCGGGGAAGGTGAGGATGGCGCCGCCGAGCGCCGTGTCCTTCACGATCACGACGAGCTGGCTGACGATCGCCGGGAGCATCGCGGTGACCGCCTGCGGCAGCAGGATCGACGTCATGATCTGGGTCTTGCGCAGGCCGATGGCCTGGGCCGCCTCCGTCTGGCCCTTCGGCAGCGCGAGGATGCCCGCCCGGACGATCTCCGCGAGCACCGAGGCGTTGTACAGGACCAGGCCGGTGACCACCGCGTACAGCGGACGGTCGTCGGAGCTGACACTGGTGTACTCGGCGAACAGGGCGAGCCCGAAGATCATCAGGATCAGCACCGGGATCGCGCGGAAGAACTCCACGACCACGCCGGCCGGTATCCGCACCCAGGCATGGTCGGAAAGGCGTGCGATGCCGAAGACGGCGCCGAGCGGCAGCGCGACGAGCATGGAGAGAGCGGCCGCGATCAGGGTGTTCTTCAGACCGGGCAGGATGTACGTGGTCCAGGCCTCGGAACCGGAGAAGAAGGGCTTCCACTTCTCCCAGTCCAGCTGCCCCTTGTCGTCCAGGCTCCGGTAGACCCACCAGACCACGGCCGCGGCGGCGACCAGGAACACCGCGGTGTAGACGATGTTGCGCCGCTTGGCCCGCGGGCCCTGGGCGTCGTACAGCACGGAGGTCATCGCTTCACCGCCACCTTCTTGCCCACCCAGCCGAGGATCAGACCGGTCGGCAGCGTCAGGCACACGAAACCGAACGCGAAGACCGCGGAGATCAGCAGGAGTTGTGCCTCGTTCTCGATCATCTTCTTCATCAGCAGGGCCGCCTCGGCCACCCCGATCGCGGCGGCCACCGTGGTGTTCTTGGTGAGCGCGATCAGTACGTTGGCGAGCGGGCCGATCACCGAGCGGAACGCCTGCGGCAGCACCACCAGCGTCAGCACCTGGGTGAAGCTCAGCCCGATGGCGCGGGCCGCCTCAGCCTGCCCGACCGGCACCGTGTTGATGCCGGACCGGATCGCCTCGCACACGAACGCCGAGGTGTAGGCGATCAGACCGAGCACGGCGAGCCGGAAGTTGATGGTGTCGAACTTGTCGGCGCCGAGGCTGATGTTGAGCGTCTGGTTCAGGCCCAGTGAGGTGAACAGGATGATCACCGTCAGTGGGATGTTCCGCACCACGTTGACGTAGGCGGTGCCAAAGCCGCGCATCAGCGGCACCGGGCCGACGCGCATGCCGGCCAGCAGGGTGCCCCAGACCAGCGAACCGGCGGCCGAGAGCAGGGTGAGCTGAACCGTCACCCAGAAGGCCCCCAGCAGGTCGTAACCTTCAAGAAAGTCGAACACGATGTCCCGCGCTCCCGCTCGTGGTCGGCCCCGGCGCGCCGCCGTCCGGCGACGGCGCACCCGTCAGGCGCTGCTTCAGCTCTTGACGTCGCCGATCTTCGGCGCGGGCTCGTTCTTGTAGCCGGCCGGACCGAAGTTCTTGTCCACGGCCTTCTGCCAGGAACCGTCCGAGACCATCGACTCCAGGGCGGTGTTGATCTTCGCCTTGAGGTCGCTGCCCTTCTTGACGCCGATGCCGTAGTTCTCGTTGGTCATCTTGAGACCGCCGAGCTTGAACTTGCCCTTGAACTGCGACTGCGAGGCGTAACCGGCGAGGATCGAGTCGTCGGTGGTCAGCGCGTCGATGGCCTTGTTCTGCAGACCGGTCAGACAGGCCGAGTACGTCGGGTACTGCTGCAGGTCCGCCTTGGGCGCCAGCTTGTCCTTGACGTTCTGCGCCGAGGTCGAGCCGGTGACCGAGCACAGCTTCTTGCTGTTGAGGTCCGACGCCGACTTGATGGACGTGTCGTCGGTGCGGATCAGCACGTCCTGGTGGGCCAGCAGGTACGGGCCGGCGAAGTCGACCTTCTGCTGGCGCTCCGGGGTGATCGAGTACGACGCGGCGATGAAGTCCACGTCACCGCGCTGCAGCATGGTCTCGCGGTCGGCGCTCTTGGACTCCTTCCACTCGATCTGGTCCGCGCTGTAACCGAGCTTCTTGGCGACGTACGTGGCGACGTCCACGTCGAAGCCGGAGTAGCCCTGCGGGGTCTTCTGGCCGATGCCGGGCTGGTCGAACTTGATGCCGACGGTGATCTTCTTGCCACCGCCCGACGAACCGCTGTCGTCCTTGTCGTTGCCGCCGCAGGCCGTGGCGGACAGGGCGAGGGCGAGCACGGCGGCCGAGGCGGCGGTGACCTTGCGGAGCTGCATGATGAACATCCTTTGAGTGGTGAAAGGTTGCTGGATCGCCGTGTGGGTCAGTGGTGCAGGATCTTCGACAGGAAGTCCTTGGCCCGGTCGCTGCGCGGGTTGCTGAAGAACTGGTCGGGCGCGGCCTGTTCGACGATCCGGCCGTCGGCCATGAAGACCACCCGGTTCGCGGCCGACCGGGCGAAGCCCATCTCGTGGGTGACGACGATCATCGTCATGCCGTCCCGGGCCAGCTGCTGCATGACCTCCAGGACCTCGTTGATCATCTCGGGGTCGAGGGCCGAGGTCGGCTCGTCGAAGAGCATGACCTTCGGGCCCATCGCCAACGCACGCGCGATCGCGACACGCTGCTGCTGGCCACCGGAGAGCTGCGCGGGGTACTTGTCGGCCTGGGTGCCCACGCCGACCCGGTCCAGCAGCGCGCGGGCCTTCTCCTCGGCCTGCTTCCGCTCCGTCCTGCGGACCTTGAGCTGACCGAGCATCACGTTCTCGAGGACCGTCTTGTGCGCGAAGAGATTGAAGGACTGGAAGACCATGCCGACGTCGGCACGGAGCCGGGCCAGCTCCTTGCCCTCCTGGGGCAGCGGCTTGCCGTCGATCGTGATCGTCCCGGAGTCGACGGTCTCCAGACGGTTGATGGTGCGGCACAGAGTGGACTTGCCGGACCCGGAGGGCCCGATCACCACGACGACCTCGCCGCGGGCGATCGTCAGGTCGATGTCCTGGAGCACGTGCAACGCGCCGAAGTGCTTGTTGACGCTCTTCAGGACGACCAGTTCGCCGGTCGCGGCCACGTCTTCCTTGGCCACCGATACTTCGGTCATCGCTATCGGGCTCCGTCCTCCTCGGTTTCGGAGGAATGTAATGAGAGCCGATGACCTGCGTCATTACATCTGAGGGAGATCTGAGCATCACGATCCGATAGCATTCGGACACGTGTCGTAGCAGTTGCGACCTTGCCCGCATATCGGCCGCGTAACGGAAGTCGGCCCGCTGCCGGAACCCACTTGACGCCGTCGGCGTCCATCAGCGTGACTGCCCTGATGCACGCACGCGCGGGCGTACGACCGCTGAACCGGAGGGGGCCGGAATGAGACTGCTGCTCGTCGAGGACGACAACCACGTCGCCGCCGCACTCTCCGCGGTCCTGGCCCGGCACGGGTTCTCCGTCACCCACGCGCGCAGCGGCGAGGAGGCCCTGCAGGCCCTCGTCCCCGAGAGCGACGCCTACGACGTCGTCCTCCTCGACCTCGGCCTGCCCGACCAGGACGGCTACGAGGTCTGCGGCAAGATCCGCAAGCGCACCAGCACCCCGGTGATCATGGTCACCGCCCGCTCCGACGTCCGCTCCCGCATCCACGGCCTCAACCTCGGCGCCGACGACTACGTGGTGAAGCCGTACGACACCGGGGAGCTGCTCGCCCGGATCCACGCCGTCAGCCGGCGCTCCCTCCACGAGGACGGCCCGGCCGGCGGCGACAGCGCGCTCCGCCTCGGCCCCGTCCGCATCGAACTGCCCACCCGCCAGGTCAGCGTGGACGGCACGGTCGTCCAGCTCACCCGCAAGGAGTTCGACCTGCTGGCGCTGCTCGCCCAGCGGCCCGGCGTGGTCTTCCGCCGCGAACAGATCATCAGCGAGGTCTGGCAGACCAGTTGGGAGGGCACCGGCCGCACCCTGGAGGTGCATGTCGCCTCCCTGCGCGCCAAGCTGCGCATGCCCGCGCTCATCGAGACCGTACGCGGCGTCGGCTACCGCCTCGTCGCCCCGGCCGCGTAGCGGGGACGGGTGCGCACACGTCTCCTTCCGCTGCTCATCGTCCTGATGGCGGCCGTGCTGCTGGCACTCGGCGTCCCGCTCGCCGTCAGCACGGCCGCCGCCCAGCAGCAGAAGGTCGTCGTCGACCGGATCGACGACACCGCGCGGTTCGCGGCCCTCGCCCAGTTCGTCACCGACACACCCACCACCGCGCGGCCGATGCGCACGGACGACCGGCAGGAGACCCTCCGCCGCGAACTCGCCAGCTACTACGGCGTCTACGGCATCCGCGCGGGCGTCTTCTACCGCAACGCCTCCTCCATGGCCAACGCCCCCGACGACTGGGTGCTGCCGAGGACGGGCGAGGTCCGGGACGCCTTCGGCGAGGCGCTCCTCAGCCGCCGCAGCCACGACCCCGCACAGGTGTGGCCCTGGCAGCGCACCCGGCTCGTCGTGGCCTCTCCGGTGATCCGGGACGGTGACGTCGTCGCCGTCGTCGTCACCGACTCGCCCACCGGGCCGATGCGCTCCCGCACCCTGCGCGGCTGGCTGCTCATCGGCGCCGGCGAGATCGCCGCGATGCTGCTCGCCGTCGGCGCGGCGCTGCGACTCACCGGGTGGGTGCTGCGGCCGGTCCGGGTCCTCGACGCCACCACCCACGCGATCGCGAGCGGCCGCCTCAAGTCCCGGGTCGCGGCGGCCGGCGGTCCGCCGGAACTCAGACGGCTGGCCCGGTCGTTCAACGAGATGGCGGACAACGTCGAGGACGTGCTGGAGCAGCAGCGCGCCTTCGTCGCCGACGCCTCCCACCAACTGCGCAATCCGCTCGCCGCGCTGCTGCTGCGCATCGAACTGCTCGCCCTCGAACTCCCCGAGGGCAACGAGGAGATCGCCTCCGTCCGCACCGAGGGCAAGCGGCTCGCGCAGGTCCTCGACGACCTGCTCGACCTCGCGCTGGCCGAGCACGCCGAGGCGGACCTGATGCTGACCGACATCGGGCGGCTGGCGACGGAGCGGATCGCCGCGTGGGCGCCGGCGGCCACGGCGAGGGGGGTCCGGCTGACCGGAGGCTGCCCGCCGGTCACCGGGTGGGCCGATCCGGTCACGCTGTCCAGCGCGTTGGACGCGGTGATCGACAACGCGGTGAAGTTCACGCCGGAGGGCGGCACGGTGGAGGTCTCCGTGGCGGCCGACGGGGATCTGGTGACGGTCGTGGTGACCGACACGGGGCCGGGGCTGACCGACGAGGAGCTCGCGCGGGTGGGGGACCGGTTCTGGCGGAGCGGGCGGCACCAGAACGTGAAGGGGTCGGGGCTGGGGTTGTCGATCACTCGGGCGTTGCTGGCGGCGGGTGGGGGTGCGATTGCTTATGAGCACCATGAGCACGATGGGCAGAGGGGGCTGCGGGTGAGTGTTTCGGTGCCGCGGAGTGGGTGAGGGGAGGGTGAGTGCGGCTGTGTTTCGGGCGCGGGCTGGTGGGGGTTGATCGCGCAGTTCCCCGCCCCCCTGACGGGGCGCTGTGGTCACCGGTGTTTCACAGCTCTCAGGGTTTGACCGAGCGGTAGTAGCGGCGCGCGCCCTCCTGGAGGGGCAGGGGGTCTGTGTAGATGGCTGTGCGCAGGTCCACGAGTTGGGCGGAGTGGACGTGGGCGCCGATGTCGTCGCGGCTCTTGATGACCGTGCGGGTGAGCCACTCCGTGAGGCGTGGGTCCATGTCCTTGCGGGTCATGAGGAGGTTGGAGACGGCGATGGTCGCGACGGTCGTGCCCTGCTGCACGGAGGGGTACGCGGACTCGGGCATGTTGGTCGCCCGGTAGTAGAGCGCGGCCTCGCTCTCGGTGTGCAGCTTCGTGACGAGGCTCCCGTCGATCGGCACGAACGCGAAGCGGAACGTCTTCGCGAGGTCCAGCAGCCCCTTGGTGGGCAGTCCGCCCGACCAGAAGAACGCGTCGATCTTGTCCTGCCGCAGCTGGTCGGGACCGGTGTCTATGCCGTCGGCCACCGGCGTGATGTCCTTCGCGGGGTCTATCCCGGCCGCCCTGAGCACCCGGTTGGCGATGAGCCGCACGCCCGAGTTGGGCAGTCCTATCGCCACCCGCTTGTGCCGCAGCTGCGCGACGCTGGTGATGCCTGAGCTCTGGGGCACGACGAGCTGCACGTAGTCGTCGTAGAGCCGGGCCACCCCGCGCATCCGGTCCGCGCCCGGGCCGTCGTTCAGCTTGTACGTCTCCACCGCGTCGGCCGCCGCGATGGTGAAGTCCACCTTGCCGGTCGCGACCTTCCGCACGTTCTCGTACGACCCCGCGCTCTGGACCAGCTTCACCTTCAGCCCCGGCATGTCCTTGCCCAGCTCGGTGCGCAGCCGCTCGCCGTACTCCTGGTAGACCCCGCGCAGCGTCCCGGTGCTGAAGGTGATCGTCCCGGTCGGCGGCTTCTCGCCCAGCGGCAGCAGCCACCACAGCAGCAGGCCGAACGCGACGAAGCAGGCGGCCGCGCCCTGGAGCGCGCGGCGCCTGCCGATACGGGGGAACACCTTGGACATGCGCGCGATCCTGCCAGCCGGTCACCGTCCTGACCAGGGCGGGGGGCACGGTGGGGGAGCGGGACTGTCAGTGGCGGCCGCTAGAGTCGTTCGCATGACCAGTTCGACCACCGGTTCACCGGCCAGTTCGCCGGCCAGTCCCGAGGACGGGGCCTCGCCCGCCCGTCTCGTCCGGGAGTTCCACCGCGCCTTCGGCCTGGACGCCCGCACCGCGCCGACCGAGGTCTCCGCCGAACTGGCCGCGCACCGGGGGGAGCTGCTCGCCGAGGAGGCCGCGGAGGTCGCCGAGGTGGCGGTCCAGGGGCCCCTCGACCGGCTCGCGCACGAACTGGCCGACGTGGTCTATGTGGCGTACGGCACCGCGCTGGTGCACGGGATCGACCTCGACGCGGTCATCGCCGAGGTCCACCGTTCCAACATGAGCAAGCTGGGGCCCGACGGGCAGGTCGCCCGGCGGGCCGACGGCAAGGTCCTCAAGGGCGAGCACTACCGGGCGCCGGACGTCTCGGCGGAGCTGCGCCGCCAGGGCTGGATACCCGGCGGCGCGGCCTGACCCGGGGTCAGAGCGAGCCGCCCGCCAGCTTCCACTCGCGGTGCAGGGCGCCCAGCGGCACGGTCCGCTCCAGCACCGGTGTGCCGAAGATGGAGAGCTGGAGGCGCAGGGCGCCGGAGAGGTCGACGCCGCCGTAGAGGTTCCAGGTGCCCTGGGCGTCCGCGCCCGGGGTGGCCGAGGTGGCGGTGACCGTGCCGGTGGCCTCGCCGCGCAGATAGGGGGCCAGGTCGGCGGTGACGCCCACGCTGCCGTAGAGGCCGACGGAGGCCTCGGCGCCCAGCGCGGTCCTGACGTTTCCGCTGGTGGTCACCGAGGTGCGCACCGGGGTGCTCGTCATGTCGGAGCTGCTCACCGGCGTCCAGCCCTGGGCCGTGCCGAAGGTTCCGCCCGCCTTGAAGTCGCCCTTGAGACTCTGCTCCACGTCGACGGTGATCTTCCCGTCGCCGCTGACCTGGAGGTAGCAGGTGAGGTCGAGGTTGACGACGACGGGGACCGGGCCGACTTGGAGCACCGGATCGGCGTGCAGCTTGGCGAACGGGATGCGCAGCGGGGTGTCGGTGGCCGCCGCGACCCGGCCCTTGACCGCCCAGCCGGAGTCCCAGTCGCCGGACACGCCCAGGTAGGCGGAGCCGGGCGCGGCGCCGGTGCCCGCGCCGCCGTAGGCGAAGTCGACCTGCGGCGCGACCTGGACGAAGCCCGACACCGAGGCCGAGGCGGCGGCCGGGGCGCCCTCGGCGGTCGGCACCTCGGCGCTGACGTCCAGGCGGAGGCTGCCGAGCGGCACGGTGGCGCCCTCGGGGCCGACGTGCACGTCACCGGACTTGGACCAGGACACCTTGACGTCGGGCAGCAGCTTGTCGACGTCGAAGGCGGCCGGGTCGACCGGCACGGTGCCCTTCGCGGTGTCGTCGCCGAGCAGGGCGTCGAGGGTGGCCGGCTCGGTCTGCACCTCGGTGCCCGCGCCGGTCTCGCCGATCACCTTGGTGACCTTGGCGAGCAGTCCGTCCGGGGCGCCGGGCGCGGGGGCGCTGGCGATGACATCGCCGACGGCGGCCTGATGGGAGGAGGCCGAGGCCGATGGGGTGGGGCTGGGGGAGACGGCCGGGGAAGGGGAGGCCGGTGAAGTGCCCTCGCCCGCCTTGGATATGACGGCGCGACGGGTCTTGCTGTCGTACCTGCTGACGGTGAGCGTGGTGCGGTGGGCGGGCCGGCCCGAGCCCGCCGAACCGGCGGCAGCGGTCGTGGTGGCGGCGGGCGCGGCGGCGACGGCGAGCGCCTGGCCGTCGGTGCGGGCGGCGGCGGTGGTGTCGTCGGAGACCCGGGCGGTCTCCTGGGCGCGGTCCCCGGCGGAGGTCCGGTGCTGTGGTGAGGAGCAGCCGGCGGAGAGGAGGAGGGCGGTCACGGCGAAGGCGGGCAGCAGGGCATGCCCGGGCCTCGTGCGTCTGCGCAAGGTCAGTCCTGGGAGTGGTGGGGGGTGACGAAGAGGCACCGATCATGGCTACCGGCGGGTAGTACTGGCCGGTAACTCGGTGTGGCCCCGAGCATGCCACGCCCGTGGACACCTCTCCTCCACAATTCGGCCACCTCCCGACGTGACCTGAACCACGGCGACTTCAGGCCGCCGTGGCCGTTTCTGTGAGGGGTCAGCCCTGCTGCTGCGTGGCCGCCCTGCGCTGCCGCTTGCTCAGGGGCGCCTGGGAGAGGTCCTCCGCGCTGGACCGGAGGTTCTTGTAGCCGTACCCGCGCTCGTCGAGCCACGCCCGGGCCGCCTCCTCGGCGCGCTCGGTCGCCGCCAGGATGTCCTCCTCGTCCTCCCCGCCGTCCTGGAAGCGGAAGGTGAAGGCCGGGCGGGCGGCGATGTCGTAGCTGAGGTGGCCCTCGGGGGTGAAGGCCGCGTGCAGCACGTCGTGGTCGGCGGCCCGGACCAGCAGTTCGGCGCGCTGTTCGGCGCTGAGTCCGTCGAAGACGCCGCGGACAGTGACGCGGAAGGTGCGGGTGGTCATGGCGCGACCCTAGGCAGGGCGGAGCGTGTCGCTCCACCGCTTTTCCGGCGCCCCGCAGGCATCCCCGACGGAGAGTGCTGGACGGCTACCCGCCGACCTGGCCGAGCCGCAGGTTCCAGCGCCCGGGCCCGCCGGTGACCTCCGTAGCCGCCAGTGGCGGGACGTCCACGCGCCAGAACGCGGTCTCGGGTGCCCCGAGCGCGTGCAGCACCACCGCCCGCACCACCTCCGGCTCCACCACGGCGACCGTCCGACCGGCCGTCCGGCCCGCCGACTCCAGCCACTTGGCGACCCGCGCGCGGAACTCCCGTACCGATTCACCCCCGTGCGGAGCGGCCCCCGGGTCGGACATCCACCGGACCAGCGCCTCGGGCTCGGCGGCACCGACCTCCTCCAGCGTCCGCCCCCGCCAGCGGCCCGCGTCCAGGCCCGCCAGATCCGGCTCCGCCGAGGCGTCGAGGCCCAGCGCCATCGCCGTCTCCCGGCACCGCACGCTGGGCGAGCTGACCGCGCGGCCGGCGGCGGGCAGGTCCAGCGCCACCGCTCCCGGGTTCTCGATCGAGTCGCCGTCGTCGAAGCGGGCCCGCCGCAGCGAGGGGGTCATCGCCGGGGCTATGAGGATGACTCGGCAGGTCACGGGGGAGTTCCTCCTTGGACGTCCGTCGGCGGCGGGTGCCGGACGAGCCCGACAGTACGCGGTCCGGCACCCGCACCAGGATCCGGCTACAGCTCCGCGCGCACCGACCGCGCCGCCGCGACCAGGTTCTCCAGGGCGGCCCGCACCTCGGGCCAGCCGCGGGTCTTCAGACCGCAGTCGGGGTTCACCCACAGCCGTTCGGCGGGGATCGCCCGCAGCCCGGTCCGCACCAGGTCGGCGGCCTCGGCCGCGCTCGGCACCCGGGGCGAGTGGATGTCGTAGACACCGGGGCCGGCCTCGCGCGGATAGCCGTGCGCGGCGAGTTCGCGGGCGATCCGCATGTGCGAGCGGGCCGCCTCCAGGCTGATGACGTCCGCGTCGAGGTCGTCGATGGCCCGGACGATGTCACCGAACGCGGCGTAGCACATGTGCGTGTGGATCTGGGTGTCCGGCCGTACCCCGCCGGTCGTCAGCCGGAACGCCTCGGTCGCCCACGCCAGATATCCGGCCCGGTCGGCGGCCCGCAGCGGCAGGGTCTCGCGCAGCGCGGGCTCGTCCACCTGGATGACCGGGGTCCCGGCCGCCTCCAGGTCGTCCACCTCGTCGCGCAGGGCGAGGGCGACCTGCCGGGCGGTGTCGCCGAGGGGCTGGTCGTCGCGGACGAACGACCAGGCCAGCATGGTCACCGGGCCGGTCAGCATGCCCTTGACCGGACGGTCGGTGAGGGACTGGGCGTACGACGTCCAGCGCACCGTCATCGGCTCGGGGCGGGCGATGTCGCCGGCCAGGATCGGCGGGCGGACGTACCGGGTGCCGTAGGACTGGACCCAGCCGTGCCGGGTGGCGAGGTAACCGGTGAGCCGCTCGGCGAAGTACTGGACCATGTCGTCGCGTTCGGGCTCGCCGTGCACCAGGACGTCCAGGCCGGCCTTCTCCTGGAAGGCGATCACCTCCTGGACCTCGGCCCGCACCCGGTCCTCGTACCCGGCCGTGCCGATCCGCCCGGCCCGCAGGTCCGCCCGCGCGGTGCGCAGTTCGCCGGTCTGCGGGAACGATCCGATGGTGGTCGTGGGCAGCAACGGTGCGGTTCGAACGGGTCGCCACCGACGACCCGCTGGGCACCCTCGCCCCCGGCGGCGACGCCGTGAAGGTGTCCGCCTTCCTGGAGGTGGAGGGCGCCGCCCACTACCTGCCCGCCTACGCCGGCAACCTCGACATCATGACCTCGGCCGCGCTGCGCACCGCGGAGCGCATGGCCGCCCGCATCGCCCCGGAGGTGGCGTCCCGATGACCACCCGTCTGTACGTCCAGGACGTCACCCTGCGGGACGGCATGCACGCCGTCCGCCACCGCTACACCGTCGACCAGGCCCGCACCATCGCCGCCGCCCTCGACACGGCCGGGGTCCGCGCGATCGAAGTGGCCCACGGCGACGGCCTCTCCGGCTCCAGCGTCACCTACGGCGTCGGCACGCACACCGACTGGGAGTGGATCGAGGCGGTCGTCGCCGCTGTACGGCACTCCATCCCCACCACGCTCCTCCTCCCGGGCATCGGCACGGTCCACGACCTCAAGCAGGCCCACTCCCTGGGCATCCGCTCGGTCCGCATCGCCACCCACTGCACCGAGGCCGACATCTCCGCCCAGCACATCGCCGCCGCGCGGGAACTGGGCATGGACGTGGCAGGCTTCCTGATGATGTCCCACCTCGCCGAGCCCGCCGAACTCGCCCGCCAGGCCCGGCTGATGGAGTCCTACGGCGCGCACTGCGTCTACGTCACCGACTCCGGCGGCCGCCTCACCATGGACGGCGTCCGCGACCGCGTCCGCGCCTACCGCGACGTCCTCGACCCCGCCACCGAGCTGGGCATCCACGCCCACCACAACCTCGGCCTGGGCGTGGCCAACTCGGTCGTCGCCGTCGAGAACGGCGTCACCCGCGTCGACGCCTCCCTCGCCGGACAGGGCGCCGGGGCCGGCAACTGCCCGCTGGAGGCGTTCATCGCGGTCGCAGACCTCATGGGCTGGGAGCACGGCTGCGAGCTGTTCCCGCTGATGGACGCGGCCGACGACGTCGTACGACCGCTGCAGGACCGCGAGGTGCGGGTGGACCGCGAGACTCTCACCCTCGGCTACGCGGGCGTGTACTCCAGCTTCCTGCGGCACGCCCAGGCCGCTGCCCGCAGGCACGGCCTGGACACCCGGGCGATCCTGGTCGAGGTGGGCCGCCGCAAGCTGGTCGGCGGCCAGGAGGACATGATCACGGACATCGCCCTGGACCTCGCCGGGAGCCGCTGAGGCCTGGTTGTCAGTGGCGGCTGCCAGACTGGGCGGCGTGGACACAGAACGCCGCGAACTGGCCGCACGCTTCGTCGAACTGCACCAAGAAGGCTGCTTCCTGCTCCCCAACGCCTGGGACGCGGGAAGCGCCCGGATCCTGGAGTCGGCCGGGTTCCCGGCCGTGGCCACCACCAGCGCGGGCGTCGCCTTCTCCCTGGGCCGCCCGGACCACGACTACGGCGGTGACCGGGTCGACCGCGACACCATGGTGGGCCGCGTCGGCGAGATCGCCGGTGCACTACGGATCCCGGTGAGCGCGGACCTGGAGGACGGCTTCGGCGAGGCGCCCGAGACCGTGGCCGAGACGATCGCGCTGACCCTGGGGGCCGGGGCCGCGGGCGGCAACATCGAGGACTTCACCGGCGACCGCTCCCGGCCGCTGTACGAGCCGGAGCTCTCGGCCGACCGGATCCGTGCCGCCCGCCAGGTGGTCGACGCGGCCGGTGAGCCGTTCGTCCTGGTCGGCCGCACCGACGTGCTGCTGACCGGTGGCCCGCTGGCGGAGGCCGTGCGCCGGGCCAACGCCTGTCTCGCGGCGGGCGCGGACTGCGCGTTCGTACCGGGCGCGGCCGACGCGGAGACGATCGGCACCCTGGTGAAGGAGATCGACGGGCCGCTGAACGTGGTGATGGGACTGACGGGCAGTGCCCTGTCCCTGGCCGACCTGCGCGAACTCGGCGTGCGCCGGGTCACGGTGGGCGGCAGCATCGCCCGGGCGATGTACGCGCAGCTGCTGGGCGCGGCACGGGAGCTGGCGGAAAAGGGCACCTTCTCCTACGCCGAGAACCAGATCTCGCAGACGGACCTGAACGAGCTCTTCGGGAGATGACGGAGCTGCCGTCTGCCGTTACGACAGCTTGATCAGCGAGTAGTCGTCGCAGTAACCGGCCGCCGAACCGGAGTTCTTGTAGCAGTAGACGCCGGCGGAGGTGGTGGAGACGCCCGTGGTGAAGAAGATGGGCTGATGGGAGTAGGACGTGGTCGAGCCGCGCAGATACGTCTCCGTACCGCCGAAGCTCTTCACGCACACCGCGACCTCCTCACCGGCGGTGGCGACCTTGGCCCAGCCGACCACCAGGTTGGTGCCGCTGGAGGTGAGACCGCTGACGGTCCGGACGGCACCGCTGGCACTGACCCCGGTCTGGAGCGCGTAGGTGCCGGAGCGGGCGTTGGAGGCGACCACGCTGGACGCCGTACCGGTGGACTGGACCCACGGGGTCAGCGCGCCGGTCTCGTAGCCCGGGTCGGTGACGGCCTTGGCGGCGGAGGACAGGGGCTCCACCGCGAGGTCGTCGCAGTAGCCCGCGCCGCTGCCGCCGACGCCGAGCGGTTCGAGGAGGGCGATCACCCGGCGGGCGTCGTCGACGTCGAAGCCGCCGCGCTGGAAGTCGGCCGAGTTCAGCTTCACCGCGACCGCGAACTCCGGCGGCACCGCGGCCCGTACGGCCCGCACCACGTCCAGCAGCATCCGCGCCCGGTTCTCCAGCGGACCGCCCCACCGGTCGGTGCGCCGGTTGACCAGCGGGGACAGGAACTGCGACAGCAGGTAGCCGTGGGCCGCGTAAATCTGCACCCCGTCGAACCCCGCCCGCGCGGCCCGCTCCGCGGTGACCGCGAACCGCCGCACGGTGGCCTCGATCTGGTCCGGTGTCATGGCGCTCGGGCTGCCGAACCGCTTGCTGTGCCGGCCCATCTCGACGCCGACCGCCGACGGCCCCCACACCACGCCCGGCATCTCGGCCTGGACCTGGCGGCCGGGATGGTTGATCTGCATCCACACGGCCGCGCCCCCGGCCCGGCCGGCCTCGGCCCACGCGACGAACGGCTCCAGCGGGGTGGCCGCGTCGAGGACGACACCGCCCGGGCCGGTCAGCGCCTCGGCGTGCACCATCACCTTGCCGGTGATCAGCAGCCCGGCGCCGCCACCGCCCCAGCGCCGGTACAGGGCCAGGAGACGCTCGTCCGGGAGCTGCCCGGCGCCGGCCATCCCCTCCTCCATGGCCGCCTTCGCGATCCGGTTGGGCAGCACCTGCCCGGAGCGCAGTCGCAGGGGCGAGAACAAGGGGCTGGTCATCCGGGTCTCCTCTCCGGCCGCCGCAGAATGTGCGCGGCGCCAACAATGTGTACGGCGCCTACGAAGTCCGTACCTACGGGTGGTGACTTCCACAAACCCCTAGAGGTGTTCTGACCTCGTCTTTTCGTAGCGGCTTGCTTCCTGGTCCGCAGGTTGTCGGCGGCATCCGAAGGGCCGGCACCGGCCACCCGCCCGGACACTTCGCCGTCATCGTGTCGCGTGTGGTGCACTGGGAGGAGACCGGCCGCGACGCCGAGCCGGTGCGACGCCGGACACCGACTGCGCGATGCAACCTCAGGGCAACCGTCCGCAGCCGACCTCGGCCCAGGGCCCGGGCCCGGTCACCTGCTTCATTCCCGGGAGCCGCAACCTAGGACAGGCGATGAAGCCGCCTCCATTCACGTACTGTGATCCGGAATCCGTCGATGAGGCCGTCGCCCTCAAGAGCGAGTTCGGCGTCGGCGCCCTCGTCCTCGCGGGAGGACAGAGCCTGCTCCCGATGCTCAGCATGCGGCTGGTCAGGCCGCGGGCGCTGATCGACATCAACAAGATCGGTGACCTGCAGAGGATCGAGCACCGGGACGGCGTCCTGGAGGTCGGCGCCGGGGTCCGCCAGTACGAGTTGGAGGACCACACGACGGTCGGCGCGCTGGTCCCGCTGCTGCCGGAGGCCGCAGGCTGCGTCGGCCACATCGAGACCCGCCACCGCGGCACGGTCGGCGGCAGCCTGGCGCACGCCGACCCCGCCGCCGAACTGCCGTGCACGGCGGTCGCGCTCCACGCGGTGCTGGTCGTACAGGGGCGCTCGGGCACCCGCGCCCTCGCGGCCCAGGACTTCTTCCGGGGCCGGCTGACCACGGCCCTGGAGCCCGACGAGGTTCTCGTCGCCGTCCGCTACCCGGTGCCGCCGCCGACCGCGGGCCACGGCTTCGTGGAAGTGGCGCGACGCGCGGGCGACCTCGCGCTCGCCGGCGCCGCCGCGGTGGTGGACCTGGACGGCGACGGTCGTATCGCCGCCGCCTCCGTCGGCGCCCTGGGTATCGCCGACACACCGGTTCGCGCCGCCGAGGTGGAGAACGCACTGATCGGTGAGGCACCGGCCGAGGAGACCATCGCCAGGGCGGCCCAGCGGATCGTGCCCTCGGTGACCTCGCAGGACGACCTGCACGCCACGCTCGCCTACCGCCGCCACCTCGCCCCTGTCGTGGTGCGCCGCGCGGTCGCCGCGGCCGTGGCGCACGCCCGGGAAATGAGGAACGGGACGTGACGACCTTGACCGCCACCCCACACAGGACCGTGACCGTGTCCGTCAACGGGCGGGACGTGACCCGCGAGGTGTCGACGCGCACTACCCTCGCCGACTTCCTGCGCGACGAACTCGACCTGGTCAGCGTGCACCTCGGCTGCGAGCACGGCGAGTGCGGATGCTGCACCGTCCTGTTCGACGGCCACTCCGTGCGCTCCTGCCTGATGCTGGCCGTCCAGGCGGACGGGCACGCGGTCGAGACCGTCGAGAGCCTGTCCGCGAACCCGGCGCGGCTGCACCCGATCCAGGAGGCCTTCACCGAGGAGCACGCGGTGCAGTGCGGCTTCTGCACGCCCGCGATGGTGCTGCGGGCCAAGGAGATCATCGAGACCGGCCGTGAGCTGACCGACGCCGAGGTGCGCCGGGAGATCTCCGGGATCCTGTGCCGCTGCACCGGCTACCAGAACATCGTCCACGCGGTTCAGGCCGCCGGTGCCGAGCAGCGGGGTCGTCAGCGATGAGCTACACGTACATCGGCAAGAACCGCCGGCGGGTCGAGGATCCCAGGATGCTGGTCGGCCGCGGCGGATACATCGCCGACCTCAAAGTGCCGGGCATGCTGCACGCCGCGATCCTGCGCAGCCCCCTGCCGCACGGATGGATCAGGTCCGTCGACGCCACCGAGGCCGTGCAGCTCCCGGGGGTCGTCGCCGTGGTCACCGGAGAGGACTGCAAGACGGAACTGAACCCCTGCATGAGCTTCGGCCCGGTCGGCGTCACGCAGTACCCGCTGGCCGTGGACAAGGTCCGCTACGTCGGCGAGGCCGTGGCGGCCGTCGTCGCGGAGAGCAGGTATCTCGCCGAGGACGGCGTGGACCTGCTGAAGGTCGACTACGAGGAACTCCCGCCGGTCACCGATCCGATGGCGGCCATGGAGCCCGGCGCCGCCCTGCTGCACGAGGAACACGGCAGCAACATCGGCTACGAGCGGACCTTCGAGTTCGGCGACGTGACCGCCGCCTTCGCCAGAGCCGACCTCGTCGTCGAGGACACCCTGCACTGGGGCCGCTCCGCCGGGATGCCGCTGGAGACCACGGGCGCGGTGGCCCGCCCCGGCTTCAACGGCGAACTGGAGATCTACTGCAACTCGCTCAACTTCACCTACTTCGTCTTCCTGATCGCGGCCACCCTGCGCATCCCCTCCAACAAGCTGACGATGAAGCCGGTCCCGGCAGGCGGCAGCTTCGGCAGCAAGCTCGCCGCGCACAAGGTGCCCGCCCTTGCCGGCTTCCTGGCCCTGCGGACGGGGCGCCCGGTGTCGTACATCGAGGACCGCATCGACCACCTGATGAACTCCGACCACCACGGCTGCGACCGCTCCTACGAAGCCCGCATGGGTTTCCGCGCCGACGGCACGATCACCGGTCTCGACATCGACGTCGTCGACGACTACGGCGCCTACATGCAGTTCGGCATCGGGCACCACGGCAACGCCTTCTCCCAGGTCGTCGGCCCGTACCGGTTCCGGGACGTGCGCTACCGATTGCGGGCCGTGCTCACGAACAAGTGCCAGCAGGGCGCCTACCGCGGCTTCGGGTCCGAGGTGCACAACTGGGTGCTGGAACGGCTGGTCGACCAGGGCGCGGCCCGGCTCGGGCTCGCACCGGAGGAGATCCGCCGCCGCAACTTCATCCAGCCCGAGCAGTTCCCGTACAAGATCCCCGGCGGCAACCTCTACGACAGCGGCAACTATCCGGCCGTACTGGACAAGGCCCTGTCGATGATCGACCTGGACCGGTGGCGAGCCGAACAGAAACGGCTGTGGGAGGAGGAAGGCCGCTGCATCGGCATCGGTCTGGCCACGACGCAGGAGCGGAGCGTCTTCAGCGCCACCGAGTTCTGGTTCCTGGTGGACAAGCCCGCCTTCCCGCTCACCTCCAGCCCCGAGAGCGCGACGGTGACGATCGACCCCGCCGGGCAGTTCCAGCTTCTGCTGCACTGCCAGTCGATGTGGGGCAACAGTCCCGAGACGGTGGGCGCCACCGTGCTCGCGGAGGAGTTCGGGATCCCGCCGGAGAGCATCAGCGTCCGGTACGCCGACTCCGCGCACGCGCTGCCCAGCACCGGCCCGGGCGGCAGCCGCTACACCGTGATGGTGGCCGGCGCGATCCGCGGCGCCTCGCTCAAGCTGCGCGAGAAGCTGCTGCGCATCGCCGCGCACACCCTCGCCGTGGACGCGGACGACCTCGAACTCGTCGACGGGCGGGTGCAGCTCAGGGACGCTCCGGAAACCGGGCTGACCCTCGCCGAACTGGCGGGCAGCGCCTACTTCTTCGCGCTCAGCCTGCCCGAGGGGATGACCAGCGGACTGGAGGAGTCCTGCACCTACGACCACCCGTACACGACGCTTCCGGCACCGGACGGCTCCGACCTCGGCGTCTTCTACCCGATCATGGGCCATGCCTGCCACATCGCGGTCGTGGAGGCCGACCCCGACACCGGGATCGTCACCTTCCTCGATTACGTGGCCGTCCACGATGCCGGGACGATCGTCAACCCCCGGACCCTGGGCGGCCATGTCACCGGCGGCGCCACCCAGGGCATCGGGACCGCGCTCTATGAGGAACTGGCCTACGACGCGGACGGCCGGTTCAGGTCCTCGACCCTCAGGGACTATCTGATCCCCACTGCGGTCGAGGCCCCGGTGTTCCGTATCGGGCACGTCCAGACACCGTCGCCGTTCACCGAGTACGGCATCAAGGGCGGTGGCGAGGGCGGCCGCATGGTGGCCCCGGCGGCGGTGTCGGCGGCCGTCGACGACGCCCTGCGGGAATACGGGATGCGGGTACGACGGCTGCCGGTCAAGCCCGCGGACATCGTGGCGGCGGTGCGGGCTGCCGGTGCCTGATGGATCACTCGGCGAGCGGCATCTCCTGCTCGGTCCAGATGCACTTGCCCTCGTCGAGATGGCGGGTGCCCCAACGCTTCGAGAGAGCGGCCACCAGGTGCAGGCCCCGGCCGCTCTCGTCGTTGTACCCGGCACGCCGGATGCGGGGGCTGGTGAGGCTGCCGTCGTAGACCTCACAGATCAGCGACCGGCTGCGCAGCAGGCGCAGGCGGATGGGACCGCCGGCGTGCCGGATCACGTTGCCGACCAGCTCGCTCACCAGGAGTTCAGTGGTCATGACGAGATCGTCAAGACCCCAGACGGCCAGCTGGGTGCGGACGTATTCGCGGGCCTGGCCGGCGGCCCGCGGGTCCTCCGGAAGGCTGCACGAGGCGACGCTGTCGCGGGGCGTGCCGCAGGTGTGGGCCACGAGCAGGACCGCATCGTCATTGGTCTGCTCACAGTCGGGCAGCAACGCCGAGACGACGGCATCGCACAGGTCGTCGAGGCGCCCGGCGTCACCGTGCACGCTGCCGCTCGGGAAGTACGAGGTCCGCGCCACCGCCCCGGCCAGCGTCTGTCTGAGCTGAGCCAGTCCCTGGTCGATGTCCCGGGCATGGGATTCGACGAGACCGTCCGTGCAGAACACCAGAAGACTCTCCTCCGGCAGGTGCAGCTCGTGCGTCTCGAAGGGAGGTTCGGCGGCACCCAGCGGCGGGTCGCCGGCCAGCACCGGGCTCAGGACCGTCCCGTCGGGATGGACGATGGCGGGTGGGAGATGACCGGCCAGGGAGAGCGTGCAGGTACGGGTGACGGGGTCGAACACGGCGTACGAGCAGGTTGCGTACTTGTCCTGGCCGAGGTCGGAGACGAGTTCGTTCAGGTGGCTCATCAGCTCGTCCGGATCCAGGTCGAGGTCGGCGAGGGTGCGCACCGCCGTGCGCAGCTGCCCCATGACGGCGGCTTCGGCGATGCCATGGCCCATGACGTCGCCGATCACGATGGCGACCCGGTCGCCGGACAGCGGAATCAGGTCGTACCAGTCGCCGCCGACCGCTTCCCCTTTGCCCGCGGGCATGTAGCGGGCGGCGGCGCGGACGGCCGGCAGGGCCGGCAGCGTCCTGGGGAGCAGGCCGCGCTGGAGTTCCTGAGCGCGGGTGTGCTCCGCGTCGTACAGCCGGGCCCGTTCCAGTGCCTGCGCGATGAGCCCGCTCAGGGCTATCAGCAGGGTGCGCTCCTCCTCACTGAAGGAGCGGGACCGGGAGAAGGAGACCACACAGCAGCCGATCGCGTATCCGGAGGCGATGAGCGGAAGGAACGCCCAGGCGTTCTTGACCGACGCCGCGACGAACCCCTCGAACTTGGGATAGAGCCGGATGTACTCGGCGCGCGATTCGATGAACCCGGGAGTGCGGGTGCGCAGCGTCTGGGCGATCGCCATGTGGCTCGTGACCGGGATCCCGTCGATCTCGCGCAGGAATTCCTCGGTGTATCCGACGGCTCCGACCGCATGGAGCCAGCCACCCTCCAGCGCGTGGATCACCAGCCCGTCGGCGCCGAAGGGCGGCAGGACCCGGTCGGCGACGGCCTTGACCACGTCGCTCGACGTGACGGCCTCCGCCAGCGCCGCGGTCAGCTCGCTCATCCGGGCGCTCCGCTCGGCGATCCGCCCCCAGCCCTCGGCCGGGAAGACCCCCGCCTCACCACTCTCGTCGGCCGGTCCTTCGGCTCCCTGCGGCCGTATGTCGGTGATGTCGGCGAAGTAGATCGTCAGCCCGCCGCCCGGCACGGGAACCAGCCGGACATGGTAGACGCGCCGGTCGACCGGCCGGTGGAGATCGAAACCGATCGCCTTCCTCTCGGTGGCCGCCCGTCTGCACTGGGCCTCAAGACCGGGGATGCGTCCTGCGGGAATGTCCCAGAGACTGCTGCCCAGCAGCGTGCGGCCGGGGCCGAGGACACGCTCCGCCTCATCGTTGACGAAAGTGATCCGCCAGTCCTCGGCGATCGTCAGGAATCCGTCGCCCATGGTGCGCAGGGTGGCGACGACCGGATCCAACGGTGCTGGTGCCTGAGCCTGGTCCCACAGAGTGCCGGTCATACGGGCAGTGGTACCGCCCTCACCCGGTACGACGAGACCGCGCGCCCGCACCCGCCCGACGGTGCCGTCGGATCGGTGCACTTGGTATTCGGTGTCGTACGTGGTCCGGTTGTCGAACGCCGCACGGATGTCGGCCGTGAAGGTCGGCAGATCCCGAAGCGGCTCGTCGCGCATGTCGAGGACTGGTGGGGCGAAGGTCACGGCACGGGTCGTGGGGTCGTACTCCCAGTGCCTGATCGCGACCATGCGGGACGGCTCCCCGGGCGGTGGGACAGCGTCCGGGTGCGTGTCGGGACTGGTGGAACCGCCGGGATGTTGTTCCAGGCCACCGACCGTCCAGGCCGCCACCGAGCTCAGAAAGGACCGCTGTGCCGGATCCGGCTCGTCGGGGCCCGCCGTGAGAACGGAAAGGACACCGATGACACCGTCGATGCCGAGCAGAGGCACCGCCGCGGTACCGGAAGCGCCGATCCCCAGGCTGTCTCCGGCCACCCAGACGAAAGTACCGCCGCGCATGGCGCGTGCCGGGGCCGCGTTCGCGTCCTCGTGGAGATTCGTCCATGCCGCGGCGGATTCCGGTGCCACCTCGGCGGCCGTCACCATGCGCAACCGGCCGGAACCGGGGGCGCGCCAGTGCACGAAGCCGCCGAGGGCACCCAGGCCGGCGATCGCCTGCCGAAGTGCCACGCTCAGCGTCTCGGCCATCGACAGGCCACGGTGATCCGCACGCAGTCCCGGCAGCATGGCACACGGCTGTTCGGCGCCGTTCGAGAGCCGCGTGTCCCCAGCCGTCATCTCGTCCTCGGAACGTCGCGTATCGAGCCCCGGTCGTGCCATGAACATCACCGGTTACCGTGCGGCACTGCCGCCGTACGCATGGAGAATTCGCTTATCGCAGTAATGCCACTGTATCCCTGACAGACCCGGGTGCGATCAGAGCAGCGGACAACCCGGCAGCGGCCCGCACCGAACACACGCCGGGCCGCCGCCGGCCTTCCCGGCGTATGTGCGCGTGGGGACAGAGCCCGGAGTTCAGCGCCTACCCTTGACCCATGACCATCAGCAGCGACCGGAGCCCCGCAGTGGACGTGACGGCACCCAAGACCTACGAAGTCCGTACCTACGGGTGCCAGATGAACGTCCACGACTCCGAGCGATTGTCCGGGCTGCTGGAGGAGGCCGGCTACGTGCGCGCCCCCGAGGGCTCGGACGGCGACGCGGACGTGGTCGTCTTCAACACGTGCGCGGTCCGGGAGAACGCCGACAACCGGCTGTACGGCAACCTGGGCCGGCTCGCGCCCAGGAAGGCCTCCCGGCCCGGGATGCAGATCGCCGTCGGCGGCTGCCTGGCGCAGAAGGACCAGGACACGATCGTCAAGAAGGCCCCCTGGGTCGACGTCGTCTTCGGCACGCACAACATCGGCAAGCTGCCGGTCCTGCTGGAGCGCGCCCGGGTCCAGGAAGAGGCCCAGGTCGAGATCGCCGAGTCGCTGGAGGCGTTCCCGTCCACGCTGCCCACCCGCCGCGAGAGCGCCTACGCCGCCTGGGTCTCGATCTCCGTCGGCTGCAACAACACCTGCACCTTCTGCATCGTCCCGGCCCTGCGCGGCAAGGAGAAGGACCGCCGCACCGGCGACATCCTCGCCGAGATCGAGGCCCTGGTCGGCGAGGGCGTCTCCGAGATCACCCTGCTCGGGCAGAACGTCAACGCGTACGGCTCCGACATCGGCGACCGCGAGGCCTTCAGCAAGCTGCTGCGGGCGTGCGGGACCATCGAGGGGCTGGAGCGGGTGCGGTTCACGTCCCCGCACCCCCGTGACTTCACCGACGACGTGATCGCGGCCATGGCCGAGACCCCGAACGTGATGCCCCAGCTCCACATGCCGCTCCAGTCCGGCTCGGACACGGTGCTCAAGGCCATGCGCCGCTCCTACCGGCAGGAGCGCTACCTCGGGATCATCGAGAAGGTCCGCGCCGCCATCCCGCACGCGGCCATCACCACCGACATCATCGTGGGCTTCCCCGGCGAGACCGAGGCGGACTTCGAGCAGACGATGCACGTCGTGCGCGAGGCCCGCTTCACGCAGGCCTTCACCTTCCAGTACTCCAAGCGCCCCGGCACCCCCGCCGCGACCATGGAGGGCCAGATCCCCAAGGAGGTCGTCCAGGCGCGCTACGAGCGTCTCGTCGCCCTCCAGGAGGAGATCTCCTGGGAGGAGAACAAGAAGCAGGTCGGCCGCACCCTGGAGCTGATGGTCGCCGAGGGCGAGGGCCGCAAGGACGGCGCCACGCACCGGCTGTCCGGCCGCGCCCCCGACAACCGGCTCGTCCACTTCACCAAGCCCGAGCAGGACGTCCGCCCCGGCGACGTCGTCACCGTGGAGATCACCTACGCCGCCCCGCACCACCTCCTCGCCGAGGGCCAGGTGCTCGGCGTACGGCACACCCGCGCGGGCGACGCCTGGGAGAAGCGGCACGCGACGGAGGCCGCGAAGCCGGCGGGCGTCCTGCTGGGCCTGCCCAAGATCGGCGTGCCGGAACCGCTCCCGGCGGCCACCGGGGGCTGCGCGGCGCACTGAGCGCGCGCCATACTCCTCGCGTCGATCACGGGCGTCGATCACGGGCGCCGATCACGAGTGGGGGCGGCGGATCATGGCGCGGTGGGTGGTGGTCGTGCAGTTCGGCCACGGGGAGCAGTACAAGGTCGAGGAGGTCGTCCGTTTCGAGGCGACCCCCGAGCAGGCCCGGGCCAGTCTGTACGAGATCGCGTGTACCCACCGACCCCGCATGGGCCTGCGCCAGCAGCGCCGCGAGGTGTTCCGGACGGGGGACGGCGACGCGTACTACGTGCACATCGAAGGCATGATGTCCACCCACCGGGTCTTCTACCGCCTGGCGGAACTGGCGTGGAGCAGTGATTCCAGGGGCGGGTACCCGCACTAGGCTGCCGGTCGTGCTTGTCGCCGCCGCAGTCTGCCCCAGCCCGCCGCTCCTCGTCCCCGAGGTCGCCGCCGGCGCCGCCCCCGAGCTGGACGCCGCGCGTGCCGCCTGCACCGACGCGCTCGGGGTGCTCGCCGCCGCCCGGCCCGACCTCCTGGTGGTGGTCGGGCCTGCCGAGCAGCCCGGCCGGGGCGTGTTCCCGCAGGGCAGCCGGGGCTCCTTCCGGGGCTTCGGTGTCGACGTCGACGTACACCTGGGCGACGGCGAGGCGGGGGAGCGGGAACTGCCGACCTCGCTCGCCGTCGGCGCCTGGCTGCTGGAGCGCACCGGCTGGGCCGACGCGCCGATCGAGGGGCTGGGGGTGGGCGAGCCCCTGGAGGCCGAGCGGTGCGTCGAGGCCGGGCGGGAGGTCGCCGGCCGGGCCGCACGCGTGGCCCTGCTGGTGATGGGCGACGCCAGCGCCTGCCGCACGCTCAAGGCGCCCGGCTACCTCGACGAGCGCGCGGCCCCCTTCGACGCCGAGGTCGCCCGGGCGCTCGGCGCGGCCGACGTGTCGGCGATCAAGAACCTCGACGCGGCGCTGGCCCACGACCTCAAGGCCGCCGGCCGCGCCCCCTGGCAGGTCCTGGCCGGCGCGGCCGAGGACGCGGGCCTCGCCGGGGCGCTGCTCCACGAGGACGCCCCGTACGGCGTCTGCTACCTCGTGGCGACCTGGTCCTGAACGCCTCTTTCACACCCTTTTCCGAACGGCGGACCGGTCTCTTTCCGAACGGCGAACCGGAGAAACGGCGGACGGCCGGGAGTCGGGTGACTCTCGGCCGTCCGCCGATCTCCGCGGTCCGCCCCGCTCAGGAAGCCGACGGCGGACCCTCCGGCCGGGTCGGGGTGGTGGGGTCGGCCCCGGTGCCGCCCGTGGCGTCCGGGTGCACGAACCGGTCCATGGCGACCTTGGCCTTGCCCGTACCCGTCTGGATCTTGTCGCTGTACTTGCCCTTGGTCTTCTCGTCGACGACCCGCGCGGCCTTGTCGATGCCGTGCTGAAGCTTGTCGATCTTGTCCTCGTGCTGCTGCGCGAGGTGAGAGGCCTTGTCCTTGGCCGGGGCGAGCTTGGCCTTCAAATTGTCCAAAAGACCCATGGCTACCTTCCCTATGGCTTCCCTCGCGGGCCGTTATGTGCGGGCGCCCTCGCCGGCCTCGTTGTCGGCGGCCTCCTTGGCGGACTGCTGCCGGGGGATCTCGGTGCTCGCGACAGCGGACGCCGCGGCCGGCTCCGGCTCCGTAGCCGCCGCCGTTTCCGCGCTCCCGTCGTCGTCCTCGTCCGTCCCCTGGGCCGCTGTCGCCTCGGCCGCCTCCTCCGCCGCGTTCGCCGCCTCGGACCCGTCCGGCTCGGTGCCGGCCGGCGCCTCGACGTCCGGCTCCTCCGTCGCCTTCGGCTTCCTTCCGAGGAGTCGTGCAAAAACGCCCATATCCACTCCATACGTTACTCGTGTGAGCGAAATCCCGCGTCACCCGGTGCGTCCGATTGCGTCAGAACCGGTCACCGCCTCTCGGCGGCGGCGGGACCTCGCAACGGGCAACGAAGCCGGACACGGACTGTCACGTAACTCGTTCGAGACCCGCTGCCGAGGTTTGCGAGACTGGTGCGGTGAGCAGCGCACCCCCCGCCCCCCGTGTCATCGCCGTCGTCGGCCCCACCGCGGCCGGAAAGTCCGACCTCGGTGTCTTTCTGGCCCAACGGCTCGGCGGTGAGGTCGTCAACGCCGACTCCATGCAGCTGTACCGGGGGATGGACATCGGGACCGCCAAGCTGACGCCCGGGGAGCGCGCCGGTGTCCCGCACCACCTGCTCGACATCTGGGACGTGACCGTCACCGCCTCCGTCGCCGAGTACCAGCGGCTCGCCCGCGCCCGCATCGACGCCCTGCTCGCCGAGGGCCGCTGGCCGATCCTGGTCGGTGGCTCCGGCCTCTACGTCCGCGGTGCCGTCGACAACCTGGAGTTCCCCGGGACCGACCCCGAGGTCAGGGCCCGCCTGGAGGAGGAACTCGCGTTGCGCGGCTCCGGCGCGCTGCACGCGCGGCTGGCTGCCGCCGACCCCGAGGCCGGCCGGGCCATCCTGCCCAGCAATGGCCGTCGTATCGTCCGCGCCCTCGAAGTGATCGAGATCACCGGCCAGCCCTTCACCGCCAACCTCCCGGGCCACGACTCGGTGTACGACACCCTCCAGATCGGCGTCGACGTGGCGCGCCCCGAGCTCGACGAGCGCATCGCGCTGCGCGTCGACCGGATGTGGGAGGCCGGACTCGTCGACGAGGTCCGCGCACTGGAGGCGCACGGGCTGCGCGAGGGCCGCACGGCGTCGCGCGCCCTCGGCTACCAGCAGGTCCTGGCGGCGCTCGCCGGGGAGTGCACCGAAGCGGAAGCACGGACCGAGACCGTCCGTGCCACGAAGCGCTTCGCGCGCCGTCAGGATTCATGGTTCAGGCGCGACCCGCGGGTGCACTGGTTGAGTGGGGCCGCGGCGGACCGCGAGGAACTTCCGCGGCTGGCCCTGGCGTTGGTCGAACGACCGGTCACAGCCTGATCACGTCATGGCATCGGGATGCGCCACCGGTCATCGCGGCCTCCGGTGCCGTGCCATCATCGAGCTTCGATCGCAAGTGGAGTCCTAGGTTGGGAGGGCGCGTGGCGATGGAGGCCGGCCCTCGCGACACCGCACAAGACACCGAGCACGTCGCAGTCGGGCCCAGTGAGGCAGAAGAGGCCGAGGACAGGCTGAGCTCGGACGGTCCGGACGACACGGTGGGCGGCGGTGTGACCGCCGACGGCCCCGAGCCGGAGGAGATGTTCGCGAGCGGCCCCGAGGTCGAGGTCGAACTCCGCCCGCAGCGCCGACTGCGCCTGTGGCAGCTCGCCCCCATCGTCGGCCTGGCCGCGGTCGGCTCCCTGATGTTCGCCTTCCCCCTCGCCTTCGACTTCGGCGACAGCGGCGCGGTGATCGCCATGCTGGGCCTGCTGATCTGCTCCTGCGCGGCCGGCTGGGGCATGATGGCCGCCCGCAAGGTCGGTTACACGTGGCCCGGCCTCCCGCCCCGCGGCGCGGGCCGCCGCCCCGACTGGCGCGTGGTGATCGGCTACGTGGTCCTGGTGGCGATCGTGGTCGTCCTGGCCGTCTGGCGCGTGGCAAGACTGCGCTGAAAGGCGTCCCGAGCTGCGACGCGCCCCTTCAGGGGCGCGGGGAACTGCGCGACCAGCCCCCACCGGCCCGCACCCGAAGCGCCACGCAGCCCTCCATTACCCTCGAAGAATGAGCATCCCCTTCCTCAAGGGCCACGGCACCGAGAACGACTTCGTGATCGTCCCGGACCCCGAGAACACCCTGGACCTCACCCCGGCCGCCGTAGCCGCCCTCTGCGACCGCCGGGCCGGCCTCGGCGCCGACGGCGTGCTGCACGTCGTACGGTCCGCCGCGCACCCCGAGGCCAAGGGGATGGCCACCGACGCCGAGTGGTTCATGGACTACCGCAACGGCGACGGCTCGATCGCCGAGATGTGCGGCAACGGCGTCCGCGTCTTCGCCCGCTACCTCCAGCACGCCGGCCACGCCACGGAAGGCGATCTCACCGTAGCCACCCGCGGCGGCGTCAAGACCGTGCACATCGACAAGGCCGGCGACATCACCGTCGGCATGGGCCGCGCCCGCCTCCCCGAGGGCGACGTGACCGTGAGCGTCGGCGACCGCACCTGGCCCGCGCGGAACGTGAACATGGGCAACCCGCACGCCGTGGCCTTCGTCGCGGACCTCGCCGACGCCGGCGACCTCTACACCCCGCCCCCCTTCAGCCCCGCGTCGGCCTACCCCGAAGGGGTCAACGTCGAGTTCGTCGTCGACCGCGGCCCCCGCCACGTCGCGATGCGCGTGCACGAACGCGGCTCCGGCGAGACCCGCTCCTGCGGCACCGGCGCCTGCGCGGTCGCCGTGGCCACCGCCCGCCGTGACGGCGCCGACCCCGCGGCCACCGGCAACCCGGCCACGTACACCGTGGACGTGCCCGGCGGACGCCTCGTCATCACGGAACGCCCCGACGGCGAGATCGAGATGACCGGTCCTGCGGTGATCGTGGCCGAGGGCGAGATCGACGCCGAATGGCTGGAAAGCGCCGCCCGCTGAACGCGTGATCCCTGCATCCGGGTGCCCGCGAACCCCCGGATGCACGGCCCGCGTTGGCCTCGATGGCCAGAAACATCGGCCACCCCCCGAACAGGTGGCGCAAAATCGTAAACCTCCAAACCGTCGCTCGATTGGGTGATCCGTTTCACGCTCGGCGGGAGCCGGTCAATCGGGCCCGGTGAGCTCGATAGCATCAAGCACCGGCACGGACGGGGGAACGTCGCCAATCCCTGAGCCGCGTATGCCCTGGGGCTCCGTCCGCCGGTCCTGAGCCGGAGGTGTGCCCATGAGTGCGGAGGCCACGAACCCTGCGACGCCCGGTCCTGCAGCGCCCACGGCGGCGGTCCGCAGGAAGGCCCGCCCCCGGATCGACCTGCGCCGTCTCGGCCGCGCGGCGCTGCTCGGGAACGCCGCGCGCGGCAGACTGCCCGACGCCATCGGCCATGTCGTCGAGGCGCACCGCGCCCACTACCCCGACGCCGACCTCGAACCGCTGCGCCGCGCCTATGTGCTGGCCGAGTCCTCGCACCGCGGCCAGATGCGCAAGAGCGGCGAGCCGTACATCACGCATCCCCTCGCGGTCACCCTGATCCTCGCCGAACTCGGCGCCGAGACCACCACGCTGACGGCGTCCCTGCTCCACGACACCGTCGAGGACACCGAGGTGACGCTCGACCAGGTACGGGAACAGTTCGGCGAGGAGGTCCGTTATCTCGTCGACGGGGTGACGAAACTCGAGAAGGTCGACTACGGGGCCGCCGCCGAACCCGAGACGTTCCGGAAGATGCTCGTCGCCACCGGCAGCGACGTCCGGGTGATGTCGATCAAGCTCGCCGACCGGCTGCACAACATGCGCACCCTCGGTGTGATGCGCCGTGAGAAACAGGAGCGCATCGCCAAGGTCACCCGCGACGTCCTCATCCCGCTCGCCGAACGGCTCGGCGTGCAGGCCCTGAAGACCGAGCTGGAGGACCTGGTCTTCGCCATCCTCCACCCCGAGGAGTACGCCCACACCCGGGAGCTGATCGCCGAGAACGCGGCCCGCGGCGACGACCCGCTCGCCGAGATCTCCGACGAGGTGCGCGGGGTGCTGCGCGAGGCCGACATCCCCGCCGAAGTCCTGATCCGGCCCCGGCACTTCGTCTCCGTGCACCGCGTCAGCCGCAAGCGCGGCGAACTGCGCGGCGCCGACTTCGGCCGGCTCCTGGTGCTGGTGGGCGAGGACGCGGACTGTTACGCCGTCCTCGGCGAACTGCACACCTGTCTGACCCCGGTGGTCTCGGAGTTCAAGGACTTCATCGCCGTACCGAAGTTCAACCTGTACCAGTCCCTGCACACGGCGGTCGCCCGCGCCGACGGCCAGGTCGTCGAAGTCCTCATCCGCACCCACCAGATGCACAAGGTCGCCGAGGCCGGAGTCGTCGCCCTGGGCAACCCCTACGCCCCGGCCGCCGACGCCCCCGCGGCGGAGACCGCCGAGGACCCGGCCGACGGCGAGCGCGCCGACCCCACCCGCCCCGGCTGGCTCTCCCGGCTCCTCGACTGGCAGAAGGCCGCGCCCGACACCGACACCTTCTGGTCGACCCTGCGCGAGGACCTCGCCCAGGACCGCGAGATCACCGTCTTCCGCCCCGACGGCGGCGCCCTCGGCCTCCCCGAGGGCGCCACCTGCGTCGACGCCGCCTACGCCCAGTACGGGGAGGACGCGCACGCCTGTATCGGGGCCCGTGTCAACGGCCGCCTCGCCACCCTCAGCACGGTCCTGCGGGACGGCGACACCGTCCAGCTCCTGATGGGCCAGGACCCGGCCTCCGAGCCCTCCCGGGAGTGGCTGGAGCACGCCCACACCCCGGCGGCCCGGATCGCCATCCAGCGCTGGCTCACCACCCACCCGGACGCGGCCGAGGAGCCGCAGGCCCCCGCGGCCGCACCCACCCGGCCCGTCCCGGAGCCCCTGGCCCCCGCCCCCCGCACCGCCAGCGCCGTGGTCGTCGACCGCCCCGGCGCGACCGTACGGCTGGCCGGCTGCTGCACGCCCGTACCGCCCGACGAGGTCACCGGCTTCGCCGTGCGCGGGGGAGTGGTCACCGTGCACCGCGTGGAGTGCGCCGCGGTGGCGCACATGAAGGGCACCGGACGCCCGGAGTCCGCCGTGAGCTGGGGGGACAGCACCGCCTGCCGGGTCACCCTGGTCGCCGAATCGTTCGGCCGCCCCCATCTGCTCGCCGACCTCACCGAGGCGATGGCCCAGGAGGGCGCCGAGATCGTCTCGGCGACCGTGGAACCGCCCAGTCAGCAGCGGGTCCGCCACACCTACACGGTCGAGCTTCCGGACGCGGCCCACCTGCCCGCCCTGATGCGTGCGATGCGCAATGTGGCCGGTGTGTACGACGTGGGCCGGGCGCAACACCAGTGACCTACTCGTTCGAGTGGATCGGTCGCGAGTCGCCGCCGTGAGGTCGGGGTGCGCTGGTAGCGGTGGTTCATGCCGCTCACCCTGCGCACCCGCGCGTCACAGCGACCCGCCCGCCCGTCCGGACGCGGCACCGGCCCGCTCCGTCACCGGCGGGCCGCCGCCCTCCTCGCCTCCGCCGTCTCCGTCGCCGTGCTCGGCGCGAGCGCCCCGCCGGTCCCGCTCGGCCTCGGCGACCGGCTCTTCCCGTACCTCGGCAACCCGGGGTACGACGTGGCGTCGTACGACCTCTCCTTCACCTATCCCGGCAGCAACGACAAGCCGCTGCAGGCCGTCACCACCATCGACGCCTGGACCACCACCGCCCTGGACCGGCTCAACCTGGACTTCGCGCACGGCACGGTGGAGTCCGTCGAGGTCGACGGCCGGCGCGCCGCCTTCGACAGCGCCGGCGAGGACCTGGTCGTCACGCCCGAGAAGCCGCTGGGGCGGGGCAGCTGGACCCGGATCACGGTGCGGCACACCAGCGACCCGGTGTCCGCCAAGGGCCAGGACGGCGGCTGGGTGCGCACCACGGACGGCCTCGCCATGGCCAACCAGGCCGACGCCGCCCACCTGGTCTTCCCGTGCAACGACCACCCGTCCGACAAGGCGATGTTCACCTTCCACGTCACCGCCCCGAACGGCTACACCGTCGTCGCCAACGGACTGCCCACCGAGTCCGCCCGGGTCGGCTCCGCCACCACCTGGACCTACCGCACCCAGCACCCGATGGCCACCGAACTCGCCCAGGTCTCCATCGGACGCTCCGCCGTACTGCACCGCGCGGGGCCGCACGGCCTGCCCGTCCGCGACGTCGTCCCGAGCGCCGACGCCAAGAAGCTCGAACCCTGGCTGGCCAAGACCCCGGACCAGATCGCCTGGCTGGAGAGCAAGGTCGGCACCTTCCCGTTCGAGACGTACGGCGTGCTCATGGCGCAGGCGTCCACGGGCTTCGAGCTGGAGACCCAGACCCTCTCCCTCTTCGAGAAGGGCCTGTTCACCGAGCCCGCGTACCCCAAGTGGTACATCGAGTCGATCATGGTGCACGAGCTGTCCCACCAGTGGTTCGGCGACAGCGTCAGCCCGCGCGTCTGGTCGGACGTCTGGCTGAACGAGGGCCACGCCACCTGGTACGAGGAGCTGTACGCGGAGGAGAAGGGCAAGCAGCCCATGATCAACCGCATGAAGGCCGCGTACGGCGCCTCCGACCGCTGGCGCGCCGCCGGCGGACCGCCCGCCCTGCCCAAGCCCCCCGAGCCCGGCCAGAAGATCAGCATCTTCCGCCCGAACATCTACGACGGCGCCGCCCTCGCCCTCTACGCCCTGCGCCAGGAGATCGGCAAGCCCGTCTTCGAGCGCCTGGAGCGGATCTGGGTCCAGCAGCACAAGGACGCCACGGCGACCACCGCCGACTTCGTCCACCTCGCCTCCGCCGTCGCGAACCGCGACCTGACCGGCTTCTTCGACGCCTGGCTGTACGGCGAGAAGACCCCGCCGATGCCCGGCCACCCGGACTGGAAGCAGGTCCCGGCTCCGGCGAAGCAGAAGGCCCGGAAGTGACGGCGGGGCGGCCCCCGGAACAACGGCCCTCGGAATAACACGGTGCCGGGCCGGGGCGTGCCGTGCGACCATCATGGGGTCGGCGCGGCACGCGGCACGGGTCGCGGGGAATCTCCCGGGGTACTCGTACGTTGAGACAATGAGCGCCGGTTTCGGCATACCCATCGACGTAAAGGACCCAATGACCTCCTCTTCTTCCCCTTCCCAGGACACCAGGCGCCTCGCGCAGGACTACCCCGACGGTCTTCGGGCCGATGCCCTGATGGAAGAGGACGTCGCCTGGAGCCACGAGATCGACGGAGAGCGGGACGGCGACCAGTTCGACCGCTCCGAGCGAGCAGCCCTGCGCCGTGTCGCGGGCCTCTCCACCGAGCTCGAGGACGTCACCGAGGTCGAGTACCGACAGCTCCGCCTGGAGCGGGTCGTGCTCGTCGGGGTCTGGACCTCGGGCACCGTGCAGGACGCGGACAACTCCCTCGCGGAGCTGGCCGCCCTCGCGGAGACCGCGGGCGCGCTCGTGCTCGACGGCGTCATCCAGCGTCGCGACAAGCCCGACCCGGCCACCTACATCGGCTCCGGCAAGGCCCTGGAGCTGCGCGACATCGTCCTCGAAACGGGCGCCGACACCGTCATCTGCGACGGTGAGCTGAGCCCGGGCCAGCTGATCCAGCTGGAGGACGTCGTCAAGGTCAAGGTCATCGACCGGACCGCCCTGATCCTGGACATCTTCGCCCAGCACGCCAAGTCCCGGGAGGGCAAGGCGCAGGTCTCGCTCGCGCAGATGCAGTACATGCTGCCGAGGCTGCGAGGCTGGGGTCAGTCGCTGTCCCGTCAGATGGGCGGCGGCAAGGGCGGCGGCCTCGCCACCCGTGGTCCCGGTGAGACCAAGATCGAGACGGACCGGCGGCGGATCCGCGAGAAGATGGCGAAGATGCGCCGGGAGATCGCGGAGATGAAGACCGGCCGCGAGATCAAGCGCCAGGAACGCCGCCGCAACAAGGTGCCGTCCGTCGCCATCGCGGGCTACACCAACGCCGGCAAGTCCTCCCTGCTCAACCGCCTCACGGGCGCCGGTGTCCTGGTCGAGAACGCCCTGTTCGCGACCCTGGACCCCACGGTCCGCCGCGCGGAGACCCCGAGCGGCCGCCTGTACACCCTGGCGGACACGGTCGGTTTCGTCCGCCACCTGCCCCACCACCTGGTCGAGGCGTTCCGCTCCACCATGGAGGAGGTCGGCGACTCCGACCTGATCCTGCACGTGGTCGACGGCGCGCACCCGACCCCGGAGGAGCAGCTGGCCGCCGTGCGCGAGGTGATCAGGGACGTCGGCGCCACCGGCGTACCGGAGATCGTAGTGATCAACAAGGCGGACGCGGCGGACCCCCTGGTCCTCCAGCGCCTGCTGCGCAACGAGAAGCGCTCGATCGCGGTCTCGGCCCGCACCGGCCTGGGCATCGACGAACTGCTGGCCCTGATCGACAACGACCTGCCCCGCCCGTCGGTCGAGATCGAGGCCCTGATCCCCTACACCCACGGCAAGCTGGTCGCCCGCGCCCACAACGAGGGCGAGGTTCTCTCCGAGGAACACACGGCGGAGGGCACCCTCCTCAAGGTGCGGGTGCACGAGGAACTGGCGGCGGAGCTCGCGCCGTACGTTCCGGCTCCGGCTGCGTGACGCTGGGCGTAAGTGAAGGCCCCGCTCCCTTTCGAGGGAGCGGGGCCTTATGTCTTTTGTCTTTCAGGGGCGCGGGGAACTGCGCGACCAGCCACCGACGACCGTCAGTCGAAACGCGACAGTTCCCCCACGGCGCTGTCAGCCGCCCTCACTGATCAGCGAACTTCTTACTGACCGCCTCGTACACACCCTTCGCCACCGCACCGAACCGCGGCCCGGCCAACCACCCCGAACTCACCGGCCCGATCGACGTGTTGGACACCAGCGCCGCCTTGCCGTCGGCACCCGTCTCCACCCAGCCCCCACCGGACGCCCCGCCGGTCATCGTGCACCCGATCCGGTACATCGTCGGCGCCGACGCGTCGACCGACAGCCGCCCCGGCCTGTCCGCGCACTGGTACAGCAGCGACCCGTCGTACGGCTTGGCCGCCGGATACCCGGTGGCCGTGATGCTCGACACCTTCGGCACCGCGGGCGCGTCGAAGTTCACCGGCAGTGCCGAACCGACCGTCTCCTCAAGGGACTTGCCGCCGTTCCGCTGCTCCGGCGTCACATGGATCACGGCGTAGTCGTACGACGCCCCGTCGCCGCCCGTCTCACCGCCCTGGTCGATCCACTGCTGCGAGGTCTGCGCCCCGTCACCCCACCAGACGCCGTACGGCGCGATCTCCGGCCGGGTCGCCTTCGCCAGCGCCGTACCCGTCAGCCCCTGGTCGTTGTACGACGGCACGAACGCGATGTTCCGGTACCAGCCGCCCTTCTTGCCGGCGTGCACACAGTGCCCCGCCGTCCACACCAGGTTGGACTTGCCCGGGTGCGCGGGGTCCTCGACGACCGTCGCCGAGCAGACCATCGTGCCCTCGGGGGAGTCGAAGAACACCTTCCCGGAGGTGGCCGCGCTGTCGTGGTACGTCGGCCGGACCGCCTTCGCCCGGACCGGATCCGGTGTCGGGTCGGTCACGCCCTGGTCACCGGAGATGTCGTTGTCGTCGACACCCTTGTGCTTGTCCGGGTCGTTGGCGTCCCGCATCCGGTTCGGGTCCCACAGACCCTTGATGATGGGGTTGATGAAGTCGTTGGCCTCGCGCAGCCAGTCGTCCTTGTCCCAGTTCTTCCAGGCGCCGTTCTTCCACTTGTCGATGTCGATCCCGTGCTCTTTGAGCTTGTTCTTGATGTCGTCCGGGATCTTGATCTTGCCGTCACCGGTGTCGGCCGTGGCGGACGCGGACGCCGGGCCGCCCGCGTTGTCGTCGCCGGAGCCGCTGCAGGCGGTGGCGGTCAGCGCCAGCGCCGAGGCGAGGGCGACGGCCGCCAGCGCGCGGCGCGCGCCCCTTCGCCGGCGCGGGGCGGACGACGGCCGGATGGATCGCATGGTGGTGACTCCCCCTGTTGGCAAGGAACTTCAGCGCCACACACTATGCGCTCGCTGTGGGGGTCTTCCCCTGGAAGGGCAACGGTTTCGCTACGGGACTCACCAGCGGGGCAACCGCAGTTCGTAGCTGGGATCCACGCGCCGCATGTAGCCGGTGTCGTCGCGGGTGCGTACACCCGACTCCAGGTACAGCCGGTGCAGCCGGTCCAGCGCCTCGTGATCGAGTTCGACGCCGAGTCCGGGTCCGGTGGGGACCCGGACGGCGCCGTCCGCGAACTCCAGCACCCCGGGCCGGATCACGTCGTCGGCGCTGTTCCACGGGTAGTGCGTGTCGCAGGAGTGGTCCAGGTTCGGGATCGCCGCGGCGACATGGGTCATGGCCGCGAGGCTGATGCCCAGGTGCGAGTTGGAGTGCATGGACAGGGCGAGCCCGAACGCCTCGCAGACGGCGGCGAGTTCACGGGTGCGACGCAGTCCGCCCCAGTAGTGGTGGTCGGTCAGCAGCACCTGGATCGCGTTCTGCTCGATCGCGAGCCTCAGATGCTCCCAGGCGATCACGCACATGTTGGTCGCGAGCGGAAGCGGTGACTCCTTCGCCACGGCCGCCATACCCTCGATGGTCGCGGTCGGGTCCTCCAGGTATTCGAGGACGTCGGCGAGCTCACGCGCCACGTACCCCGACGTCTCCACCGTCCAGGCCACATTGGGATCGAGCCGCAGCGGCTGCCCGGGGAACGCCTCCGCCAGCGCCCGTATCGCCGCGATCTCCTCGTCCGGCGGGAACACGCCCCCCTTCAGCTTGAACGACCGGAAGCCGTACCGCTCCTGCATCAGCCGCGCCTGCTCGACGACCCCGGCCGGGTCCAGCGCCTCCCCCCAGTCGTCGCCGACCGCCGGGCGCCCGTCCAGGGCGGGGTGCTCCGCCCACTTGTAGAAGAGGTACGCGGCGAACGGCACCGAGTCCCGGACCGCGCCGCCGAGCAGGTCGCTGACCGGGCGGCCGAGCAGCTTGCCCTGCGCGTCGAGACAGGCCACCTCCACCGCGCTCGTGGTCCAGCCGCGCTCGTGCGAGCTCGGCACGGTCGGCAGCAGCGCCGCGTCGATCGCCGCCGCGACGGCCGTCGTGTCGAAGACGTCCATGCCCACGACCACCTTCGCGGCCGCTTCGAGCCGCTCCAGACGGGCCGTGCCACCGGGCGACTCGCCGAGCCCGACCGTGCCGTCCGCCAGGACGAGTCGCAGGACGATCCGCAGCGCGAGGGGTTCGTGCACGCCGTTGGAGTTCAGCAGCGGCGGGTCCCGGAAGGCGATGGGGGTGATGACCAGTTCGCGGATCTTCGTGCCCGCGGACGCGTTCATGCGGCGACTGCCTCCAGTCCGTGATCGATGGGTTTTCGGTCATATCCATGAACTGAAATCACGGATCTAAATGCTGAGCCAAGCTACGAATTGCTTTCTCCGCATGTCAAGACATGGCTGGGGGATTTTGTCGGGGGGCGGGCCCTCGTCCGGCGGGCCGAACGACGGGTGGGGCGCGAAGGGCACGGACGTGACAAGGGCGCGGCAAGGACGTGGCAAGGATCTTGAAGCCACCCGTAACCCGCCGGACGGTCCGGGGTTGGTAGCGGTGGGGTGCCCGCTGCCTGTGCCCGGTGCCCGCCGATCAACTCGCCTCTGGACAGCGGGGAGGACAGCGAGCCGTGGCCGTGACGGAGTCGGTGACCGGGGAGACGTCCGGGGGAGCGCACACGGCGCACGAGGGGATCCTGAGACGCCAGTCCGCACGCGAATCGCGCGCCCGCACCTACGCGCGCGCCCTCCCCATCGTGCCGGTGCGGGCCCGCGGCCTGACCATCGAGGGCGCCGACGGCCGCCGTTACCTGGACTGTCTCTCCGGCGCCGGCACCCTCGCGCTCGGGCACAACCACCCCGTCGTGCTGGAGGCCATCCGCAAGGTCCTCGACTCCGGAGCCCCGCTCTCCGTCCTCGACCTGGCGACCCCCGTCAAGGACGCCTTCATCACCGAACTGTTCCGCACCCTGCCACCCGGCCTCGCCGACCGCGCGCGCGTCCAGTTCTGCGGGCCCGCCGGCACCGACGCCGTCGAGGCCGCCTTCACACTCGTCCGGGCCGCGACCGGCCGCACCGGCATCCTCGCCTTCACCGGCGCCTACCACGGGATGACCACAGGCGCCCTGGCGGCCTCCGGCGGAGCCGGTGACGTCCGCGTCGCCCGGCTGCCCTACCCCCAGGACTACCGCTGCCCGTTCGGCGTCGGTGGCCCGCGCGGCGCCGAACTCGCCGCCCGCTGGACCGAGTCCGTCCTCGACGACCCCAAGTCCGGCGTCCCCCTGCCCGCCGGGATGATCCTCGAACCCGTCCAGGGCGAAGGCGGGGTCATCCCCGCACCCGACGACTGGCTCCGCCGGATGCGCCGGCTCACCGCCGACCGGTCCATTCCCCTCATCGCCGACGAGGTCCAGACCGGGGTGGGCAGGACCGGCGCCTTCTGGGCCGTCGAACACAGCGGAGTCACCCCCGACGTGATGGTCCTCTCCAAGGCCATCGGCGGCAGCCTCCCCCTCGCCGTCGTCGTCTACCGCGACGACCTCGACGTCTGGGAACCCGGCGCCCACGCCGGCACCTTCCGGGGCAACCAACTCGCCATGGCCGCCGGCACGGCCACCCTCGCCCACGTCCGCGAGAACGCCCTCGCCGAACGCGCGCGCCTCCTCGGCTCCCGCATGCTCACGCAACTCCGCACCCTCCAGTGCGAGTTCGCCTGCGTGGGGGACGTGCGGGGCCGGGGACTGATGATCGGCGTGGAACTGGTGGATCCCGAGGGAGACGGCCGTACGGGGCGGGGGGCGGCCCCGGGACTCGGCGATTCCGCGGCCGGTCTGACCGGGATGCCGGGTGACGTGGTGTGCGTCGGCCGGCGGGGTGGTGCGGCCGGTTCGGCAGAGACGGCGGGTGACGCGGTGTGCGCCGGCAGCCGGGACAGCGCGGCCGGTTCGGCGGGGAGGCCGGGTGCCGAGGCGAACGCCGCCTGGCCGGACGGTGCGGCCGGATCCGGGCCCCACCCCGCCGCTCCCGAACTGGCCTCCGCCGTGCAGCGCGCCTGCCTGGAACGGGGCCTGATCGTCGAACTCGGCGGCCGCCACGCCGGTGTCGTACGACTCCTGCCGCCGCTGACCATCACCGACGAACAGGCGACCGCCGTCCTGGACCGCCTCGCCGACGCCATCGCCGCAGTGGCCCGCGACCCGGCCGCCCACGGCGTCCGACGCCGACGCCCGGACGGCCGCGAGGAGCCGGCTGGGTAGCCGACGCATCCGGGAACGGCCGACGCCTCCGACGCATCCGGGAAGGTCCGGCCGCCCGACGCGGGTGACGCCTCCGAGGCGGACCGGTCGCCCGGAGCAGCCGGAGGGCCGGGGCGCGCCACAAGCACCGAGAGGCAACCGGCCCGCCGGACGGTCCGGAAGGCACTGGCCATCCGCCGAACACCAGGAGCAGACCGGTGGCCAGCCGCCCCCCCCGCGCCCCAGACCCGCCCTGACCTGACCCGACCCGGGCGAATCGGCCGACTCGCCCCGACCGCCTTCATCCGCATCCCGCCCTCCCCAGATCCTCCGGACCGACTGCACTCCACCCACCTCTCATCTCCCGACCAGCCCCGTTCGCCCGGCACGACGACGAACCCGCACCGCCCGAGCCCCGAGGAACCCCCTTGAACGCCACCCCCACCCCGGACGACCACGGAGACCAAGGCCCACAGGGACGCCCCGTTCCGCTCGCCGAGTCGGTTCCCCAGCAACGCGGCCGTACCTCCTCGTCCGAGAGCCCCCGCGACGACATCGGGGACCTCCTGGAACACCCCGATCCCCACACCGCGGCCCAATCCGCCGCCGTGGAGAACCTGCTCCGCTGCTGGGTACGCGAGACGAACCTCCCCGCGCCCGACACCGGCACCCTCCGCATCCCGCTGGCCGCCAGCGGCGCGGCCCTGCTCACCCCGGTCCGCCACTGGTCCCCGACCGGCTGGCACCGCTTCGGCCCACCCCGCCTGGCCAACGCCCCCCACACCGCACCACCGGTCGACGCCGTCACCCTCGCCGCCCTGCTCACCCGTGAGACGGCGGCCGGAGCCGGGGCCGGGGGCGCCGGAGCCGACGCCAGCCCTGGTCCCGCCGACAGCCCCCCTGGCGTCGCCGAACCCGTCCCCGCCGCCCCCGCCGATGTGATGCCGGCCGCCCGATTCACCGCAGACGACGGCGATCTCGTGGCCCGGGTCGCCGACTCCCTGCGCCGTACGGTCACCTTCGTCGCGGACCGGCGTGCCCACCCCGCCGACGGCCCCGACCGCTTCCTCGCCGCCGAGCAGGCACTCCTCCTCGGGCACCCGCTGCACCCGACCCCGAAGAGCCGCGAGGGACTCACCGACTCCGAAGCCCGGCTCTACTCACCGGAGCTGCGCGGCTCGTTCCGTCTGCACTGGATGGCTGTCGCTTCCTCCCTTCTCGCCACAGACTCGGCCTGGACCGAGCGCGGCCGCCCCGTCCCCGCGCCGGACCTCGTGGAACGCCTGGTCGGCACGGCCCTGCCGCTACCCCTGCCTGACGGCTACGCCGCCGCCCTGCCCCTGCACCCCTGGCAGGCCCGCGAGATCCGCCACCGTGAGGAGACGGCCGCCCTTCTCGACGCCGGGCTCCTCCGGGACCTGGGCCCGCTCGGCGCCCCCTGGCATCCCACCTCCTCCGTCCGAACCGTCCACCGCACCGGCGCCCCCGCCATGCTCAAACTGTCGCTGGGCCTGCGCATCACCAACTCCCGCCGGGAGAACCTCCGCAAGGAACTCCACCGGGGCGTCGAGGTGCACCGCCTGCTCCGCACCGGCCTCGGCAAGCACTGGCAGGCCGCCCACCCAGGCTTCGACATCGTCCGTGACCCCGCCTGGCTGGCCGTCGACGGCCAGGACGGCCGCCCCGTGCCCGGGCTCGACGTGGTGATCCGGCACAACCCGTTCACCCCGGCCGACGACGTGTCCTGCGTCGCCGGGCTGGTCACACCCCGGCCCCTCGACGCCCCGGCGGCGCCCGGCAGGCCCCGGCCGAACCGGTCACGGCTCGCGATGCTGCTCGCCCGGCTGGCCGAACGCACCGGCCGACCCGTCGACGCCGTCGGTGCCGAGTGGTTCCTGCGCTACCTGGAGCAGGTCGTCCGCCCGGTGCTCTGGCTCGACGGCGAGGCCGGCATCGCCCTGGAGGCGCACCAGCAGAACACCCTGCTCCTGCTGGACGCCGAGGGCTGGCCTGCAGGCGGACGCTACCGCGACAACCAGGGCTACTACTTCCGGGAGTCCCGGCGGGCCGACCTCGACGCCCGGCTGCCCGGCATCGGCGAGCACAGCGACACCTTCGTCTCCGACGAGGTCACCGACGAACGCTTCGCCTACTACCTCGGCATCAACAACGTGCTCGGTCTGATCGGCGCGTTCGGCTCCCAACGGCTCGCCGACGAACACCTGCTGCTCGCGGCGTTCCGCCGGTTCCTCACCGACGCGGCCTCCGGTCCCGCCCGGCTGCGCTCCGCCCTGCCCGGCCGCCTGCTCGACTCACCCGTCCTGCGCTGCAAGGCCAACCTGCTGACCCGGCTGCACGGCCTCGACGAACTCGTCGGCCCGGTCGACACCCAGTCCGTCTACGTCACCATCACCAACCCGCTCCACTCCTGACCCTTCCGATCCCACCGACGCCCGGACCGACCCACTCACCACCGGCCCCCTACCGCACTGCCCATCTCGCACCACACTTCCCGCACTGCCTATCTCGCACCGCCCATCCCGCACCGCCCTTCATCCACCGACCGAGGAACATGACTCACCTCGTCTCCTGAGAGGAGCGCACCGTGCCTCCCACCGACGCGAGCGCCGACGCAGGCCCCGTCCCGGTCCACCCCGTGCACCCCGTGCACCCTGTCCATCCCGGCCGCTCCGGCCACCCCGGACCCGCCGAGGACGTCCGGGACGGCGAGGACACCCTGGACCTCCGCCTTCCCTCCGAACTCCGCGCCCTCTTCGCCGGGCAGGCACCCGACGCCGACATCGGTGGGACGGCCGCCCCCGCCACCGAGACCCTCGCCCACCCCCCGATCGGTCCCTTCGACGCACCCGACGCACCCGATACGCCCGGTGCACTCGACACGGTCGACCTGCTCGACCAGGTCGGGACCTGGGGCCCCACCCGGACCCCCGTCGGCCTCTTCCGGCTCCAGCCGGTCCGCATCGAACGCGACCTGCCGGTCATCAGCCGCTGGATGAACGACCCCGCCGTGGCCGCGTTCTGGCAACTGGCCGGCTCACTGACGCAGACCGAGGACCATCTGCGCGCCCAACTCGCGGGAGACGGGCGCAGCGTGCCGTGTCTGGGCCTGCTCGACGGCACCCCGATGAGCTACTGGGAGATCTACCGGGCCGACCTGGACCCGCTCGCCCGCCACTATCCGGCCCGCCCGCACGACACCGGGATCCACCTCCTCATCGGCGATGTCGCCGACCGGCGACGGGGACTGGGATCCGCCCTGCTCAGAGCCGTGGCCGATCTCGTACTCGACCGCCGTCCCGCCTGTGCGCGCGTCGTCGCGGAGCCCGATCTTCACAACACCCCCTCCGTGGCCGCCTTCCTCAACGCCGGCTACCGCTACGCCGCCGAGGTCGACCTGCCCGCCAAACGGGCCGCCCTCATGATCCGAGACCGGTCCCTACGTCATCTGATGTAGCGCTGAGTGATTGTGCGTACACATGTAGTACGAAGCGGCGACCGATCAAGTTCCCGGCCGTCCGGAAGAATTCGGACCGGCCCGGTCTCCGGCCTGCCCTTCTCCCCCTTCGCCCGTCCGCCCAGGAGCCCCGGCGTGATCCCACCCCTCGTCCCCGCCTTGATCGCCCGATTGTCAGTGCCGGGTCGTAGGGTGGTCGCGCTATGACGAAGCCCTCACTCCCTGAACTCCTGCATGCCGCTGTCACAGCTGTCGGCGGTACGGAGCGCCCCGGCCAGGTGACCATGGCCGAATCGGTCGCCGGAGCGATCGACGACGGATCCCATCTGCTGGTCCAGGCCGGCACCGGCACCGGAAAGTCGCTCGGCTATCTGGTGCCCGCGCTCGCCCACGGGGAGCGGGTCGTCGTGGCGACGGCGACCCTCGCCCTGCAGAGACAGCTCGTGGAGCGGGACCTGCCCCGCACCGTCGACGCCCTGCACCCGCTGCTGCGCCGGCGCCCGGAGTTCGCGATGCTCAAGGGCAGGTCGAACTATCTGTGTCTGCACCGCCTGCACGAGGGCGTCCCGCAGGACGAGGAGGAGGGCCTCTTCGACCAGTTCGAGGCGGCCGCGCCCACCAGCAAACTGGGCCAGGACCTGCTGCGGCTGCGGGACTGGGCCGACGAGACCGAGAGCGGCGACCGCGACGACCTCACCCCGGGCGTCTCCGACAAGGCCTGGGCGCAGGTGTCGGTCTCCTCCCGGGAGTGCCTCGGCGCGTCCAAGTGCGCCTACGGCCCGGAGTGCTTCGCCGAGATGGCCCGTGAGCGCGCGAAGCTCGCCGAGGTGGTCGTCACCAACCACGCCCTGCTCGCCATCGATGCCATCGAGGGCGCCCCGGTCCTCCCGCAGCACGAGGTGCTGATCGTGGACGAGGCGCACGAGCTGGTCTCGCGGGTCACCGGTGTCGCCACCGGCGAGCTCACCCCGGGCCAGGTCAACCGCGCCGTCCGGCGCGCCGCCAAGCTGATCGACGAGAAGGCCGCCGATCAGCTCCAGACCGCCGCCGAGGGCTTCGAGCGGCTGATGGAGCTGGCTCTGCCGGGCCGTCTGGAGGAGATCCCGGAGGATCTCGGCTATGCGCTGGCGGCCCTGCGGGACGCCGCCCGCACCGTTATCTCCGCGATCGGCACCACCCGCGACAAGTCCGTCCAGGACGAGGACGCGGTCCGCAAGCAGGCGCTGGCCTCCGTGGAGACCGTGCACGACGTGGCCGAGCGGATCGTGAACGGCTCCGAGTGGGACGTCGTCTGGTACGAGCGTCACGATCGGTTCGGCGCCTCCGTCCGTGTCGCGCCGATGTCCGTGTCGGGCCTGCTCAGGGAGAAGCTCTTCGCGGACCGCTCGGTCGTCCTCACCTCGGCGACCCTCAAGCTCGGCGGCGACTTCAACGGCGTCGGTGCCTCCCTGGGCCTCGCCCCGGAGGGCACGGAGGGCGAGGACCTCCCGCAGTGGAAGGGCGTCGACGTCGGATCCCCCTTCGACTACCCGAAGCAGGGCATCCTCTATGTCGCCAAGCACCTGTCCCGCCCCGCGCGGGACGGCGACCGCGCCGACATGCTCGACGAACTGACCGAACTGATCCAGGCCGCCGGCGGCCGCACCCTCGGTCTCTTCTCCTCGATGCGGGGTGCCCAGCAGGCCGCTGAGGAACTGCGGGTCCGGATCCCCGAGTTCCCGATACTCCTGCAGGGCGAGGAGACCCTCGGTGAGCTGATCAAGAACTTCGCGGCCGACCCGAAGACCTGTCTGTTCGGCACGCTGTCGCTGTGGCAGGGCGTGGATGTCCCCGGCCCCAGCTGCCAACTGGTCGTCATGGACAAGATCCCGTTCCCGCGCCCGGACGACCCGCTGATGAGCGCCCGGCAGAAGGCGGTCGAGGACGCCGGTGGCAACGGCTTCATGGCGGTCGCCGCCACTCATGCCGCGCTGCTGATGGCCCAGGGCGCCGGCCGGCTGGTCCGGGCGTCGGGGGACCGGGGCGTGGTCGCCGTCCTCGATCAGCGGCTGGCCACCGCGCGGTACGGCGGGTATCTCAAGACGTCACTGCCCGACTTCTGGTACACCACGGACCGTAATCAGGTCCGGAAGTCGCTGGCGGCGATCGACGCGGCGGCGCGGCAGGCGGAGGCGCAGTGATCTCGGGTTGGCCTGGCCGACGTCGGCCAGGCCAACCCGAGATCCGTGGCAGGCGGTCTGCGGGGTCCGGACAGTACAAGACCCCGGAACCGGCGCAGGGGTCCCGGGGCCCGATCGGAGGGCGGGCGAGATGATCGCCCGCCGCAGGCGTCACACGCGCCGCAGTACCGCGACGACCTTGCCCAGGATGGTCGCGTCGTCGCCGGGGATCGGCTCGTAGGCCGCGTTGTGAGGAAGGAGCCACACATGGCCGTCCTCGCGCTTGAAACGCTTGACCGTGGCCTCGCCGTCGAGCATGGCGGCGACGATGTCGCCGTTCTCGGCGACCGGCTGGCGGCGGACGGTGACCCAGTCGCCGTCGCAGATCGCGGCCTCGATCATGGAGTCACCGACGACCTTCAGCACGAACAGCTCGCCGTCGCCGACCAGCTGCCGGGGCAGCGGGAAGACGTCCTCGACCGACTCCTCGGCGAGGATCGGCCCACCGGCGGCGATCCGGCCGACCAGCGGGACGTACGACGCGGCGGGCTTGCCGGCGGTGTCCGTGGGCTGCACGGTCACGGCCTGGTCGGAGCCGCGCACCTCGTACGCGCGCGGGCGGTGCGGGTCGCGGCGCAGGAAGCCCTTGCGTTCCAGTGCCATCAGCTGGTGCGCCACGGAGGAAGTGCTCGACAGGCCGACGGCCTGGCCGATCTCCCGCATCGACGGCGGGTAGCCCCGCCGCTGCACCGAATCCCGGATCACCTCGATCACCCGGCGTTGCCGGTCGGTCAGGCCCGAGCTGTCGGCCCGGATGCCTGGAGGTCGGCCCGGTAGGGAGCGCTTGTGTCCCTCGGGATTCACGGCTTCGTTCATGGCATGCACCGGGTCGAGTCGGCCCTGGGAGCGGTCCTGGGCGGTGATGGTGGCACTGTCTGCGGTCGTGGTCACGTCGGCCCCTCTCGATGGTCTCCCTGCTGGACAACGGTAGTTGCTTTCGAAAGGTTGCGCCAAACACACGTTCGAGTGAAAAAACGCGATTCACCGCACGCGATCACATGTCTGGGTGTATGGCTTACGCGGTACCCGGCGGGCAAAAGGGCCCATTGTTGTACTCTTCACCGCCGGGCTGATGGCCTTGTGGGTGTGCCCAGTCTGCCATCCGGACCGCCGTCGACCGGGACTGACGTCCCCATCTGCGCCGGAGTCGCACGCGACCTCCGTGCGGCGCCCACCGTATCTCCGTATCCGCCGTAGCGGTATGTGTGCGACACGCGCAACCTGGCGATGTATCAGCCAATCACCACATCTAGTGGTTGGATTGCTACAGCAGCCCACAAGTTGTGTTCCCCTGGGTCTCTCGGGCTTCTGAGATCGCCTATGCTTGGGGCTGCTTCGAGGGGCCCATGTGGCCCGGCGAAGCCATTGAGTCTGCTGTGAGGAGGGTTGGAGATCATGCACTGCCCCTTCTGCAGGCACCCCGACAGCCGCGTGGTCGACAGTCGTACGACCGACGACGGCACGTCGATCCGCAGGCGCCGCCAGTGTCCGGACTGCTCCCGTCGTTTCACGACCGTGGAGACGTGCTCGCTCATGGTGGTCAAGCGGTCCGGAGTCACCGAGCCATTCAGCCGTACCAAGGTCATCAACGGCGTGCGCAAGGCATGCCAGGGGCGACCTGTCACCGAGGACGCACTCGCCCAGCTCGGCCAGCGGGTCGAGGAGGCGGTGCGGGCCACCGGAAGCGCCGAGCTGACCACCCACGACGTGGGGCTGGCCATACTCGGTCCGTTGCAGGAGCTCGACCTCGTCGCCTACCTGCGATTCGCCTCCGTCTACCGGGCGTTCGACTCGCTCGAGGACTTCGAGGCGGCGATCGCGGAGCTCAGGCAGGCGGCGCAGGACCCCGTCGCGGACGACGAAGACGCGGGAGCGGGGAGCCAGGAGGACGATCACGGGCCGGGCGGAACCACTCGGGTGCCCGCGCCCGTCCATATCGCCGGCTGACAGGCGGACCGGAACCGGGCGGAGGCCCCGGATCCGGTTGTCGGACGGCGATCCAGGACTTGTTGCGGGGGCGGCTCAGCGTGCCCGCGACGCGCAAACAGAACAGCGTGCCACGGGAACATCGTGGCATTTCAGGGCGTTTTTGCCCGTAGAGGGAGGCGGCATGACAGAGACGGCGAGCGGCCCGGCACGGAGTTCCCGCGCGAAGGGAACGAAGGCCACCAAGGGGCTGCGCATCGAGCGCATCCACACCACCCCCGGCGTACACCCGTACGACGAGGTGAGCTGGGAGCGCCGTGACGTCGTCATGACCAACTGGCGCGACGGCTCGATCAACTTCGAGCAGCGTGGCGTCGAGTTCCCCGACTTCTGGTCGGTGAACGCGGTCAACATCGTCACCAGCAAGTACTTCCGCGGTGCCGTCGGCACCCCGCAGCGCGAGACCGGCCTCAAGCAGCTGATCGACCGCATCGTGAAGACGTACCGGAAGGCCGGCGAGGACTACAAGTACTTCGCGACGCCCGCCGACGCCGAGATCTTCGAGCATGAGCTGGCGTACGCCCTCCTGCACCAGATCTTCAGCTTCAACAGCCCCGTGTGGTTCAACGTGGGCACCCCGCAGCCCCAGCAGGTCTCCGCCTGCTTCATCCTGTCCGTCGACGACTCCATGGAGTCGATCCTCGACTGGTACAAGGAAGAGGGCATGATCTTCAAGGGCGGCTCCGGTGCCGGCCTGAACCTCTCCCGGATCCGCTCCTCCAAGGAGCTGCTCTCCTCCGGTGGCAACGCCTCCGGCCCCGTCTCCTTCATGCGCGGCGCCGACGCCTCGGCCGGCACCATCAAGTCCGGCGGTGCCACCCGCCGCGCCGCCAAGATGGTCATCCTCGACGTCGACCACCCCGACATCGAGGACTTCATCGAGACCAAGGTCAAGGAAGAGGAGAAGATCCGCGCGCTGCGCGACGCGGGCTTCGACATGGACCTGGGCGGCGACGACATCACGTCCGTCCAGTACCAGAACGCCAACAACTCGGTCCGCGTGAACGACGAGTTCATGAAGGCGGTCGAGCAGGGCGGACAGTTCGGTCTGCGCGCCCGCATGACCGGCGAGGTCATCGAGGAGATCGGGGCCAAGTCCCTCTTCCGCAAGATGGCCGAGGCCGCCTGGGCCTGCGCCGACCCGGGCATCCAGTACGACGACACGATCAACCACTGGCACACCTGCCCGGAGTCCGGCCGGATCAACGGCTCGAACCCCTGCAGCGAGTACATGCACCTGGACAACACGTCCTGCAACCTCGCCTCGCTGAACCTCATGAAGTTCCTCAAGGACGACGGCAAGGGCCACCAGTCCTTCGAGGTCGAGCGCTTCGCCAAGGTCGTCGAGCTGGTCATCACCGCGATGGACATCTCGATCTGCTTCGCGGACTTCCCGACCCAGAAGATCGGCGAGAACACCCGCGCCTTCCGCCAGCTCGGCATCGGCTACGCCAACCTCGGCGCCCTGCTGATGGCGACCGGCCACGCCTACGACTCCGACGGCGGCCGCGCCCTCGCCGGCGCCATCACCTCCCTGATGACCGGCACGGCGTACAAGCGCTCCTCGGAGCTCGCCGCGGTCGTCGGCCCGTACGACGGCTACGCCCGCAACGCCGACGCCCACAACCGCGTCATGAAGCAGCACGCCGACGCCAACACCACGGCCGTCCGCATGGACGACCTGGACACCCCGGTCTGGGCCGCCGCCACGGAGGCCTGGCAGGACGTGCTCCGCCTCGGTGAGAAGAACGGTTTCCGTAACTCCCAGGCGTCGGTCCTCGCCCCGACCGGCACCATCGGTCTCGCGATGTCCTGCGACACCACCGGCGTCGAGCCGGACCTCGCCCTGGTCAAGTTCAAGAAGCTGGTCGGCGGCGGCTCGATGCAGATCGTCAACGGCACGGTCCCGCAGGCCCTGCGCCGCCTGGGCTACCAGGAGGAGCAGATCGAGGCGATCGTCGCCCACATCGCCGAGAACGGCAACGTGATCGACGCTCCCGGCCTGAAGCAGGAGCACTACGAGGTCTTCGACTGCGCCATGGGCGAGCGCGCCATCTCCCCGATGGGCCACGTCCGCATGATGGCGGCGATCCAGCCGTGGATCTCCGGTGCCATCTCCAAGACGGTCAACATGCCGGAGACGGCGACCGTCGAGGAGGTCGAGGAGATCTACTTCGAGGCCTGGAAGCTCGGCGTCAAGGCGCTCGCGATCTACCGCGACAACTGCAAGGTCGGCCAGCCCCTCTCCGCCAAGACCAAGGAGAAGGAGAAGGAGGAGGTCGCCGAGAAGGCCGAGGCGACCATCCGCGAGACGGTCGAGAAGGTCATCGAGTACCGCCCGGTCCGCAAGCGCCTCCCGAAGGGTCGTCCCGGCATCACCACGTCCTTCACCGTCGGCGGTGCCGAGGGCTACATGACGGCCAACTCCTACCCGGACGACGGCCTGGGCGAGGTCTTCCTGAAGATGTCCAAGCAGGGTTCCACCCTCGCGGGCATGATGGACGCCTTCTCGATCGCGGTCTCCGTCGGCCTCCAGTACGGCGTGCCGCTGGAGACGTACGTCTCGAAGTTCACCAACATGCGTTTCGAGCCGGCCGGTATGACGGACGACCCGGACGTGCGGATGGCGCAGTCGATCGTCGACTACATCTTCCGCCGCCTGGCGCTGGACTTCCTGCCCTTCGAGACGCGCTCCGCGCTCGGCATCCACTCCGCCGAGGAGCGTCAGCGCCACCTGGAGACGGGTTCGTACGAGGCGGCCGAGGACGAGGTCGACGTCGAGGGCCTGGCCCAGTCGGCGCCGCGCGCTCAGGAGCTGAAGGCCGTCGCCATCCCGAAGCCCGAGGTGGTCAAGCCCGCCCCGAAGCAGGCCCACACCAGCGCCGAGCTGGTGGAGATGCAGCTGGGCATCCAGGCCGACGCCCCGCTCTGCTTCTCCTGCGGTACGAAGATGCAGCGGGCCGGTTCCTGCTACATCTGCGAGGGCTGCGGCTCGACCAGCGGCTGCAGCTGACGAGTCGGTGAAGTGAGGTAAGGGGCGCCGGTCCATACCGGCGCCCCTTACCTTTGCGCGTTGTCGTGTTCGCCGTCAGGGGCGGCCGAGGGCGCCCATGGACCGGTGGAAGACGACCGGATCGTCCTCGAAGCCGTGCAGGCCGGGGCGGAAGCTCCAGTCGCCGGCCGCGTCGCGCACGAACTCCGCGATGGCGGCCGCCGTCGCTCCGAGGACCGAGCCGAAGTCGTCCTGGGCCAGCACGTTGTAGCCCTCCCGGACGCGCAGCTCAGGGTTCAGGACATTCACGAACGTCCGGTGCGCGGAGCGCTGTTGGATGACGACTCCGACGACCACGCGCGTGTAGCGGCCGTCGAGGCGGTCGAGTTCGAGCGTCATCACCTCGTCCCAGCCGAAGCCCTTGCCGTCCTGGCTGTCCCGGTTGAGAAAGATGGTGCCGTCGGGCGAGCGGCTGTCGAAGTGCACCAGATAGGCCGGAGTTCCGTACGGGTCGGCCCCCGTGAACGTCCCGGCGACGATGTCGAGATCGGTGGGCGGCTGTCCGGACGGGCTGGGATCCCACTTCACCGCGACCTCGACCTTCCGGATCGCCTTGCTGAAACCGCTCACCACGCGTCCCCTTCCCCCTAGAGGTCCACTGCCCCAACTGTTGGGTTGTCCACGCTCTTTGTCCATCGTGCCACGCGCGCGGGGGCGCATGCGCGGGTGATCTCGGCCGGAGCGTGACCGGCGCCACGCCCCGTGGCCTTACGATGGCGCGGTGCTGGTCAAGTGGATTCGCTGCACCGTGGTGGACCGCCGGGGCTTCGAGCGGGCGCAGCGAAAATGGGCGGGGCTTCTGGGGGAGCCGGGATTTCGGGGACAGGGCGGGGGCTGGAGTCGGCAGCGGCCGGGAGTGGCGCACATCTTCGCCTTCTGGGAGAGCCGTGCCTTCTACGACTCCTTCATGGCGCGTTCGCACGACCGTCTGGCCGCGTCCCAGTCGGGCACCTACAAGGATCAGCAGGTCAAGCTGTTCGAGTACCGTTTCGACGTGAAGACCGGTTTCGAACCGCGGTTCACGGACAGCGACCTGGTCCGGGTGGCCCTCTGTCGCGTGCACGAGGAGCGCGTCGAGCACTTCACGCTGATGCAGGAGAAGGTCTGGAACCCCGCGATGGCCGGCTCGCCCGGCATGATCCGCGGCATGTTCGCGGAGGCTCCCGAGCACGAGTTCATGATCCTCTCGATGTGGCGGTCGGCAGCCGAACACGGCAAGTACCGCACGGAACGGGTGGAGCGGCTGGCACTGCGTGCCCAGACAGAGGCCGACATCGCGGCGCTCACGGGGGACATCGTGGAGCTGGAACCGAGCTGGATCGTTTGAATATCCAACCCGTGATGTATGTGATGTGCGCTGTATGGGGCCCATCCAAGTGCTCGATTTTTCGTCACTCGATCTAGGGTTTTGGCATGGCACGACCACGGCGCATCGTCCTTGTCCGGCACGGCGAGTCAACCGGCAATGTCGACGACTCCGTGTATGAGCGGGAACCCGACCACTCGCTGGCTCTCACCGAGCGGGGCTGGCGGCAGGCCGAGGAGACCGGAAAGCGCATCCGGGAGATCTTCGGCCAGGAGCGCGTCAGCGTGTACGTCTCCCCGTACCGCCGTACGCACGAGACCCTCCGCGCCTTCCACCTCGACCCGGACCTCATACGCGTGCGCGAGGAGCCCCGGCTGCGCGAACAGGACTGGGGAAACTGGCAGGACCGCGACGACGTACGCCTGCAGAAGACGTACCGGGACGCCTACGGGCACTTCTTCTTCCGGTTCCCCCAGGGCGAGTCGGGTGCCGACGTCTACGACCGCGTCGGAGGCTTCCTGGAGAGCCTGTTCCGCAGCTTCGAGGCGCCGGACCATCCGCCCAACGTGCTCCTGGTGACCCACGGCCTGGCAATGCGGCTGTTCTGCATGCGCTGGTTCCACTGGACGGTCGCGGACTTCGAGTCGCTCTCCAATCCCGGGAACGCCGAGATGCGGATGCTCGTTCTCGGGGACGACGGCAAGTACACCCTCGACCAGCCCTTCGACCGCTGGCGGGACCCGGAGCCGAACTGGATGAGCGGCTAGGCTGGCCGCGATGACCTTCTCCTTCGACTCCTCGACCCCCGGGCGCCTGGACCGCGCCCTGGCCAGCCTGCGCGGACTCGCCGTCGGCGACGCGCTGGGCTCGCAGTTCTTCGTACCGGTGAACTACCCGCTGCTGAAGCGGCGCGAGCTGCCACCGGCCCCCTGGCAGTGGACAGACGACACGGAGATGGCCGGCTCCGTCGTCGCCGTCCTCGCCGCCCACCACCGCATCGACCAGGACGCGCTGGCCCGCTCCTTCGCCGCGCACCACGACTTCGACCGGGGCTACGGCCCCGCCGTCAACCGGCTGCTCCGCCTCGTCCGGGAGGGTGGCGACTGGCGCGAGCTGGCCGCCGGGCTCTTCAACGGGCAGGGGTCATGGGGCAACGGCGCGGCGATGCGCATCGCCCCCCTGGGCGCCTGGTACGCGGACGATCCGGAGCAGGCGACCCACCAGGCCGAGATCTCGGCCTACCCCACGCACCAGCACCGTGAGGCGGTGGTCGGTGCCATGGCCGTCGCCGCGGCAGCGGCACTGGCCGCCGCGCCCGGCGGACCCCCGAGCCCCGGAGCCCTCCTCGACGGGGTCGTCTCCCTCGTCCCGAAGAGCGCCGTCGGCCAGGGCCTGCGACGCGCCCGGGACATGCTCGACTACGCCGACGCGGGCACCGTCGCGGCAGTCCTCGGCTGCGGACGGCGTACGACCGCCCATGACACCGTCCCCTTCGCCCTCTGGTCGGCGGCCCGCTCCCTCGGCGACTACGAGACCGCGTTCTGGACGACCGCCCAGGTGGGCGGTGACGTGGACACCACCTGCGCCATCGTGGGCGGCGTACTCGCGGGCGGCAAGGCGGGAGCGCCGCCGGTGGCGTGGCTGGAGCGTACGGAGGCGCTGCCGGAGTGGGTGCCGACGGGGACGGGAACCGCTGTCCGCGGCTGACCTTCGGCCTGGGGTCTTCTCTGGCGCCGGCCCGGTCTGCCTGTCCTGAAGTGCCCCTGGCCGCTTTCGAAACTCTCCGTGTCCGATGGGAACTCTCCGTGACCGTCGGGCGTTTTCCTGGCATCCGCTCCGCGCTCCGTCCGAGTGCGGACGGCGTTGAGACGCGGAGTCGCTGGGGGTGGGTGTCGGTGGTGCGGTTGGGATCGGCTCTTCTGACGGTGGTCGCGGCGCTGAGCGCCGTGCTGCGCGTGGCCGGACCGCTGTCGCTGCCGTTCGCCCCTCGGCGATGGCAGCGGCGGCAGCGGTCCGGCCGTCATCGACTCCGCGGGGATCCGGTCGGGTCAGCCCATGCCGTGGCCGGCCGTGCCGGCGAGCGCTTCGAGGTCGCTCTTGCTGATCTTGATCACCAGCAGGGCGGTGAGCAGACCGACCCCGGCCATCGCGGCGGCGGGCACGAACGCGGTCGCGATGCCGTGCGCGAGCACCTCGTGCCCCCAGGGCGCGGGCAGCTGGTGGGACTTGGCGAACTCCGCCTTCTGCTCCGGCGAACCGTCGGCGAGGAACTTCGGCAGCTGCTTCTTCGCCTCGTCCTTGCTGGCCGAGCCGAAGACCGTGGTCAGGATGGACAGGCCCAGCGCACCACCCACCTGCTGCATGGCGTTCAGCAGCCCGGACGCCGCGCCCGCCTCCTGCGGCGCGACCCCGGAGACCGCCGTACTGGTCACCGTCACGAAGTTCAGGCCCATACCGAAGCCGAAGACCAGCATGGGCCCCAGCACGCCGCCCGCATACGAGCTGTCCGGCTTGATGAAGGTCAGCCAGACCAGTGCCACGATCACGACCGCCGCTCCGGCGATCATGAACGGCTTGGGTCCCAGGGCGGGCAGGAACCGCTGCGACAGCCCGGCGCCGGCGGCGATCGCCACGCTGATGGGGAGAAAGGCCAGCCCGGCCCTGATCGGGCTGTAGCTCAGCACGTTCTGCACGAACAGCACGATGTAGAAGAACATGCCGAACATCGCGGCGGCCAGGCTCAGCATGATCACGTAGGTGCCGGAGCGGTTGCGGTCGGCGAACATCTTCAACGGGGTGATCGGTTCCCTGGCCCGGCGTTCGATGAAGACGAAAGCCAGGAGCAGGACCACCGAGGCGCCGAAGGAGCCGAGGGCCGGACCGTCGTGCCAGCCCTGTTCCGAGACGCGGATGAAGCCGTACACGAGGGATGCCATCCCGGCCGTCGAGGCCAGCGCGCCCGCGATGTCGAACCGCCCCGGCTGCCGCTCGGACTCGTTGATGTACTGCGGGGTGAGCACGGCGATCAGCAGGCCGATCGGCACGTTGACGAAGAACACCGACCGCCAGTCGAGCCAGTCGGTGAGCAGGCCGCCGGAGAGCAGACCGAGAGCGCCGCCGCCCGCGGAGACCGCGGCGAACACACCGAACGCCCGGTTCCGCTCGGGTCCTTCGGGGAAGGTGGTGGTGATCAGCGCCAGCGAGGTCGGCGACGCGATCGCGCCGCCCACGCCCTGGACGGCGCGCGCGGCCAGCAGTTGCCAGGGTTCCTGCGCGAGTCCGCCGAGGAACGAGGCCACGGTGAACAGCAGGATGCCGGTCAGGAAGACCCGGCGGCGGCCGAGGATGTCGCCGGCCCGCGCGCCGAGGAGCAGCAGACCGCCGAAGGTGAGCGTGTAGGCGCTGACCACCCAGGTGAGGTCCGTGGTGCTGAAGTCGAGCGCTTCCTGAATATGGGGGAGGGCGATGTTCACAATCGTCGCGTCGAGTACGACCATGAGCTGACAGGCCGCGATGACGGTGAGCGCGATGCCGGGATGCCCCTCCCGGCGGGCCGCACCGGGTTTCTGATCCTGAGACAGTTGAGAGGTTGTCACTATGGGTCTCCCACAAAGGATTTAGTGAACGGTAGCGTTCACTGCTGCGTCAACCGTAGTGAGCCCTCAGTAGTGAACGCAAGCGTTCACTTTGCCGCGCATCGGATACCGTGCCCCTTGTCGGCGCAACCCGTGCGCCCCGTCCTGGAACGTCCGCCTCCCCTTGCTCGCTGGAGAGACTCAGATGGTGACCTCGCGCCCGACGGCCGGTCCGGTTCAGACGGCAACCCCCCGTCGGCGCGGCGCGGTTCTGGAGCGCGCGATCCTGGACGCCGCCCTGGAGATGCTCAGTACCGTCGGCTGGAGCGGCCTCACCATGGAGGGCGTCGCCGCCGTCGCCCAGACCGGAAAGGCGGCGGTCTACCGCCGCTGGTCCTCCAAGGAGGACCTGGTCGCCGACGCGCTGCAGGCCGGTCTGCCCCGTTTGGAGGAGGCCCCCGACCTCGGGAGCGTGCGCGACGACCTGCTCGCCCTGTGTCGGCAGGCCCGCGACGCGATGTTCTCGCGCCCCGGCTTCGCGTTGCGCTCAGTGATTCACGAATGCGATCACATGCAGGTCGAGCGCTTCCATGGCGTGATCTTCGAGGGGGTCGTCGGCCCGACCACCCGACTGATGAGCCAGGTCGTCACGCGAGGAATAGAGCGGGGAGACGTGCGTGCCGACGCGGCCAACGGCTATGTCCTCGACGCCATTCCGGCGATGATGATGTACCGCTCCAAGATTTCTGCGAGCGAATGGAGCGACGGGGACATCGAAGAGATGGTCGACCAGTTGATGCTTCCGCTGCTGTCCCCGCGAGGGGTCTGAGGCGCCGCCCGTGCACGCCCCTGGTCCGTCCGGGAGACCGGGGTGTCGCTCGGGGATCGGTGCGGCGTACCCTAAGGGCGCCATGCCGTACGAACCGCCTACTCACACCGTCGAGCGCTCCCTTCGCGCCACGACCGGAGCGAAGATCATTGCCGGTGTCGACGAGGTGGGGCGCGGCGCCTGGGCCGGGCCCGTCACCGTCTGTGCCGCGGTCACCGGTCTTCGCCGGCCGCCCGAGGGCCTCACCGACTCCAAGCTGCTGACCGTCAAGCGGCGTACGGAACTTGCCGAGGCGCTGCGGACGTGGGTCACCGCCTACGCCCTGGGCCATGCCTCGCCGGAGGAGATCGACGACCTCGGGATGACGGCCGCGCTGCGGCTCGCGGCGGGCCGCGCGCTGGAGGCCCTGCCGGTCCGGCCCGAGGCGGTCATTCTCGACGGGAAGCACGACTACCTCGGTGCCCCCTGGCAGGTGCGCACGGTCATCAAGGGTGACCGTTCGTGTGTGGTTGTCGCGGCGGCCTCGGTGATCGCCAAAGTTCAGCGCGACAAAATGATGGCCGAACTGGGTATCGACCATGCAGACTTCGGATTTGCGGACAACGCCGGGTACCCGTCGCCCGTGCACAAGGCCGCACTGGAGGAGCGGGGACCCACCCCGTACCACCGGTTGTCGTGGGCGTATCTTGATGCGCTGCCCCAGTGGCGGCATCTCAAGAAGGCCCGCAGCTGGGCGGAGGGAAGCACTTCGGAGATCGAGGGACAGCTCGGCTTCGATTTCTGACCTTCCAGTCGCACTGTTGTGCCACCCGGTTCACCTGACCTGCACCAACGTTTGATAAAAATCAGCTCATGCCTCTCATTCCCGAGGAGCCTCAGATTCACGAGAGTGCCCAGGGTCCCCGCGCCACTCCGGCCAGTGGCCGTACCGCGCCGACCCCCCGTCCCGTACCCGGCCCCCGCCCCGCGGCCCCGCCGCGTCCCGGTCGTCCCGGCCCTCTGCGGCCCACGCCGCCGGTGCAGCGCACACCGCGTGAGGTGGCCAAGCCAGGCCCGTCCGGCCCGGCCGTGTCCGTCGCGGCAGCGGCGGCCCCGCAGATCCAGCTGATCCCGGCCACCGTCGAGAGCGCTCTCGACGCGGCCGAGGAGGCAGTGGACCTGCTCCTCGAGTCGGGCCGGGCCCCGGGTGAGGTGCTGGTGATCACCACCGGCGCGCAGCACCCGTGGGCCGACCACGAACTGTCCTTCGGCGAAGCCGCCTACTGGGCGCAGCACGACGCGGGCGACGACGTCTTCTACACGGACGCCGCCGTCGCCTCCCGTGCCGCGACCCGCCCCGTGGTCGTCGTCGCCGTCAACGGCGGTGCCGACACTGTCGCTGCCACCGCCCTGCCGCTGGCCCTCTCCAGGGCCGGTGCCCTGCTGATCGTCTGCGGCGACCCGCAGCGGATCAACTCGGTGCTGGGCGCGGGCGTCTGAGCCACCTCCGGCGCCTCGGGGACTCCCGGAGGCATCGAAGGAGCCGCGGCGGCGGTACCGGCACGGTGGTGACTTCGGCGTGCCCGCACGCCGGTGGTGGCAGCCGTCCGGCGTGGAGCGGCCGTGGGGCAAACCCTCGGCAGAAGGTCTGCGGACGTTCGGCAGCGGAGGATCCGGAACGCGGGTACCGGGCCGGATCCGGCGGGGTGGCCGCACGGCGGGCCGCCCTCCGCCGTGCCGTGCTGTCGTGCCGTGCGGCCGTGTGGCCGTGCCGACGGGAGACCCCGCCGGGCGCCTCGTACGGCGGTTTCAGGGTGCCGTGCCCGGCGTTGTGCGCCTGGCGGGTGCCCCCTCGCGGGGGCCGGGGTTCAGCGCGCGGCCGCGCGACGCAGCACCTCGGAGACGGCGCCCCCGGTGCGCGGTGACAGCGGCGGGGCCTCCGACAGGGCGAAGGGTTCCGGAGGCGAGTCCGCGTTGGGACGCCGTCCGCCGCGGCCCTCGCCGAGTACCTGCCAGCCGTCGTGCGTCAGCGTGATGTACGCCCCGCAGCGCAGCCCGTGCAGTGTGCAGGCGTCCCGCAGCCCCCACATCCAGGCGCCGTCCTCCTCCGTCCAACGCGCGTCCCCCTCGCGGCAGTAGAGCAGTACGGCGGTCCGCACCGGGGTGCGGCGGCGCAGGTCGTGCGGGATCACCCGGCGCAGCTGGGCCAGCAGCGTGTTGCGGAACATCCAGCCGTCGGCAGGGGCCGAGCGCCGGCCGAAGGACGCGCTGGCACACAGCCGTTCCTCGGGGTCGAGAACGGCCACCACGGCCGTGCCCGGCCGGGGCCGGTGGCGGGTGTGCAGCCCGCTGACGACCTCACGGGGGTTGCGCAGCAGCGGTATTCCGGCGTCGGCCCACTCCGCGGGCTCGAGCAGACGGCTGGCGGAAGCGGCGGACGCGGACGTCGACAACGATGCCGCCGAGGACGGAGCGAATCCGAAGGTCACGTTCCTCCCTTCGGCTACGCGCCCACACTGCGGGCGAGATCGGATTCGGGGGAGCGCGCACCGCAGTAAGGCCCAACCGGATCACGGCCGAGCCGCGCGGGGAGCGGACTCCAATTCTTCCTGTCGAACTGGAATGCGGCAACGAGCAAATGGGGCCACCGACTGTTATCTGGTGGTGCGTGGCTTATATCCCTACCCAGTGAGGCGATCCGGGACCCCTGGGACGTTCGCGTACGACACGTGCGTACGCCGCGCCCGGCGTACGCAGTCGGGCAACACCCAGACGATCAGCCCTGAACGGCCAGGACCAGCGGCAACACCCCCCGCGCTCCGGACCTCCGGAGCAGGCGCGCCGCGACCGCCAGAGTCCAGCCGGTCTCCGTGAAGTCGTCCACCAGCAGCACCGGCCCCTGCGCCTCGGCGAGGGCGGCGGCGAGGGCGGGCGGCACGGTCAGCGCACCGTCGAGGGCCTTCAGGCGTTGGGCACTGTTGCTGCGCGACACCCGGGACGCCTCGCCCGTGTACTCCACGAAACCCAGCAGGGGCAGTCGGCCGATCTCCGCGATGCGGGCGCCCAGGGAGTGGACCAGCAGGGGCCTGGAGCGCGAGGCGACGGTGACGACACCCACCGGGCGCGGCTGCGCGTCGGCCGCGCCCGGGGCCCAGCCGCCGGGGCCCTTCGCCCAGTCGGCCAGTACCTCCACCACGGCTCGGGCCACGTCGTCCGGCACGGGCGCGTCCGGGGTACGGGGCGCGAGCAGCGGTCGTAGCCGATTGCCCCAGCCGATGTCCGACAACCGTCCCAAGGCCCGCCCGGCCGACGCCTGTTCACCGGCCGGAATGCGTCCCTTGAGGTCGATGCCGATGGCCGGCAGGCCGGTCGGCCACATCCGGCGGGGCTCCACCTCGACGCCCGCCCGGCCGAGGTCGACCCGCGCGGCGTCCACCGCGGCCGAGGTGGTGTCCGCCGTGAAGCGCGGACGTGTGCAGTTGTCGCAGCGACCGCAGGGCTTCGCGCCCTCGTCGTCCAACTGGCGCTGCAGGAACTCCATCCGGCAGTCCGCCGTGGCCGTGTACCGGCGCATCGCCTCCTGTTCGGCCTCGCGCTGCCGCGCCACCCAGGCGTACCGCTCGGCGTCGTACGTCCACGGCTGCCCGGTCGCGATCCAACCGCCCTTGACCCGCTTGACCGCGCCGTCCACGTCGAGGACCTTCAGCATGGTCTCCAGCCGGGAGCGGCGCAGCTCCACCAGCGGCTCCAGCGCGGGCAGCGACACGGGGCCGTCGGCCCGGGACAGCACGTCCAACGTGCGGCGCACCAGGTCCTCCGACGGGAAGGCGAGCGAGGCGAAGTAGTTCCAGATCGCCTCGTCCTCCCGGCCCGGCAGCAGCAGGACCTCGGCGTGCTCGACACCGCGCCCGGCACGGCCCACCTGCTGGTAGTAGGCGATGGGGGAGGAGGGCGAACCCAGGTGCACCACGAACCCGAGGTCGGGCTTGTCGAAGCCCATACCGAGGGCCGACGTGGCGATCAGCGCCTTGACCCGGTTGCCGAGCAGGTCGTCCTCGGCCTGCTGCCGGTCGGCGTTCTCCGTCTTCCCCGTGTACGACGCCACGGTGTGCCCGCGTTGCCGCAGGAAGGCCGTGACCTCCTCGGCGGCGGCCACGGTCAGCGTGTAGACGATGCCGGAACCCGGCAGTTCGTCCAGGTGGTCGGCGAGCCACGCCATACGGTGCGCGGCGTCCGGCAGCCGCAGCACACTCAGGCTGAGGCTCTCCCGGTCCAGCGGGCCACGCAGCACCAGCGCGTCCGAGGCGCCACCGGTGCCGAGTTGCTCGGCCACGTCGGCGGTCACGCGCGCGTTGGCCGTTGCGGTGGTCGCCAGCACCGGCACGCCCGGCGGCAGGTCGGCCAGCATGGTGCGCAGCCGCCGGTAGTCGGGCCGGAAGTCGTGACCCCAGTCGGAGATGCAGTGGGCCTCGTCCACGACGAGCAGTCCGGTCGCCGCGGCGAGCTTGGGCAGGACCTGGTCACGGAAGTCGGGGTTGTTGAGGCGCTCCGGGGACACCAGGAGGACATCGACCTCCTCGGCCGCGATCTCCGCCTGGATCACGTCCCAGTCCTCGGTGTTGGAGGAGTTGATGGTGCGGGCGTGGATGCCTGCCCGGGCGGCGGCCTCCACCTGGTTGCGCATGAGCGCGAGCAGCGGGGAGACGATCACCGTCGGGCCGCTGCCGCCGGCGCGCAGCAGCGAGGTCGCCACGAAATACACCGCGGACTTGCCCCACCCCGTGCGCTGGACGACCAGGGCCCGGCGCCGGTCGGCCACCAGCGCCTCGATCGCCCGCCACTGGTCCTCGCGCAGCCGGGCCGTGCCGGTGTCGTCCCCGACCAGACGGGCGAGGACGGCGTCCGCCCGTGCCCGGAGTTCCGCGTTGCTCGTGTGCTCCATGCGTCCCATACAACAGGACGGGACCGACAGCCGGGCGGGCTGTGGACGGCGGAGGACGGCTTTGGCGTGTCCCTGATTCGACTTATCCACAGGCCCAACCGGAATCACAAGATCCGCGAGATCGTCGACGCATGACGAATCACAGCGAAACCACCGAACCCTCTGAAAACGGCGACTTCACGGGAGGCGCGGCGGCCCCCGGCCGGTCCGTCCACGACACCCAGATCACCCTGCGCACCCCGGCCGAACTGGCCGACGCGCTTCCCTACCTGCTCGGGTACCGCCCCGAGGACAGCATGGTGCTGGTCGCCCTGCACGACCGGGGCGGCCGCGGCCGCTTCGGCGGACGGGCCCGGCTCGGCATCCCCGCGAACGAGGACGACTGGGAGTCCGCCGCCCGCCAGCTGGCCCAGGGACTGACGACCGGCGGCGAGCGCCGGGGAACCCGGCCCGAGCAGATGGTCGCCTACGTCTGCCAGGAGCCGGCGCCCGGCGAATCGGGCCAGGACGTCATGCGCAGGCTCTCCTCGCTCGCCCAGCTGCTGCGCACCGAGTGCGGCCGGCTCGACGTGCCCGTGATCGAGGCGCTGTGCGTCTCGGACGGCCGGTTCTGGTCGTACTGCTGCCCGACAGAAGAGTGCTGTCCGCCCGACGGCACTCCCATGGGCCTGCCCGGCACCTCCGTCCTCGCGGCCGCCGCCACCTACGCGGGGATCCAGGTGCGCGGCACCCTGCGCGAACTGCGGGCCAGGCTGCTCCCCTGGGAGACCGGCGCCGCTCCGGAACAGGAGATCGCCCTGGACCGCGCCGGAATGGCACTGGTGCCCCGGATCCTCGACGACACCTTCCGCGCGCAGGTGGCCGAGGAGACCCTCGCCCTCGCCGAGCGGATCATCGGCCGGTACGCAGCCGCCCCACCGGAGCCCGGCAACCACCAGGCGGACCGCCGCGACGACGACCTGCTCACCCACGACGAGGCCGCGACCGTGATCCTCGGCCTGCAGGACCGCACGACCCGCGATCGCGCGGCCGCCTGGATGGAGGGTGACGAGGCCGGACCGGCCCTGCGCCTGTGGCGCGCCCTGGCCCGCCGCTGCGTCGGCCCGTACGGCGAACACGCGGCCGCTCCCCTGACACTGGCCGGCTGGGTCGCCTGGTCGACCGGCGACGACCTGGAGGCGCGGGAAGCCCTGGCGATGGCCCTGGGCGCGGACCCCGACTACCTCTTCGCCCGCCTGCTGCACCAGGCCTGCAACGAAGGACTGGACCCGGAGGCGATCCGCCGCTGCCTGCGTACGGAACGCACGGGCCACGCCGGGGCGAACAGCGCGACGATGGACAGCGCGACGGCCGTCGGCGACACGGGTGGCCGGACCGATCCGGGCGTCGGACGCATGCCACCCGCCTCCTCCGGCCCCCGTCGCAGGCGCGGTCCACGCGCTGGAGGCGGTGCCGACGGCCGACGGCCGCACCCGGAGGGCACCCGCCCGCGACAGACCAGCGGGGAGCACACCCGCCCCGGTTCGTCCAAGCCGAGCGGCGGCACACGCGCGCGGGTCGGGGAGAGCAGGGACGGGCGAGGCGGCCGAGCCGCGCGGGAGGGGACGCGATCCGGGAACGGTCGCGGCGAGGGGGACGAATGAACGAGGGTTCGTCCCTGCGGGGGCGGCCCTGGACAGCCTACGGACGGACCTGGGCCGGCGCTGTGCGCCACTGGGCCCGCAGCCTGGTCGGACGGAAGCGGCGCGGTGCGTGCCCGCCCATCGGTCCGTGGCTGACCGGTCTCTCGGTCCCGGCCGTGCGAAGGCCCGGGCCGGACGGGCCGAAGGACACCGTCCCCTGTCGCCGTTCGGTCGGCTTCGGCGGGTCGGGGCGTGACCAGGAGGAGTCCGTCTCCGTTCACCTGAGTGGCGGAACGCCTGGACGGGCCGTGCCGCCACCCGTCCGCTGTCCCTCCGGGGCTGTCCGTCAGGCGCCCAGCACGTCCCAGGCGCACAGAGCGCAGAAGAAGCCTTCCCATGCATCAGCCGAGTCCGCCCTCCACCGCCGACGACAACCGCCGACTCAGGGACGGCCCGCCCTGGCTCCCGCCCGCGGAGGCCGTCTCGGGGCCGTCACGCGACCGAGCCCCACGGCTCAAGCCCGCACGACCGGCGCCCGGCACCCCGCCCCCGGGCCGCCCCGGCGGGCTGCCGCCCACACACACCGCCCTGATCTGTGTCGCGCTGCCCGGCCTCGCCATCTCCGCGGACCACGGCCAGTTGACCGGCCGTGGTCTGGAGGGCTTCTACCGCGCGGGCCGGCGGCTGCTCGCCCGCTGCCAGGTCCGGGTGGCCGGCCGCGAACCGCTCCCCGTGCAGGCCCGGATGACAGGAGCGGACACTGCCCGCTTCGTCGGCACGCTCCGGGCCTCCCCGGCGGCCGGCCCCGATCCGGACGTGGTCGTGGAACGCACCCGGCACGCCGATGGCACCGAGCGCATCACCCTGCACAGTTCCGCTCCCCACCTCCTGCGCCTGCCGCTGGAGGTGGCCCTCGGCACGGACCTCGCGGACCTGGGCGCCATCGCCTCCGGCACCACGGGCCCCGAACTCCCGGCCAGCGTCCACGACTCCGGCCTGCGCTGGGCCACCCCGACCGGCAACGCGTCGATCACCGCGGACCCGCCACCCGCGGACGCGCTGGCCTCCGCCGGCCTGCTGCGCTGGGAGTTCGACCTGCCACCGGGTGGAACGGCGAGCGTGGAGCTGCGGGTACGCGCGGACGGCGCGGCTCCCCTGCGAGCCGTGGGACGCGCCGCGACCAGTCCCCTGGCGCCGGCCAGGGCCGCAGGCGACGACCCGAGGGTTCCGGCACTGCTCAGAACGAGCATCGACGACCTCCAGGCGCTGCTGCTCCGCGACCCGGCGCACCCCTCCGACACCTATGTCGCGGCCGGGGCACCCTGGCGCTGCGGCCTGGCCCCGGCCGAGGCCCTCGCCGCCGCCCGGATGACCCTGCCCCTGGGCACCCGGCTCGCCGCCGGCACCCTGCGCGCCCTGGCCCGCACCCAACTCCGCGGCCCGGGACCGCGGACCGGCATGATCCCCGGACCGCGCCGCGACGCCGGAGCACATCTGCCACCGGGCTGCACCGGGACGGAGGCCACCCTGCTCTTCCCCGCCCTGCTGGCGGAGGCCCGCCGCTGGGGGCTCCCGGAACAGGAGACACGGGAACTGCTCCCGGCCGCCGAGCGCTGCCTCACCTGGCTTCGCACCACGGTGGGCGGGCACACCTACCTCCGCGACCCGCAGCCCGGCGGCCCCGCGCGCGGCGAGACCCAGGCCCACGCCCACCGGGCCGCGCTGCTCGGCGCCGACCTCCTCGACGCGTACGACCGGCCCGGCGGTGCCGGACTGCGGCAGTGGGCGGGGGAGCTGAGGACGGCGTTCCGGGCGGACTTCTGGGTCGAGGACCGGAGCGGTGGGCGTCCGGCGGCGGCTCTGACCCCGGACGGCCGCCCCCTGACCCACCTCGGCTCCACCGCCGTCCACCTGCTCGACACCGGTCTGCTCGGCGCGGGCGCACTGGCCGTCGGTCTGCTCGACAAGGCGCAGACCGGGCAACTCGCCCGGCTGCTGGGCGGCCCGGCCATGGACTCCGGTTGGGGGCTGCGCGGGCTGGGGGCGAAGGAGGCGGGACACAACCCGTTCGGTCACCGTGCCGGAGCCGTCCGGGTGCAGGAGACGGCGCTCGCCGTCGCCGGGCTGGCCGCCGCGGGATACGAGAAGGAGGCCGGCGGGCTGCTGCGCGGCCTGCTGGCGGCGTCCGAGCACTTCGGTCACCGGCTCCCCGAGATGTTCGCCGGCGCGCAGCGCTCCGACGGGAGCGCTCCTCTTGCGCATCCGGCGGCCTGCCGTCCGGCGGCCACGGCCGCCGCCTCCGGGGTCCTGCTCCTCACCGCGCTCGCGGGCATCCGCCCCGATTCCCCGGCCCGGACCGTCACCCTCCGTCCGGTCCACAGCGCACCCCTCGGCGAACTCGGTCTGACCGGACTGCGGGTCGCCGGTGCGCCGTTCTCGGTGCGCGTCAGCCGGCTCGGTGTGGCCATGGTCGAGGAGGCGGCGGACGGCCTGCAGTTGGGGGCGTGACCCCGCGGCCCGGGGACGGTGATCCGGTACGGCGTGACGGCCGGACGAAGGGGCGGCCGGCTGCCGGACGCCTACCGGCACGAGTCGCGGGGTGCATACCGGAGCGAAGTGGATCAGCCCTGGAAGCGCGTATGGATCAGTCCTCGAAGCGAGTGACGAAGGGAGTGTTTATCGTCAGGCAGACGACTATGATCACCGCATGCCCTACGACCCGTCAGCCTTTCCGCCCTTCGCCGTCACCGTGGACCTGGTCGTGCTGACCGTGCGCCGCCACGCCCTGTGCGCGCTGGCGGTCCGCAGAGGCGAGGCGCCGTTCCAGGGGCGCTGGGCGCTGCCGGGCGGCTTCGTACGGGCCGACGAGGATCTTTCGCAGGCGGCGGCGCGGGAACTGGCGGAGGAGACCGGGCTGCGCGCCCACGACCCCGACGCCCCCGCCCAGGACGGCGGGGCCCACCTGGAGCAGCTGGCGACCTACGGCGACCCCAAGCGGGACCCGCGGATGCGTGTGGTCAGCGTCGCCCACCTCGCCCTCGCCCCCGACCTCCCCGCACCGCGGGCGGGCGGCGACGCGAGCAACGCGCGCTGGGCCCCGGTCGAGGAACTGCTCGCACAGGGCGGCTACGGCCGGGACGGCGAGCCGGTCGCGCCGCTCGCCTTCGACCACGCCCAGATTCTGTCCGACGGCGTGGAGCGGGCCCGCTCCAAGATCGAGTACTCCTCCCTGGCCACGGCGTTCTGCACGCCCGAGTTCACCGTCGGTGAACTGCGCCGGGTCTACGAGGCGGTGTGGGGTGTGGCGCTCGACCCGCGCAACTTCCACCGCAAGGTGACCGGGACCCCCGGCTTCCTCGTCCCCACCGGTGGTACGACCACCCGCCAGGGCGGCCGTCCGGCCCAGCTCTTCCGCGCCGGCGGAGCGACCCTGCTCAACCCGCCGATGCTGCGACCCGAGGTCTGAAGGTCCGACAGCGCGAACCCGGACAAGGTTAAAACCTTCTATACCCGGAAAAACGGTCATTCCGCGCTATCTTCCCTAAGGTGATCGAGGCCTTCGGACTGACCAGCAATCCCCGCAAGGCGCACCCGCCCGCCGTCGACGACGTGACCTTCGAGGCGCACGCGGGCCGCGTCACCGCACTCCTCGGCGAGGCGCACGCGGGCAAGACCACCGTGCTCAGACTGATGCTCGAGCTCCAACAGGGCCGCGGACTCACCTACTTCAGAGGCCGCCCGCTGCATCGCATCGCCCATCCCGCGCGCGAGATCGGCGTCCTCCTCGGCGACGTCCCCGGTCATCCGTCCCGCTCGGTCCGCGGCCATCTGCGCATGCTGTGCGCGGCCACCGGAGTCCCGGCCCGGCGCGCCGACGAGGTTCTCGAAGCCGTCGGCCTCGTCAGTCTGCGCGAGGAACGCCTGGGCACGCTGTCGCGCGGCATGGACCGCAGGCTCGGCCTGGCCTGTGCCCTGCTCCCCGACCCGCACACCCTCGTCCTGGACGAACCCGCGAACGGTCTCCCCGCCCGTGAGGTCCACTGGCTGCACCGGATGCTCCGGGCGCACGCGGAGCAGGGCGGCACGGTGCTCTTCACCACCGCCGATCCCAAGGAGGCCGTCCGCGCCGCCGACCGGGTCGTCACCCTGCAGGGCGGCAGGCTCGTCGCGGACCAGGAGGCCACCGAGTTCGCCCGGACCCGGCTGCGCCCGCGCGTGGCCGTCCGCAGCCCCCACGCCGCCCGGCTCGCCGACCTCCTCACCAAGGAGGCCCGCGCCGACCATCGCTCCGTGGAGGTCGTACGAGAAGGTGGCAACCGCCTCTCGGTGTACGGCAGCACGACCGCCGAGGTCGGTGACGCCGCGTTCCGGCACGGCATCCTCGTCCACCAACTCGCGGACGAGACCGGCGACATGGGACCGGGCGCCGGGACGGAGCCACTGGCGGACGAGGAGCCGGAGACGGTACGGCAGCAGCCGGACCACGGTGAGCCGGCCCCGGCGGCCGGGGCTCGGCCGGCGCACGAGCGGCGACTCGGTGAGAGCGAGGACAGGAGTACCGAGGCGGACGCCGACCGGCCCGCCTCCTCGCAGGGAACCGTGGAAGAGGTGCCTGCCGCCGGACGGCCTGAAGCGCTCCGCGCGGAGCGGCGCCAAGGCGCGGGCGCGGCCCCGGTGACCCCCCAGCCGCGGGCGGAGTCGGGATGGCCTCGGCCGACGACCGCGCCGACGCCCGCCGATGTGACCGAACCGCCGCACCCCGCCTCGGCCGCAGGGCTCACCGGCAACCCGCCGCCCGCGTCTCAGTCTTCGCCCCAGAACGCGGAGCCCGTCACCCACGCGCGTCCCGCCGAGCCGGGCCCGGCCCCGGTCAGGCCGTCGACCGCCCCCGCCGTCGGCAACCCCTCGGCCGCCCCTGTCCCTGCCACCCCGTCGGCGGCCATCGAGTCCCCCGAGCCCTCCGGCCACGCCACGTCCACCAGGACAGCGGCCGCCGTACCTGCCCAGCCGCCCGCCGCCGCATCCGTCCAGCCGGTGACCGCGGCCGTATCCGCGCAGTCGTCCGCGCGGCCCGCGCCCGCGCATCCGTCGGCCCCCGCCGCCTCGCCTCAGCCGCCGACCCGAGCGTCGGCCGCCGAAGCCTCCGACGCTCAGTCGTCTCCCCGCGCCGTACCCGACGAAGCCCCCGCACCTCAGCCCCCCATCCACTCCGTAGCGGCCGAAAACCCCGCCGTCGAACGCCTCACTACCGAGCACCCCGCCGTTGAGCTCCCCGTCACCGAGCGCCCCACCGCCGAGGCCCCCGCCAAGCAGCCTCAGCAGCAGCCACAGCCGAAGTCACAGCCCCGCAAACCCACCACCGCGCCAGATGGCGGGCCCGTCCCGTCCCTGGCCGGTCGCGTGCACCGCGCCGAAGCCGCCGCCCTGGACACCATGTCCCCGCTGCCGCCTCCCATCTCCGTCCGCTCGGCCCCCAGCCCGCTCCGTCCGCTGCGCTACGAACTGCGTCGGGCCGCCGGGATCGGGGCGGGCTTTCTCACCTGCGGCGCCGTTCTGCTGGTGTCCGCGCTCACCGCCGTCCTGCTCGCCCGGCTCGGGCACACCCCACAGGCCCGGCTGTTCGCGGCCTGGCCGCGGGAGCTGCCGCTGCCCCCGGCGGCGCTCGGCGCGGGGCTGCTCGGGGCGCTGTCCTTCGGAGACGAGTTCCGTCACCCCGCGCTGGCGGCGGACCGCGGCACCGTGCCCCGCCGGCTGGGGCTGCTCACCGCGAAGCTGCTGGTATCCGGAGCCACCGCGGTCCTGCTCTCGTTCCTCACCCTGGGCTGCGACGCCGAAGTGCTCTATCTCGTCTACGGACGGGAGCTCGCACAGGTTCCCGGCGACTGGATTCCGCTGACCGCGAGTTGGTTCGGGCTGGTCGTCGGCTGCGCCTGGGCCGGTGTGCTGGCGGCGGGAGTCTTCCGGTCCACCACGGCCGGACTGGCCGCGGTGCTCGCCGTACCCGTGGTCGTCGTACCCGTCGTACACAAGGCACTGGAGGGATCGAGTGTGCGGATGGCCGCCGGACTCCCCGTGCGGATGCGGGAGCTGTTCCTGCTGCGGTGGCCCTTCGGAGGGGAGCGCTATCTGGTCGGAGCGGCCCGGGTGCTCGCCCAACCCGTGGGCGGGGCACTGGCGTTGTCACTGACCGCGCTGCTCTGCGCGTATGTGTTCACCACACTGCGAACCAGGCTCCGGTGACCACGGACCGGGCGCTTCCGATCCTCCAGTGCCCACAACTCCCTGAAGTACGCCCATTTCTTTCCGATAAGGCGTCAATTGCGACGAGGTGAGCGATCACCCTTTCGTGTGCTTTTCACCAAAGACCTCAAGGGAGTTGGAGGCAACGCCGACAAAGGATCCGTGAGTACCCTTGCGCACACCATGATGACCGCCGCCCGCTCCGCAGACTCTGGTCTGGTCGGCCCGGGCGAACTCGACCGCTACCCCTACGCGGAGGCCTCCGCCGTCGATCGCGTCGGCGCGCCCTCCTGGGAGGGCGCGGATCCGGAGCTGGGCCGTGTGGGACGGCGCGCCGCGGGCAGCCGCGGCCGCGGACTGCACGGTCAACTCGTCCAGCAGCTGGGTCAGATGATCGTCTCCGGCGACCTGGGCGCGGACCGCCCGCTGGTCCCCGAGGAGATCGGCCAGCGATTCGAGGTCTCCCGCACCGTCGTCCGTGAGTCCCTCCGGGTCCTGGAGGCCAAGGGCCTGGTCAGCGCCCGCCCGAACGTCGGCACGCGCGTGCGTCCCGTCAGTGACTGGAACCTGCTCGATCCGGACATCATCGAGTGGCGGGCCTTCGGGCCGCAGCGCGACGACCAGCGCCGTGAGCTCAGCGAGCTGCGCTGGACGATCGAGCCGCTCGCCGCCCGCCTCGCCGCCGGGCACGGCCGCGAGGACGTCCAGCAGCGTCTGAGCGACATGGTCGAGATCATGAGCCACGCGATGGCGCAGGGCGACGCGCTGACGTTCTCGCGCGCGGACGCCGAGTTCCACTCGCTGCTCATCCAGATCGCGGGCAACCGCATGCTGGAGCATCTCTCCGGCATCGTGTCGGCCGCCCTCCAGGTCTCCGGTGGCCCGGTCACCGGCTGTGAGCGGCCCAACGAGACCTCCCTGGCCCAGCACGCGCGGATCGTCGACGCGCTGGGCACCGGTGACAGCACGGCGGCCGAGTCGGCGATGCGCCAGCTGCTCACCATCCATCCCGAGGTCGAGCGCGTGGTGCCCGCCCCGCGCGAGCACTGACCGCGCCCAGAGAGTGCGCTCGGTCAGTGCCGCGTGCTCGGGGCACCGCAGGCCCGGGACCCGCTTCCGCCGGACCCCGCCGGATCCCTCGGGGCTCCGGCGGGGTCCGGCGGCGCGGCGGTGGTGCGCGGCGGGGTGCCCGGGGCGGTCGCACGACGTGCTGAGGGCGGTCCGGACGGTCGCGGAGATCGCTGACGACAATATCTGCCCACGTCTGACCGTTTTTGAGTGCTTACGGGGTGTGACTCGGGCCACGTAGATTGGGCGTAACGCTCTTGCGAACAACGCGATGACCTAAGAGGTGACAGTCGCGGAGGGAATACGGACGCCATTCATGGCGCTGTGCCTCTTCCCGGCCCCCCGCCCGCGCCGTCGGCCCATCCCCAAGCCGGCGGTCGGCTCCAGTCCTTCCCGGACGGGGCCGGAAGCCGTTTTCCAACGTTCCGAGAGGTTGTTCGTGTCGGCCAGCACATCCCGTACGCTCCCGCCGGAGATCGCCGAGTCCGTCTCTGTCATGGCTCTCATTGAGCGGGGAAAGGCTGAGGGGCAGATCGCCGGCGACGATGTGCGTCGGGCCTTCGAAGCTGACCAGATTCCGGCCACTCAGTGGAAGAACGTACTGCGCAGCCTCAACCAGATCCTTGAGGAAGAGGGTGTGACGCTGATGGTCAGTGCCGCGGAGCCCAAGCGCACCCGAAAGAGCGTCGCAGCGAAGAGTCCGGCCAAGCGCACCGCCACCAAGACGGTCGCGGCCAAGACGGTGACCACCAGGAAGGCCACCGCGACGGCAGCCCCCGCCGTATCGCCCGCCGTGGCCGACGATCCGGCCGAAGAGGCATCCGCCAAGAAGGCCGTCGCCAAGAAGGCCCCCGCCGCGAAGAAGGCGGTCGCGAAGAAGACCGCGACCGCGGCCAAGAAGACGGTGGCCAAGAAGACCGCCGGCAAGAAAGACGACGCCGAGATCATCGAGGACGAGGTCCTCGAGGAGGCCAAGGCCGGTACCGAGGAACCCGAGGGCACCGAGAGCGCGGGCTTCGTCCTGTCCGACGAGGACGAGGACGACGCGCCGGCGCAGCAGGTCGCCGCCGCCGGTGCCACCGCCGACCCGGTCAAGGACTACCTCAAGCAGATCGGCAAGGTCCCCCTGCTCAACGCCGAGCAGGAGGTCGAGCTCGCCAAGCGCATCGAGGCGGGTCTCTTCGCCGAGGACAAGCTGGCCAACGCCGACAAGCTGGCCCCGAAGCTCAAGCGCGAGCTGGAGATCATCGCCGAGGACGGCCGCCGCGCCAAGAACCACCTCCTGGAGGCCAACCTCCGTCTGGTGGTCTCCCTGGCCAAGCGCTACACCGGCCGCGGCATGCTCTTCCTGGACCTCATCCAGGAGGGCAACCTCGGTCTGATCCGCGCGGTCGAGAAGTTCGACTACACCAAGGGCTACAAGTTCTCCACGTACGCCACCTGGTGGATCCGCCAGGCGATCACCCGCGCCATGGCCGACCAGGCCCGCACCATCCGTATCCCGGTGCACATGGTCGAGGTCATCAACAAGCTCGCGCGCGTGCAGCGCCAGATGCTCCAGGACCTGGGCCGTGAGCCCACCCCGGAGGAGCTGGCCAAGGAACTCGACATGACCCCCGAGAAGGTCATCGAGGTCCAGAAGTACGGCCGTGAGCCCATCTCCCTGCACACCCCGCTGGGCGAGGACGGCGACAGCGAGTTCGGTGACCTCATCGAGGACTCCGAGGCCGTCGTCCCGGCCGACGCCGTCAGCTTCACCCTCCTCCAGGAGCAGCTGCACTCGGTGCTGGACACCCTGTCCGAGCGCGAGGCCGGCGTCGTCTCCATGCGTTTCGGTCTCACCGACGGTCAGCCGAAGACCCTCGACGAGATCGGCAAGGTCTACGGGGTGACGCGTGAGCGCATCCGCCAGATCGAGTCCAAGACCATGTCGAAGCTGCGCCACCCGTCGCGCTCCCAGGTGCTGCGCGACTACCTCGACTAGGTCGCGGCGCGTCGCACGCCTGACGTCGAAGGCCCGGTCTCCCCGCGGGGAGACCGGGCCTCCGTGCTGCGGGTCGCGGTCCGCTGGATGACTCTGGGTTTCCCGATACCACCCAGAGTGAGGAGGGTGCATGCGTCGTCCTGTTGCCCCGGTCCTGATCAGGTCGCTGATCCTGGCGGCCGTCGCCACCGCCATACCGCTGACCACCACGTCTACCGTCGCCGCGGACAGTGTCGTCGTCGGCGGCTTTCCCGTTGATGTCTCCCAGACCCCCTGGACGGTCGCGCTGTCCAGCCGTGACCGGTTCGGGGGTACGCGGGCCGGTCAGTTCTGCGGGGGAGTGGCGATCGGCCGGACCACGGTGCTGACCGCCGCCCACTGCATGGCCGACGAGGTGATCGGGGGGCCGTCCGACCGGGTGCGCGACCTCAAGGTCATCGCGGGCCGCACGGATCTGCTCTCGACGCAGGGCCAGGAGATCCCCGTGACCGCCGTCCGCGTCAATCCGCGCTACGACGCGGCCGCGAACACCGGCGACTTCGCCGTCCTCACCCTCGCCCAGCCCGTGCCGGCCGAAGCGGTCGTCAAGATGGCCGCCAAGGCCGACACCGCCTACACGCCCGGTACCGCCGCCCTGGTCTCCGGTTGGGGCGACATCACGGGCGGCGGAGACTACACGCGGCGGCTGTACGCGGCGAACGTCCGTGTGCTGCCCGACGAGATGTGCGAGCAGGCCTATCCCGGCGGCGCCGCCGACGGCACCTACCGGGCCGGCTCCATGGTGTGCGCCGGAGAGGCCCTGGGCGGCCCTGACGCCTGCCAGGGCGACAGCGGAGGGCCCCTGGTCGCAAAGGGACGGCTGATCGGGCTCGTGTCGTGGGGCAGCGGCTGCGGACGCCCGGGCAGCCCCGGCGTCTACACGCGCGTCTCCGAGGTCGTGCGGGCCCTGGGCCGGGGCGATGCCCCCAGCGGCGCACGCCGGCCTCACAAGGCCTCCTGAGGGCCGTTACGGGGATACGACGAAGGGCGGCCGCTCCCTGGAGAAGCGGCCGCCCTTCACCGGCCTGTGCCGGAGCTGGCTCGTCGTGGATGCGAGAGGTCAGCGCTCATCTTCGGAGGCGGTGGCAGGAGCGGTCGTCAGCCGCTCCGTCTCGTCCTGTATCTCAGCGGCGATCTTCTTGAGTTCCGGCTCGAACTTGCGACCGTGGTGGGCGCAGAAGAGCAGTTCTCCGCCGCTGAGCAGCACGACGCGCAGGTATGCCTGGGCGCCGCAGCGGTCGCAGCGATCGGCGGCCGTCAGGTGGCTCGCGGGGGTCAGAACAGTAGTCACGTCGCCTCTTCTCTAGCTCGACGAGCTGTCGTACCAGGGTCAACATCCAACCAGCCTGAAAACGTTCCCGCTCTGGGCTTCTCCTCGAAAAAAATCTTTCGAGGTGGCTGTCTGCTGCCGGTTGGCGGCGAATGTGCCGTATTGCGTCGTCTTCGGTGCTTACGGGTTCGCGCGGTTCATCGGTCTCATCCTCCCGGCCGGGTTGCCGGTTGTTTGTGAGGACGTGCCCGGAGCCTAAATGGTTCATGCCTCGAAGGGAACGTGATATGTACTTCACTCCATCGAGGGATCGAACACGCATGCGACGCTGGACTAGTGTGAGTTCTCGACGAGGGTGGCGTTACAACGGCTCTACCAGGCCTCGGTACCCTCTGAGCGGCGACCGAAGCCGGCCCCTTACCCAAAAGGGGCTCCACTGAAATTCAGCGAGGAGCGAACCGCGTGACCGCCGATACGTCCGTGCCGTCCACTGCGCTGCTGGCAGGAGCAGACCGGGACGGCTCCAACTACACCGCGCGGCACCTGCTCGTCCTTGAGGGCCTCGAAGCCGTGCGCAAGCGCCCCGGCATGTACATCGGATCGACCGACAGTCGCGGTCTGATGCACTGCCTGTGGGAGATCATCGACAACGCCGTGGACGAGGCCCTCGGGGGCTACTGCGACCACATCGACGTCATCCTCCACGACGACGGATCCGTCGAGGTCCGGGACAACGGCCGTGGCATCCCGGTGGACGTCGAGCCCAAGACCGGCCTGTCCGGCGTCGAGGTCGTCATGACCAAGCTGCACGCCGGCGGCAAGTTCGGCGGCGGCTCCTACGCGGCCTCCGGCGGTCTGCACGGCGTCGGCGCCTCCGTGGTCAACGCGCTCTCCGCGCGTCTCGACGTCGAGGTCGACCGCGGTGGCAGTGTGCACGCCATCAGCTTCCGCCGCGGTGTGCCGGGAGCCTTCACCGGCACCGGTCCGGACGGCAAGTTCGAGGCCGGGAGCGGGCTGCGCAAGACCAAGCGGGTACCCAAGACCCGCACTGGCACGCGCGTGCGCTACTGGGCCGACCGCCAGATCTTCCTCAAGGACGCCAAGCTCTCCCTGGACACGCTCCACCAGCGTGCCCGCCAGACCGCGTTCCTGGTGCCGGGTCTGACCATCGTCGTCCGTGACGAGTACGGCCTCGGCGAGGGCGGCAGCAAGGGCGAGGAGTCGTTCCGCTTCGACGGTGGCATCAGCGAGTTCTGCGAGTACCTCGCCACCGACAAGCCGGTCTGCGACGTCCTCCGCTTCTCCGGGCAGGGCACCTTCAAGGAGACCGTTCCGGTCCTGGACGAGCATGGCCAGATGACCCCCACCGAGGTCACCCGTGAACTCGGCGTCGACGTCGCGATGCGCTGGGGCACCGGTTACGACGCGAACCTGAAGTCGTTCGTCAACATCATCGCCACCCCCAAGGGCGGCACCCATGTGGCCGGCTTCGAGCAGGCCGTCCGCGAGACCCTCAACGAGGTGCTGCGGGCCAAGAAGCTGCTGCGCGTCGCCGAGGACGACATCGTCAAGGACGACGCCCTGGAGGGGCTCACCGCCGTCGTCACCGTCCGGCTCGCCGAACCGCAGTTCGAGGGCCAGACCAAGGAGGTCCTCGGCACCTCGGCGGCCCGCCGGATCGTGAACAACGTGATCTCCAAGGAGCTGAAGGGGTTCCTGACCTCCACCAAGCGCGACGCGGCCGCCCAGGCCCGTGTGGTCATGGAGAAGGTGGTCGCCGCCGCGCGGACCCGCATCGCGGCCCGCCAGCACAAGGACGCGCAGCGCCGGAAGACGGCTCTGGAGTCCTCGTCCCTGCCGGCTAAGCTCGCCGACTGCCGCAGCGACGACGTCGAGCGCAGCGAGCTCTTCATCGTCGAGGGAGACTCCGCGCTCGGTACCGCGAAGCTGGCCCGGAACTCCGAGTTCCAAGCCCTGCTGCCGATCCGCGGCAAGATCCTCAACGTGCAGCGGTCCTCGGTCACGGACATGCTCAAGAACGCCGAGTGCGGTGCGATCATCCAGGTCATAGGGGCGGGCTCCGGCCGCACCTTCGACATCGACGCGGCCCGCTACGGCAAGATCATCATGATGACCGACGCCGATGTCGACGGCTCCCACATCCGCTGCCTGCTGCTGACGCTGTTCCAGCGCTACATGCGGCCGATGGTGGAGGCCGGCCGGGTCTTCGCCGCGGTGCCGCCGCTGCACCGCATCGAGATCGTCCAGCCCAAGAAGGGCCAGGACAAGTACGTGTACACGTACTCGGACCGGGAGCTGCGCGACAAGCTCATGGAATTCCAGAGCAAGGGTGTCCGGTACAAGGACTCCATCCAGCGCTACAAGGGTCTCGGCGAGATGGACGCCGACCAGCTGGCCGAGACGACGATGGACCCGCGCCACCGCACCCTGCGCCGCATCAACCTCTCCGACCTGGAGGCGGCGGAGCAGGTCTTCGACCTCCTGATGGGGAACGACGTGGCTCCCCGCAAGGAGTTCATCTCCGGCTCGGCGGCGACCCTGGACCGGTCGCGGATCGACGCGTAGCCGTCACACGGGGCTCGGCTCCGGGCTGAGGGCACATGGGTGTGACGGGGAGCCCCGGCGGATGCCGGGGCTCCCTGGCGTTGCGGGGCCGAGCCTCTCTCCCCGCACCTGGTGCGGTGCGCGTCACCGGTGTCTCTCCACCCGCGGGTGGAGAGAACCCGCCTGTCGGATTCCACCCGCGATCCACCCCCGCTCCGATCTGCTGACCTGCGCCTTTCCGTAGCGTCGTAGGCGTCGGCAGCTCCCGCTCCCGACACCACCCCTTCCGCTCACGGAGGCTCTGATGTCCGGGCTCGTCAACGCGCTGCTGATCGTGGCCGTCGTCGTCGTGGTGATCGTCCGCCAGTTCCGCGCCCGCCCGATCAACACAGGCCGGCGCTGGTGGCTGCTGCCCGTGATCCTCGCGGTCGTCGCGCTGCGCGAACCTGCCGTGCTCGACGCCCACCACCGCACCGAATCCGCCCTGCTGCTCGGTACCGAGATACTGGTGGGACTGGTCATGGGCGCCGCGTGGGCCTGGACCACCCGGTTGTGGACCGAACCCGACGGCGTGGTGTGGACGAAGAGCACCAAGGCCAGCGGGATGGTCTGGATCGGCGGCCTGGTCGTGCGCGTCGGTCTCTTCGCCCTGGGAGCCCTGCTCGGCATCCATCAGGACAGCTCGGCCCTGATGCTCGGCCTGGCGGTCCTGCTCCTCGTCCGTTCCGGCATCCTCGTCTGGCGTGTCCAGTCGCTCCCCTCCGCTCCGTCCACGAGCGGCCCCGGCCGGGCGTACGGTGACGACATGGCCCGGGTCACCAGGAAGGAAGGCGTGTGACCGAGAACGCCTGGACGCGCTGGCCCTCTCGCGAAGCGCTGAGCCGCGCGGGGATCTCCCGGCCCCGGCGTCTGCTCGCCTGGGCCGTGCGGCTGGTCGTCCTCGCCCTGCTGCTCTGGAGCGCCTTCCACCAGTCGCACGTCCACGGCTGGGGCGTGGCCGCCGCCGTGGCCGGTGTCCTGGCGACCGCCGGGGCCTCCTGGGGCTTCTACCGGACCACCTACGCCCACCGGCTCGTGCCCTCCCTGGTCCTCATCACCGTCCTGCTGGCCCTCGCGGTCGTGGCGCAGACCGCGGGATTCCACGGACCGGCCCTCGTGATCTGGTGCGGCTGCGGCATCACCGCCCTGGAGCGGCTGCCGGTCGCGATCGCACTGCCCGTCGCGTCCGTGGGCCTGGCCTCGTACTCCGCGTTCAACAACGACGTATGGCTGACCACTGCGGCCACCGTCGTCGGAATGGCTCTCGCCGGTTACGTCATGAGACTCGACGCCGAGGCCAGGGGCCACGCACAGCGACTGCTCGCCCAGGAGCGTGCCGCGAGAGCCGCCGAGGCCGAGTCGGCGGCGCTGGGGGAGCGGACACGGATTGCCCGGGAGATCCACGATGTGCTGGCGCACAGCCTCTCGGCCCAGATGGTGCACCTGGAGGCGGCGCGGCTGCTGATCGAGCGGGGCGCCGACCGGGAGCAGATCCTCGAACGGGTCGTCGCCGCCCGGGCGATGGCGAGGGACGGACTCGCCGAGACCCGGCAGGCGCTCTCCGCCCTGCGCGGCGAGCTGACCCCGCTGGAGGACTTCCTCACCGAGATCGTGGCTTCGACCGACGGCGCCGAGGTCACCGTCACGGGTGAGCGCCGGGCCCTGTCCGCCGAGGCGTCGCAGACCGTCCGGCGCGTCGCCCAGGAGGCGCTGACGAACGTCCGCAAGCACGCCTACGGCGCCAAGGTGCGGATACGGCTCGACTACAGCGAGCGTGAAGTGACGCTGCACGTACGTGATTCGGGAGGCCGTCCCGGCGAACTCAGCGGCGCCGGCAGCGGGTACGGTCTGCTGGGTATGCGGGAGCGGGCCGAACTGCTGGGCGGGTCGATGGAGGCAGGGCGTGACGACGAGGGGTTCGCGGTGACGTTGAGGGTGCCCGTATGACGGAGGGGGAGAAGACGCCGGCGCGGGTGGTGGTCGCCGACGACCAGACCGTCGTCAGGGAGGGCATCGTGATGCTCCTCGGACTGCTTCCCGGCGTGGAGGTCGTCGGGGCCGCGGGCGAGGGCGAGGAGGCGGTACGGCTGGTCGCCGAACTCTCTCCGGACGTGGTGCTGATGGACCTGAGGATGCCGCGCTGCGACGGGGTGGAGGCGACCCGGCGGATCAGGTCGGAGTATCCGGGGACCCAGGTCGTGGTGCTCACCACGTTCGCGGACGACGAGTCGCTGTTCCCGGCGCTGCGGGCCGGTGCTCGTGGCTATCTCACCAAGGACGCGGGCGGCGACGAGATCGTGCGCGCCGTGGAGAGCGTGCTCTCGGGAGACGCCGGGCTGTCGCCCAGCATCCAGCGCCGGCTGCTGGAGAGGCTGTCGCACCCCGAGCCGGCGGCGGTGGCCGCCGAGGCGCCCGACGGGCTGACCGCACGGGAGACCGAGGTCCTGGTGCTGATCGCCGAGGGGCTCACCAACCAGGAGATCGCCCGCAAGCTGCACGTCTCCACCGCGACGGTGAAGACGCACATCAACAACCTGTTCGCCAAGACGGGCCTCAAGGACCGCGCGCAGGCGGTGCGTTACGCCTACGGCAAGGGATTGGTGCGGCCACCAGCGGATTGAGTCACCTGATGGGGTGAAGAGCCAGGGGAAGAAGAGTCGGGGATCTTCCCGATCTGTCCATCCTTGGGCATGCAGTCAAGCAACGGTCGTCACCGCGACGGCGGGGGCGGTCCCGAGAGTTCGGCCGGGAAGCACGAGGACCAGGGCGAGTACGGCACCGCCTCCCGGGAAATCAGGTACGAGGACCCCTGGTACGACGCCCTGGCCTCCGGTTGGGGCGAGCTGGACGGCACCGCCGCGCCGCCTCCCGCCGTACCGGGCGCCCGAACAGATCCGGAGGACGCGGCTGTTCGCGCCCGCGACGTGTACCTGGAGGTGCAGCGCAGCGCGGCCTTCCAGGAGGTGCGCAGCCGCTACCGAAGGTTCGTGGTGCCGGGCTTCGCCGTCTTCTTCACCTGGTACGTGGGGTACGTGGTGACCGCGACGACGGCGCCCGGGCTGATGGCCCGGCCCGTCGTCGGAGCGGTGAACGTGGCGATGATCGCGGGCCTCGGGCAGTTCCTCACCACCTTCCTGCTCACCTGGGCCTACGCCCGGCACGCCCGGCTGCGCAGGGACCGTGCCGCCCTGGAACTGCGCTGGGACACGCAGGAGCTGACGCGTGGAGTCCGGGGCGGTGAGTCATGACCGGCCAGCATCAGACCCTGGCGCTGCTGCTGTTCAGCGCGTTCGTCGCCGTGACGCTCGGCATCACGACATGGGTGAGCCGGAGACGACATGGTTCCGCGGAGGAGTTCTACGCCGGCGGGCGGCTCTTCTCCCCGATGGAGAATGGTTTTGCCATTGCGGGCGACTACATGTCGGCGGCCTCCTTCCTCGGCGTCACCGGACTCATCGCGCTCTTCGGCTACGACGGGCTGCTCTATGTGGTGGGCTTCCTGGTCGCGTGGCTGGTCGTGCTCTTCCTGGTGGCCGAACTGGTGCGCAACTGCGGTCGGTTCACGCTCGCCGATGTGATCGCCGCGCGGATGCGGGAGCGGCCGGTGCGGATCGCGGTGGGAACTTCGTCGGTCACCGTGTCCGTTCTCTATTTGGTGGCGCAAATGGTGGGCGCGGGCAGCCTGGTGGCGCTGCTGCTGGGGCGGACCAGCCAGGCCGCGCAGGCGTGGACGGTCATCGGGGTCGGCGCGCTGATGGTGATCTATGTGTCGTTGGGAGGGATGCGGGCCACCACCTGGATCCAGATCGTGAAGGCGGTCCTGCTGCTGAGCGGGACGGTCGCGCTGACCGTGCTGGTGCTGCTGCGGTTCCACGGCGACATCGACCGGCTGTTGCTCACGGCCGCCGAGCGCAGCGGTCACGGGCAGGCCTTCCTGGCGCCGGGACTCAAGTACGGCGGCAGCTGGAGCGCGCGGCTGGACTTCATCAGCCTGGGGCTGGCGCTGGTGCTGGGGACGGCGGGGCTGCCGCACATCCTGTCGCGCTTCTACACGGTGCCGACCGCGCGGGCGGCCCGGCGTTCGGCGGTCTGGTCGATCGGGCTGATCGGCGGCTTCTACCTGATGACGATCGTGCTCGGCTTCGGGGCGGCGGCCCTGGTCGGGCCGGACGCGGTGCGCGCCTCCAACGCGTCGGGGAACACGGCGGTCCCGCTGCTCGCCCTCGACCTGGGCGGCGGCGCCGGCTCCACCGGGGGGACGGTGCTGTTCGCGGTCGTCGCGGCCGTCGCCTTCGCGACGATTCTCGCGGTGGTCGCCGGGATCACCCTCGCCTCCTCGGCCTCGGTCGCCCACGACCTGTACGCCTCACTGCGCCGCCCCCGTGCCAGGCCGCGCAGCGAGGTGGCGGTGGCGCGGACGGCGGCCGTCGGGATCGGTGTCGTCGCCATCGCCCTCGGTCTGCTGGCCAAGGATCTCAACGTAGCCTTCCTGGTCGGCCTGGCCTTCGCGGTGGCCGCCTCCGCCAATCTGCCGGTGCTGCTGTACTCGCTGTTCTGGCGGGGCTTCACGACCCGCGGGGCCGTGTGGGCCGTATACGGCGGACTCGTCCCTGCCCTGGGACTGGTCGTGCTGTCCCCGGTGGTCTCGGGAAGCCCGGGCGCGCTGTTCCCGGGGGTGGACTTCCAGTACTTCCCGTTGCAGAACCCGGGGCTCGTCTCCATCCCGCTCGGCTTCCTCGCCGGCTGGCTGGGCACGGTCACCTCGGACGAGGTCGCGGACGAGGCCCGGCACGCGGAGACCGAGGTGCGGTCGCTGACCGGGGCGGGCGCGGTCTGAAGCGGCGCAGGCGCTACGGCGCCACCCAGGCGTACCGGTGCTCCGGGCGGCCCGTGTCGCCGTACTTCAGGGAGAGGCGGAGGCGGCCGGCCTGTTCCAGGTGGCGCAGGTAGCGCTGGGCGGTGGAGCGGCTCAGGCCGGTCTCGGCGGCCACCTCGTGGGCCGAGAGCGGGTGGTCCGCCCGGTGTAGGACCCCGCAGATGAGGTCGGTGGTGGGTTCGGAGTGGCCGCTGGGCAGCCCGGGCGCGGACGGCGGCGCCGAGGTGCGCAGGGCGCCGAAGATCCGGTCTACCTGCTCCTGGCCCGTCAGGCCCCGGCCGCCGACCCGGTCGACGGTGCGGCGCAGGGCCGCGTAGGAGTCCAGGCGGGTGCGCAGCGCGGCGAAGGTGAACGGCTTGACCAGGTAGTGCAGGGCGCCCAGACGCATCGCCTTCTGGACGGTGGTCACATCGCTGGCCGCCGTGATCATGATGACGTCGGTGCCGTGGCCCTGCTCCCGCATCCGGTGGACGAGTTCCAGGCCGGTCTGGTCCGGCAGATAGTGGTCCAGCAGGACCAGGTCGATGGTGCCGCGTTCCACGGCGGCCAGGGCCTGGGCGGCGCTGTGCGCGCGGGCGGCCACCCGGAAGCCGGGAACCTTTCCCACGTACTTGGCGTTTATCTCAGCGACGCGGAAGTCGTCGTCGACCACCAGGACGTCAATCATCAGGCCTCTCCTTCAAGGCCGGCGAGCGTTAAGCCCGTGTTTCGTCTGCGCAGTTGTAGCGCGAGCAAAAAGAGCACAACAGGTGCTTGCGAGCAAAAGAACGGCTTGCGCCCAGAAGACTGCTGTTGTGGCACGGGCCACACCTACCGTCCCGGCCCATGAGCGCAGACATCAGCCCCGCCATCGAGCTACGGGGCGCGAGCAAGATCTTCAAGACCCCGTCGGGGGGTCTGCACACGGCCGTCCGCGACCTCGACCTCACCGTGGGGCGCGGCGAGTTCGTGGCCGTCGTAGGGCCGACGGGTTGTGGCAAGTCCACCACGCTGACCCTGGTCAGCGGGCTGGAGGAGCCCAGCGAGGGTGAGGTGCTGGTGGCCGGTACGCCGGTGGCCGGCGTCGGCGACAAGGTCGGCTTCGTCTTCCAGCAGGACGCCACCTTCCCCTGGCGGACCGTGCTGTCCAACGTGATGGCGGGACCCCGCTTCCGGGGCGTGCCCAAGGCGGAGGCGAAGGACAAGGCCCGTGCCTGGCTGGCCAAGGTCGGTCTCGCCGCCTTCGAGGACCGTTACCCGCACCAGCTCTCCGGCGGTCAGCGCAAGCGCGTGGCGCTCGCCGCGACCTTCGTCAACGACCCCGAGATCCTGCTCATGGACGAGCCGTTCTCCGCGCTCGACGTGCAGACCCGGGCCCTGATGTCGGACGAACTCCTCGAGCTGTGGGAGGGCACGGGCGCCTCGGTCGTCTTCGTCACCCACGACCTGGAGGAGTCCATCGCGCTGGCCGACAAGGTCGTCGTCATGACCGCCGGGCCCGCGACCGTGAAGCAGGTCTTCGAGATCGACCTGCCCCGCCCCCGCAAGGTCGAGTCGGTCCGTCTGGAGCCGCGGTTCATCGAGATCTACCGCGAGATCTGGGAGTCCCTCGGCGAAGAGGTCCGCATCACCCGTGAGAGGGGCGCCGCCCATGTCGCCTGACGTCCTCAGCACACCGGTCGTCGACACGGCCAAGACCCAGGACCGCGCCCAGTCGCGGGCCCAGGCCGCCCGCAGACGCAAGGTGATCGTGTTCGCCGTCCGCGTCCTGCTCCTGGTGGCCGTTCTCGGCCTGTGGGAGGTACTGTCCCGGGCCGGTGCCATCGACCCGTTCAACTTCTCGATGCCCTCGAAGATCTGGGACCAGATCTGGACCTGGGTGACCCACGGCACCGCCCTCGGCTCCCTCGGCGAGCAGATCTGGTACACGCTCTACGAGGCCCTGCTCGGCTGGGTCATCGGTGTCATCGCCGGTGTGGTCTTCGGTATCGCCCTCGGGCGGATCGCGTTCCTCGCCGATGTCCTCGGTCCCTACATCAAGGTGCTCAACTCGATCCCCCGGATCGTGCTCGCGCCGATCTTCGTGATCTGGTTCGGGCTCGGCGCCTCCTCCAAGGTCGCCTCGGCCGTGGTCCTGGTGTTCTTCCCCGTGTTCTTCAACGCGTTCCAGGGCGCCCGCGAGGTCGACCGCAACCTCGTGGCCAACGCCCGGATCCTGGGCGCCAGCGACCGCCGGGTGACCCTCCAGGTCGTCATCCCGTCCGCCACCTCGTGGATCTTCACCAGCCTCCATGTCAGCTTCGGCTTCGCCCTCATCGGCGCCATCGTCGGCGAGTACATCGGCGCCACCAAGGGCATCGGCCTGCTCGTCGCGCAGTCGCAGGGCACCTTCAACGCGGCCGGTGTGTACGCCGCGATGGTCATCCTCGCCGTCGTCGCGCTCGCCGCCGAAGGGCTGCTCACCTTCGCGGAGCGCCGCATCTTCCGCTGGAAGCCGTCGGACTCCGACAGCTGATCCCGGCCCCTCCACTTCCCCGCCCCGCACCGCCTTCTCACAAGGACGTGAACGTCATGCGCAAGTCCGCCAGATACGGCACCCTGGCCGCCGCCGGCCTGCTCGCCCTCTCCTCCCTCACCGCGTGCGCCAACGACGCGGCCAGCACGGCCTCCACCGGCTCCGGCAGCAAGAGCGACGGCAAGGGCACCAAGGTCAAGATCATGGTCGGCGGCCTGGACAAGGTCATCTACCTGCCGGCGATGCTCACCCAGCGACTGGGCTACTTCGACGCCGAGGGCCTGAACGTGGAACTGCTGACCGAGCCGGCCGGTGTGCAGGCCGAGACGGCGCTCGTCGCCGGGCAGGTGCAGGGGACGGTCGGTTTCTACGACCACACGCTGGACCTCCAGACCAAGGGCAAGGCCGTGGAGTCCGTCGTGCAGTTCTCGCGGGCGCCCGGCGAGGTGGAGATCGTCTCCACCAAGGCGGCCGGTGACATCACCTCGCCCAAGGACTTCAAGGGCAGGAAGCTCGGCATCACCAGCCTCGGATCGTCCACCGACTTCCTCACCAAGTACCTCGCCGTCAAGAACGGGGTGAAGGTCAACGAGTTCTCGCCGGTCGCCGTCGGCGCGGGCGCGACCTTCATCTCGGCCCTCCAGCAGGGCTCCATCGACGGCGGTATGACGACCGACCCGACCGTCGCGACCATCCTGGACAAGAAGGCCGGCAAGATCCTCCTGGACATGCGGACGCCGGAGGGCTCCCAGGAGGCGCTCGGCGGCCCCTACCCGTCGTCGAGCCTGTACATGCAGACGGACTGGGTCAACGGTCACAAGGAGACCGTCCAGAAGTTGGTCAATGCATTCGTCAAGACGCTCAAGTGGATGTCCACGCACAGTGCCGCCGAGATCGCCGCCAAGATGCCCGCCGACTACGCCCAGGGCGACAAGGCTCTCTACACGGAGTCCATCAAGAGCACGCTGCCGATGTTCACCGACGACGGTGTGATGCCCGAGAACGGCCCGGAGACCGTGGAGAAGGTGCTCAAGGCGTTCAACACGAACATCCAGAACGCCGACGTCGACCTGAGCAAGACGTACACGACGGAGTTCGTCGAGGCCGCCAAGTGACGGCCCGTTAAGAGGACTCAGCCGCGGGTCGCCCACACGTAACGGTGTTCGGGCCGGCCCGCGTCGCCGTACTTGAGGGTCAGCCGGGCCCGTCCGGTACGCTCCAGGAGCTTCAGATAACGCTGGGCGGTCTGCCGGCTCACTCCGGTCCGCTCGGCGATCTCCTGGGCGGACAGCGGCCCCTCGGCGTTCATCAGGCACTGCCGGACCAGCTCGGCGGTGGTGGGGGAGTGCCCTTTGGGCAGCTGCGGCTCGGACGGCGCGGACAGGGCGCCGAAGATGCGGTCCACCTCGGCCTGTTCGGCCTCGCCGCCGCCGTCCAGGGTGCGCCGCAGCCGCGCGTACGCCTCCAGCTTGGCCCGCAGTCCCGCGAACGCGAACGGCTTCACCAGGTACTGCAGGGCGCCCTGGCGCATGGCCGCCTGCACGGTCGACACGTCCCGGGCCGCCGTCACCATGATCACGTCGGTCTGGTGGCCGCGCCGGCGCATCTCCTGGACCACCGAGAGGCCCGTGTCGTCGGGCAGGTAGTGGTCCATCAGGACCAGGTCGAGATGGGGCAGCGTCTCCAACTGGCGCAGCGCGTCGGCCGCGTTGTGGGCCTCGCCGGCCACCTGGAAGCCCGGCACCTTCTCGACGTAGGCGGCGTTGACCCGGGCGACCCGGGTGTCGTCGTCCACGACCAGGACCTGGATCATCGTGTCTCCTCGTCCGCCGGGGTGAGCGCCGCGTCCAGCTCCAGCTCCGGTTCGGTCAGCGCCTCGGGGAGCACGACCGTGAACTGCGCGCCCCCGCCCTCCGCCTCGCCCACGGTCGCGCTGCCGCCCTGCCGTTCGGCGAACCGCCGCACCAGGGGGAGCCCGATGCCGCGCTTGCCGTGCGCGGGCGGCTTCTTGGTGGACCACCCCTCGGTGAAGACCACCTCCCGCTGCTGTGCCGGGATCCCGGGCCCGGTGTCGTGCACCCTGAGGACGATCGTGCGGCCCTCGGCGCACAACTCGACCTCCACGCGCGCGTGCGGCGTACCGGCGACCGCGTCCAGCGCGTTGTCCACGAGGTTGCCCACGACCGTGACCAGACCCCGCGGATCGACCAGCCGGTCCGGGAGCCGGGTGCGGTCCGAGACCCACAGGGCGACCCCGCGCTCGGCGGCGACGGTGGCCTTGCCGACCAGCAGCGCGGCCAGCAGCGGATCCTGGATCTTCTCCGTGACCTGCTCGGCGGTGACCCGGTGGTCGCCGACCACCTCGCCGACGAACTCCACGGCGTCGTCGTACATCTCCAGCTCCAGCAGCCCGAGCAGGGTGTGCATACGGTTGGCGTGCTCGTGGTCCTGGGCGCGCAGGGCGTCGATGAGACCGCGCGTGGAGTCGAGTTCGCGGCCGAGCTGCTCCAGCTCGGTGCGGTCGCGCAGGGTGGCGACGGCGCCGCCGTCGTCGGTAGGCATGCGGTTGGCGACCAGGACCCGCTGGCCGCGCACGGTGAGCAGATCGGTGCCGGCCACCCGGCCGGCCAGGACGTCGGTCGTACGGCCCTCGCCGAGCGCCTCGTCCGGGGGCAGGCCGACGGCCTCGTCACCGATGCCGAGGAGCCGTCTCGCCTCGTCGTTCAGCAGCCGGATGCGGCCGCCGCGGTCCAGGGCGACGACGCCTTCCCGGATGCCGTGCAGCATCGCCTCGCGCTCCGAGAGTAGCGCCGAGATGTCGGAGAAGGCCAGGTCACGGGTCTGTCGCTGGACCCGTCGGGAGATCAGCCAGGCGGCCAGCGCACCGACCGCGAGCGCGCCGCCGGCGTACGCGAACAGCCCCGGGATCGCGCTCAGCAGCCGGGCCCGCACGCTGTCGTAGGCGATACCGACCGAGACCGCCCCGATGATCCGGTGCTTCGCGTCGTACAGCGGCACCTTGCCCCGCGCGGAGCGGCCCAGGGTGCCGTTGTCGATCTGCATGACCTCCTTGCCGTCCAGTGCCTCCGTGGGGTCGGTCGAGACATGGCGGCCGATCTCCGAGGGCGTGGTGTGGGACCAGCGGAATCCGCCCCGGTCCATCACCACGATGTACTCGGCGTGGGTGGCCTTGCGGATCCGCTCGGCCTCCTTCTGCACCGGCCCGTTCACGCTGGGCGGGGTGGTCAGGACGCCCTCGGCGATCTGCGGGTCCTGCGCCGTGGTCTGGGCGATGGCCAGCGCTCTGCGCATCGCCTCCTGGTCCAGCTGCTTGCTCAGCGGCGCCAGGAAGAGCCCGGTCGCGAGCACCGCGACCCCGGCGGCTATCGCCACCTGCATCAGCAGGACCTGCGAGAACACCTTCCGGGGCAGCCGGGGGCGCAGACGGCGCGCGGGGGGCGTGGGGCTCATACCCACGACGGTACGTGCGCGGGGGCGCCGCACCGTAGGGGTGTGGCATGGATCTCTTGACCATTCCTTGGGAAAAGCGCCTCGAAGATCGGAAAACCGACTCCAGGGCCGGGTCAGCTCGCCAGCGCCGTCGTCGTGCGCACTTCCCTGAGCGACACCACGTCCATCCGGGCCGGCGATCCCAGCACCGACACCCCGCAGCTCTCCGGGCGGGGCGGCAGGGAGGAGCCCTGGTCCACGCCGACCTGCCAGCGGCGGCCGTCGGTGTGGGCGACGGTGACGTCCCAGTGCGGGGCCGCGCCCTCGGTCCGTACGACGCTCAGCACGTCCGCCGCGTACTCGCCCACCGCCTCGCGGACGGCCAGCTCGGCCGCCTGGGCGGGCCGTTCCCAGGCGGAGCACCCGCGGCACCCCTCCAGCACCACACGGCCCTCCTGGGCGCCGTGCAGGATCTCCTTGACGGCGTGGGCCTCGGCGCGGCCGTACGCGTAGCCGTACGGCAGGACGAGCACCGTCGGCGAGAAGCGATGACCACCCAGATGGGTGACCTCCCAGGTGCCCTGTACACCGGACGCGGCCAGCTCCGCGGCGAGCGGGCGGCCCAGCAGGGCGCAGCAGCGGTCCCGCTTGCCGTTGGTGCAGACGAGCGCGAGCGGGCCGCCCTGGTGCGGGCGGCCGCCGAGCGCGGCGCCGAACGAGCGGTGGTCGCCCGCGCCCAGCGCGGCGAAGTCCAGCCCGAGCAGCTGCCGGGGATCGCGCGTGGTGGCGCTGTGCAGCCAGACGTTCCCGGGGACCGTGTGGGCCACGTACACCTGTCGTACCGCGGGGGTGCCGGGGTCCGCATGCCGGCCGGGGCGGCGGATGAGCGCGACCCGAACGCCGGTCCCCTTGGCGGCGGCCTCCAGGGCGCGGCCCAGCGCGGGGTCCAGATGGCTCGAAGTGAGCGCCTTGGCACCCCACGGGCCGGGCTGTTCCAGCAGCAGCCACGTCGTCGCGGTGGCGGCGGTGCCGGAAACGGGCTCGTCGAGCATCCGGGAGACGGTTGCGCACCTACTCACAGAGGTGAGCCTAACCTGACTTTGCCCGGGGCGACTTCCGGCCCCGCCCGTCCACCCCGTCCGACTCGCCCGCCCGGCCCGCCGAGAGGGTCACTCCGGCAGGGGCTGCGGGGGCTTCGGGCCCACGTAGTGGCCGCTGGGGCGCATGCGCAACGGGCGTTCGCCGTACTCCTCCAGGGCGTGCGCGATCCATCCCGCCGTCCGTGCGACGGCGAAGATCGTCTCGCCCGCGGTGGCCGGCATGCCGCAGGAGGCCGTGAACACGGCCAGCGCCAGGTCCACGTTGGCGTGCAGCGGAGTGTGCCGGGCGGTCGTGGCGACGATGTCCCGGGCCGCGAGCAGGGCGGGCTGCGCGCGCGGGAGGTCCTCCAGGAGCGCGAACAGGACCCGCGCACGGGGGTCCTCGCCCTGGTACAGGCGGTGGCCGAGTCCGGGGATACGGCGGCCCGCGCGGAGCTCGTCCGCGATCACCGTGACGGCGGTGCCCTGGTCGAGGACGTCGAGCAGCATCCGGTGGGCGAGGCCGCTGGAGGCGCCGTGCAGGGGGCCTTCGAGCACACCGAGCCCGGCCGACACGGCCGCGTACGCGTGGGCGCGTGCGGAGGCGGCGACCCGGACGGCGAGCGTGGAGGCCGCCAGGTCGTGGTCGACCAGCAGCGCGAGCGCCGTGTCCAGGACGCGCAGCGCGGCGTCCTCGGGATCGATACCGGTCAGCCTGCGCCACAGCCGGTGGGCCAGCGGGCCGTCGTCCTGCCGGCCGCGGTGCTGCACCGGCAGCGCGGCGACGAGCGTGGGGATCAGCACCCGCGCGGTGCCGAGCACGGCCTCCTCGGACAGGTCGAAGCGCAACGGGTCCTCGGCCGCCGCGGCGATCGTCGCGACCCGCAGCCGGTCGGTGGGGGTGGTGTGTTCCGGCAGCGCGTCGACGGCACGGCGGGCGACGGCGACGGTGGCCTCCGGGGCGGTCAGGGCCACGCCCCGGTTCATCCGGCCCGTCCACAGCCACTCGGCCACCTCCTCGTAGGAGTGGCGCGTGGCGAGTTCGGTGGCGTCGACGCCCCGGTAGAAGTACCGGTCCTTGTCGATCAGCGTGATCCGGGTGCGCACCGACAGATCGCCGCCGGACCCCGGACTCCCCACGGCCTCCCGCCTGTTGCGCCGGGCGAGTGCCTCCACCTCCCTGGCGTCGAAGGTGCTGGCGCGGCCGCCGGGCTCACGCCTGCTGCTGAGCTGACCGCGGCTCACATAGGCGTACACGGTCTCGGGCTTCACGCCGAGCAGTTCGGCGGTCTCCTTGGTGCTCAGCCGTCGCGCGGGACTGCCGGGAGCGGGTTGTTGATCGCGCATGGCGCCACCGTAGTGGGCTCCGGGACATATCGATGGGACATTGATTCAATCAATGTTGACACATCTAAAGTCAATAATGGACAGTCAAGTCAAGTTCAGGGAGGAAAACGGAGGCACATCATGGCCGTCAACCGAACCGCGTCGACCCTTGTCGAGGTGCCGCGCGGGCTCGCCGGCGTCGTCGTCACGGACACCGAGGTCGGTGATGTCCGGGGCAGTCAGGGCTTCTACCACTACCGCCAGTACTCGGCCGTCGAACTCGCCCGCACCCGGGGCTTCGAGGACGTCTGGCACCTCCTGGTCCACGGCGAACTGCCGGACGCGGAGCGCGCCGCCGCCTTCGCCGCCGAGACCGCGGCGCTACGGCGGCTGCCGGACGGGGTCCGGGCGGCCCTGCGCGCGGTGGCCCCGGCGAGCGGGGCGTCCGGCCCGCTCGCCGGGATGCGCACGGCGCTCTCGCTGCTCGGCGCCGCCCAGGGGTTCCGGCCGGTGTACGACATCGACGCGGACGGGCGGCGGGCCGACACGGTCGCCGCCTGCGCGGCCGTCCCGACGCTCCTCACGGCGCTGTACCGGCTCGGGCGGGGGCTCGAACCGGTGGAGCCGCGCGAGGATCTGTCGTATGCGGCCAACTACCTGTACATGTTGACCGGTTCGGAGCCGGACGCCCGGCGGGCGCGTGCGGTCGAGCAATACTTGATCTCGACCATTGACCATGGATTCAATGCATCAACATTCACGGCTCGGGTCATCGCGTCGACCGGCGCGGATGTCGCGGCCTGTCTCGTCGGGGCGGTCGGTGCGCTGTCCGGGCCGCTGCACGGGGGCGCGCCCAGCCGGGCGCTGGACACCCTGGACGCGATCGGGACGCCGGACCGGATCGACCCGTGGATCCGCGAAAGGGTCCTCGCCGGCGACCGCGTGATGGGCTTCGGGCACGCGATCTACCGCACGGAGGACCCGCGTTCCCGCATGCTGCGTGAGATCGCCGAGGGGTTCGGCGGTCCCCGGGTCGAGTTCGCCGTCGAGGTCGAACGCCACGTCGAACGCATCCTCGCCGAGCTGAAGCCCGGCCGCGAGCTCCACACCAACGTGGAGTTCTACGCGGGCGTGGTCATGGAACTGTGCGGCCTGCCCCGCGAGATGTTCACCCCGACGTTCGCGGCGGCCCGCGTGGTCGGCTGGAGCGCCAACATCCTGGAACAGGCGGCGGACTCGAAGATCATCCGCCCGGTGGCGCGGTATGTGGGACCGGAACCGGAGATCGCGGTCCCAGCCGCCGGATGACCTGATGCGGCTTGTAGCGGAACCGGCTGACGATCAGTCGGTGAACGGCAGGAAGTAGGCCGAGGTGGGTACGGGGGCGCCGGCCGCGACGGCGGACCTGTATGCCTCCTCGGCGAGGCCCAGGAACTCCCGCTCGTGTTTGTCCCGGCTGTTGGCGAAATACCGATGCCAGGACGGCCCGCTGTTGTGCCAGTACGCGCGGCCGACTTCGCCGCGGAAATAGTCCTGAAGAACCGATCGGGCCAGATGGCTGTCCATGAGGCCGAGTTTGTAGTCGGTGCTCCACATGCTGACGATCAGGTTGGCGACCAGCAGTTGTTTCCACTTCTCACGCGTCATGGAGGTGTTGGGCGGTTCCCAGCACACCTCGTAGGCAGGGTCGCTGAGAGTGAGGAGTACCAGTTCCCGATGGGCGGACCGATGCGCTTCCTCGTTCTGTATGCGGGTCTGGCGCCCCTGATAGGCGAGCGACACGGCAACACCGACCAGTGCTGCGGCGGAGATGAGAACGGACACAGCGCCGTATGTCTGACTTACGGCGCTGAGTCGCTCCCAATCCGTTCCCTTGGGGGCGAGGGAACGGAGAGTGAATGGTGTCGCGAGGATGGTGCCGAGTGAAGCGAGGACGCCGACACTCCAGATGGCTCCTCGTCGGGCGACGGCGCGGCGATCGACGGTCATCAAATCCCCCTCGTCCACAGCTGTTTGCAGTCCGCGGGCGTCATTTTCGCCGGTGTGCACGGCCGCCACAACCGCCGCCAGGGCTTCTCACTGGTCCGGGATGTCCCCCTTGGCGCGGAGAAGAGTTTCCCGGGTGATGACCACGATCCGCTCATAGTCCGCTCGGCTCGCGTCGGGCGGCAGCTTGTGCTCCAGCTCGTTTGTGCGGTCAGTGCCGATCACGGCGAAGCTGCCGTCATTCAGTTCAAAGATGTCGGGGCAGGTCTGCCCGTTCCGGCTTCCTCGCTGACGAGGTGACGCACCCACACGCCGGACGATCTTCAAATTGTTCAAGACTCCTGCTCAATCGGTCCAGGGCTGCTGTACGCGTGATCCGACAGTAAAAGGGTGGGGCTGTCGGGCACGGCGTTAGGCGCACTGCGGGGAAGGGGATGAGGCCCGGCAGGCGTGCAAAAGCTAGCGTGATGTCCCGTTCGCGTGGGCGTGTTTACTCGGGTCAGTTTCTCGCCGTTGAAACGTTGTCTGGTTGAGGGTTCGTGAGCAGTCAACCCGCCGGCCGGTCGAAGTCCGCCTCCTTCGATCCCTCCCGCAGACCCCCGCGGTGATGGCGCGTGGCATCCCATAGGAGCGCGCCGCGGCCCTGCTCAGCGGGCCGAGGGCCACGCCAACCCCCGAATTCATGCGGACCGTCCGCCGGGCGGCGCAGAACGGCACACGGGAGGCCGAGAAGAGGCGCGCAGAAGGAAGGGAGGGCCGCACGAACCGGCGCCTTCTCCAACGTCTGCCCCACACGTGCCGCTGACAATCGTTCACTTCGAGAGGTTCGTGCCGCTCGTATCCTGGCGTGGTACCCGAACCCCGGGGACGCGTCCTCCCGCGAGCCGGTGTGCGCGTCCGCGTCAGAAAGGCCCCCCGTTGGAGCACCACCGCAGCCCCCGGCAGATCCCCGTCGTCGTCCTCGCCGGATTCCTGGGCTCCGGCAAGACCACGCTCCTCAACCACCTGCTGCACCGCAGTGGGGGCAGCCGCATCGGGGCGATCGTCAATGACTTCGGGGCCATCGAGATCGATGCCATGGCCGTCGCCGGAGCTCTCGGCGACTCGACCGTCTCGCTCGGCAACGGGTGCCTGTGCTGCGCCGTCGACGCCAGTGAGCTGGACGTGTACCTGGAGCGGCTCGCGAACCCGGCCACCGGTCTCGAAGTCATCGTCATCGAGGCCAGCGGTCTCGCCGAACCCGAGGAACTCGTCCGGATGCTGCTCGCCAGCGAGCATCCCGGCATCGTCTACGGCGGTCTCGTCGAGGTCGTCGACGCCGCCGAGTTCGACGCCACGCGCGCGAAGCACCCCGAGATCGACCGGCACCTCGCCCTCGCGGACCTCGTCGTCGTCAACAAGCTCGACCGGGCCGGTGACCGCGACGGTGTGCTCGGGCTCGTGCGGTCGCTCGCCGACCCCGGGGCCGCCGTCGTACCGGCCACCTACGGCCGTATCGACCCCGAGTACCTGTTCGACTGCCGGCCCGGCGAGGAGCGCATCGGGCAGCTGTCCTTCGACGACCTGCACGATCATGACGCCGACGGCGGGCACGAGGGGCATCTGCACACCGCGTACGACAGTCTGTCCTTCGTCTCCGAGATGCCGGTGGACCCCCGTCGGCTGATGACCTTCCTCGACAGCCGGCCCGAGGGGCTCTACCGGATCAAGGGGCACGTCGACTTCGGGCCTTACGACACCGGGAACCGGTACGGCGTGCACGCGGTGGGGCGGTTTCTGCGCTTCTACCCGGAGGCCTGGGGGCCGGGCGAGGAGCGGCTCACGCAGCTCGTGCTCATCGGCTCCGGCATCGACGCGCCTGCCCTGCGCAAGGAGTTGGAGGCGTGCACGAACGACGCCCCACACGCCGACGAGCACGGCATGTGGGGCGTCCTGCGGTACGTACAGGGCGACGACTACGACGAGGCCGAGACCGGGGCCTAGACCGGGCCCGCCACCACCGACACCGTCTTCTGCAGCGACACGCCGGAGCCGTCGCGGCGCGGGTCGATCTCCGGGAGCTCGGCCGGGGTGCCGTTCTTCTGCGCCGCCTTCGCCGGGACCGGGCCCGCCCAGGCGAAGGACAGGCAGTCCTCGCCCTTGAGGAAGCGCTGGCAGCGGACGCCGCCGGTGGCGCGGCCCTTGCGCGGGTACTGGTCGAACGGGGTCAGCTTGGCCGTCGTCTGGACGGAGTCGTCGAGCGTGCCGCGCGAGCCGGCCACCGTGAAGACCACCGCGTCGGCCGCCGGATCCACGGCCGTGAAGGAGATGACCTTCGCGCCGTCCGTGAGCTTGATGCCCGCCATACCGCCCGCCGGGCGGCCCTGCGGACGCACCTGGGAGGCCTGGTAGCGCAGCAGCTGCGCGTCGTCGGTGATGAAGACCAGGTCCTCCTCGCCGGTGCGCAGCTCCACCGCGCCGACGATCCGGTCGCCCTCCTTGAGCGTGATGACCTCCAACTCGTCCTTGTTGGACGGGTAGTCGGGGACCACGCGCTTGACCACTCCCTGCTCGGTGCCGAGGGCGAGACCGGGCGAGGACTCGTCCAGCGTGGTCAGGCAGACCACCGCCTCGCCGTCCTCCAGGGAGAGGAACTCGGACAGGGGCGCGCCGCCCGCGAGGTTGGGGGCGGTCGCCGTGTCCGGGAGCTGCGGGAGGTCGACCACGTTGATCCGGAGCAGCCGGCCCGTCGAGGTCACCGCGCCGACCTCGCCGCGCGCGGTCGCCGGGACCGCCGAGACGATCACGTCGTGCTTGGCGCGCCTGCCGTCGGCGTCCTCCGGGAACGGCTCGCCGTTCGTCGTACGCGCCAGCAGGCCCGTCGAGGACAGCAGCACCCGGCACGGGTCGTCGGCCACCTGGAGCGGCACCACGGCCGCCGCAGCGCCCGAGGCCTCCAGCAGGACCGTGCGCCGCTCGGTGCCGAACTTCTTGGCGACCGCGGCCAGTTCGGCCGAGACCAGCTTGCGCAGCTCCGCGTCCGACTCCAGGATCCGGGTCAGCTCGGCGATCTCCGCGGTGAGCTTGTCCTTCTCCGACTCCAACTCGATGCGGTCGTACTTGGTGAGGCGACGCAGCGGCGTGTCGAGGATGTACTGGGTCTGGATCTCCGAGAGGGAGAAGCGCTCCATCAGGCGCTGCTTGGCGTCCGCGCTGTTCTCACTGGAGCGGATCAGACGGATGACCTCGTCGATGTCGACCAGGGCGGTGAGCAGGCCCTCGACCAGGTGGAGGCGGTCGCGGCGCTTGGTGCGGCGGAACTCGCTGCGCCGGCGGACCACCTCGAAGCGGTGGTCGAGGTAGACCTCGAGGAGCTCCTTGAGGCCCAGGGTGAGCGGCTGCCCGTCCACCAGGGCCACGTTGTTGATGCCGAAGGACTCCTCCATCGGCGTGAGCTTGTAGAGCTGCTCCAGGACCGCCTCCGGCACGAAGCCGTTCTTGATCTCGATGACCAGGCGCAGCCCGTGCTCGCGGTCGGTGAGGTCCTTGACGTCGGCGATGCCCTGCAGCTTCTTGGCGTTGACCAGGTCCTTGATCTTGCCGATGACCTTCTCGGGGCCGACCGTGAAGGGCAGTTCGGTGATGACCAGGCCCTTGCGGCGGGCCGTGACCGTCTCCACCGCCACGGTGGCCCGGATCTTGAAGGTGCCGCGGCCCGTCTCGTACGCGTCCCGGACGCCCTCCAGGCCGACGATCCGGCCGCCGGTGGGCAGGTCGGGGCCCGGCACGTGCTTCATCAGCGTGTCCAGGTCCGCGTTCGGATAGCGGATCAGGTGGCGGGCGGCGGCGATCACCTCGCCGAGGTTGTGCGGCGGCATGTTGGTCGCCATGCCGACCGCGATGCCCGACGAGCCGTTCACCAGCAGGTTCGGGAAGGCGGCGGGCAGCGCCACCGGCTCCTGCTCCTGGCCGTCGTAGTTGGGCGAGAAGTCGACCGTGTCCTCGTCGATCGACTCGGTCATCAGGCTGGTCGCCTCGGCCATCCGGCACTCGGTGTACCGCATCGCGGCCGGCGGGTCGTCGTTGCCCAGGGAGCCGAAGTTGCCGTGGCCGTCGACCAGCGGGACGCGCATCGAGAACGGCTGCGCCATGCGCACCAGCGCGTCGTAGATCGACGCGTCGCCGTGCGGGTGCAACTTACCCATCACTTCGCCGACCACGCGCGCGCACTTCACGTAGGCGCGGTCGGGACGCACGCCCATCTCGTTCATCTGGTAGACGATCCGGCGGTGCACCGGCTTGAGACCGTCGCGGGCGTCCGGCAGGGCGCGCGAGTAGATGACCGAGTACGCGTACTCGAGGTAGGAGCCGCGCATCTCGTCCACGACGTCGATGTCGAGGATTCTCTCCTCGAACGAGTCGTCGGGCGGCGGGGTCTTCGTGCTGCGGCGGGCCATCGCTGCCGGCTCCTTGCTCATGCGTGAACGGATCTGACGCGGACCATTGTGGACCGCGGTACTGACAACGCGGGCCAGGACCCGGTCTCCGCGGCCCGCCCCGGTGCCTCGGCGGCGTTCGGGAGCGGGTGGGACGCAGGCTACGCGATCCGCTCTGGGCGTACGTCGTGCGGGAACTTCGCCGGGTCCCCGCACGCTTGCATACAGTGGCAGGACCGGCAGAAAAACCGCGGTTCTACACCGCTTCCGCGAGCGAAGGGACGTACATGCCCATGGGTCACACGACCACGGCCGAGGCAGGCTCCGGAGGCCTGACAGCGACCGAACACCGCTTGGCCAACGGTCTGCGCGTGGTGCTCTCCGAGGACCACCTGACCCCGGTCGCCGCGGTCTGCCTCTGGTACGACGTCGGTTCCCGGCACGAAGTCAAGGGCCGTACCGGCCTGGCTCACCTTTTCGAGCACCTGATGTTCCAGGGCTCCGCCCAGGTGAAGGGCAACGGCCACTTCGAACTCGTCCAGGGCGCCGGCGGCTCGCTCAACGGCACCACGAGCTTCGAGCGCACCAACTACTTCGAGACCATGCCCGCCCACCAGCTGGAGCTCGCCCTCTGGCTGGAGGCCGACCGGATGGGCTCCCTGCTCGCCGCCCTGGACGACGAGTCGATGGAGAACCAGCGCGACGTCGTCAAGAACGAGCGCCGCCAGCGCTACGACAACGTGCCCTACGGCACGGCCTTCGAGAAGCTGACCGCCCTCTCCTACCCGGAGGGTCACCCCTACCACCACACGCCGATCGGCTCGATGGCCGACCTGGACGCGGCCACCCTGGAGGACGCCCGCGCGTTCTTCCGCACCTACTACGCGCCCAACAACGCCGTCCTGTCCGTCGTCGGCGACATCGACCCGCAGCAGACGCTCGCCTGGGTCGAGAAGTACTTCGGCTCCATCCCGGCGCACGACGGCAAGCCCACCCCGCGCGACGGCTCGCTGCCCGAGACCATGGGCGAGCAGCTGCGCGAGGTCGTCGTGGAAGAGGTCCCCGCGCGGGCGCTGATGGCCGCCTACCGGCTCCCGGAGGACGGCACGCGCGCGTCCGACGCGGCCGACCTGGCCCTCACCGTCCTCGGCGGCGGCGAGTCCTCCCGCCTGTACAACCGCCTGGTCCGGCGCGACCGTACGGCCGTCGCGGCCGGGTTCGGCCTGCTGCGGCTCGCCGGGGCGCCCTCCCTGGGCTGGCTGGACGTGAAGACCTCCGGTGACGTCGAGGTGCCGGTCATCGAGACCGCCATCGACGAGGAGCTCGCCCGGTTCGCCGCGGAGGGCCCCACGCCCGAGGAGATGGAGCGCGCCCAGGCCCAGTTGGAGCGCGAGTGGCTGGACCGGCTGGGCACCGTCGCGGGCCGCGCGGACGAACTGTGCCGCTTCGCCGTCCTGTTCGGCGACCCGCAGCTCGCCCTGACCGCCGTCCAGCGCGTCCTGCAGGTCACCCCCGAGGAGGTCCAGGAGGTCGCCAAGGCCCGCCTGCGCCCCGACAACCGCGCGGTGCTCGTCTACGAGCCGCTGTCCGCGGAGTCCGCGGAGCACACCCAGGAGGCGGGGCGCGGCGAGGACCCGGAGCAGGAAGCGACCGTAGAGGCCGGCAACGAGAACGAGGAGACGGCCAAGTGACCGAGCTCGCCAGCATGGACTTCCACCCGCAGCCCCAGCCCGGCGAGGCCAGGCCCTGGGCCTTCCCGGCCCCCGACCGCGGCACCCTGGACAACGCCCTGACCGTGCTGCGCTGCCACCGCCCCGGCCAGCAGGTCGTCGCCGTCGAGGTGCTCCTGGACGCGCCCCTGGACGCCGAACCAACCGGCCTGGACGGCGTGGCCACGATCATGGCGCGCGCCTTCTCCGAGGGCACCGACAAGCACTCCGCCGAGGAGTACGCCGCCGAGCTGGAGCGGGCCGGCGCCACCCTCGACGCGCACGCCGACCACTCCGGCGTCCGGATCAGCCTGGAGGTCCCGGCCTCCCGCCTCGCCAAGGGCCTTGGGCTGCTCTCCGACGCCCTCAGGGCGCCCGCCTTCGCCGACAGCGAGGTCGAGCGGCTGGTCCGCAACCGCCTCGACGAGATCCCGCACGAGCTGGCCAACCCCAGCCGCCGTGCCGCCAAGGAGCTCTACAAGGAGCTCTTCCCGTCGACCGCGCGGATGTCCCGTCCGCGCCAGGGCACCGAGGACACCGTCGAGAAGATCGACGCGGCCGCCGTCCGCGCGTTCTACGACCGCCATGTGCGGCCCGCCACGGCCACCGCGGTCGTCGTCGGCGACCTGACCGGCATCGACCTGGACGAGCTGCTCGGCGAGACCCTGGGCGCCTGGAGCGGTTCCACCGCGCAGCCCCGCCCCGTGCCGCCGGTCACCGCCGACGACAACGGCCGCGTCGTCATCGTGGACCGCCCCGGCGCCGTCCAGACGCAGCTGCTCATCGGCCGCGTCGGCCCCGACCGGCACGACCGGGTCTGGCCCGCCCAGGTGCTCGGCACCTACTGCCTGGGCGGCACCCTCACCTCCCGCCTGGACCGCGTCCTGCGCGAGGAGAAGGGCTACACCTACGGCGTCCGCTCCTTCGGCCAGGTCCTGCGCTCCGCCCCCGACGGCACCGGCGCCTCGATGCTCGCCATCAGCGGCTCCGTGGACACCCCGAACACCGGCCCCGCCCTCCAGGACCTGTGGACGGTGCTGCGCACCCTCGCCGCCGAGGGCCTCACGGACGCCGAGCGCGATGTGGCCGTGCAGAACCTCGTCGGCGTGGCGCCGCTCAAGTACGAGACGGCGGCGGCCGTCGCGGGCACCCTGGCCGACCAGGTCGAGCAGCACCTGCCCGACGACTTCCAGGCCACGCTCTACCGGCAACTGGCCGCCACCGGCACCGTGGAGGCCACCGCGGCCGTCGTGAACGCCTTCCCGGTGGACCGCCTGGTGACCGTCCTCGTCGGTGACGCGGCGCAGATCAAGGAGCCCGTCGAGGCCCTCGGGATCGGCACCGTCACGGTCGTCGCCGCCGAGTAGCCGGACGGCGGGCACACGCGCGTGCGAGGGCCCTGGTGACCGTGGTGTCGCCAGGGCCCTTAAATGTCCGAATTGGGGCGGAGGTTGCCTGTCTGCCCTGTGGGATGCGCTACAAAAGCCGCGATCCGTTTGGGCATTGAAAGCCTGCCCTCATAGGTTCTTCCGGGCTGTCCGTCAGGCAGTGCGCCGCGTCCGCGGCACCGGACAGCCATCGCCGAGTCCCCGTACGGCGCGAGCCAGGGGAGCCGGGGACCCACGTCGTCCCTGGGGTGAATCGGGCGCCCGCGCGAGTCGCGAGGGGGCCCGTAGGAGACCTTCCTGCTCCGAACCCGTCAGCTAACCCGGTAGGCGAGAGGGAAGGAAAGGACCAGCCTCTACATGGCGTTCATGTGCGCCTCCGGGAAGCACCGTCGTCCCGGCCGGGTGAAGCGCACCACCGCGCAGGCCGCCGGTATCGCGGCCCTCACCACCACGGGTGTCATCGGCACCGTCTCCGCCGCCCCGGCGCTCGCCGCCGAGAACTCCGTCGAGCAGACCGGCCTCACCCCGGTCATCACGGTCAGCGACACGGTCGCCGATCAGATCGCCGCCCAGGCCGCCGCGCAGCAGGCCGCCGCCGAGCGCAAGGCCGCCGAGGAGGCCGCGCGCAAGAAGGCCGTCGCGGAGGTCAAGAAGGAGCGCGCGGCCAAGGCGCGCGCCGCGCGGGAGGCCGAGCGCAAGCGCCTCAACGCCTTCGTCGCGCCGATCTCCGACTCGTACGTCTCCACCGGCTACAAGACCGGCGGCTCCCTGTGGTCCTCCGGCGCCCACACCGGCATCGACTTCCATGCCGCCAGTGGCACGGTCGTGCACGCCGTCGGCACCGGCACGGTCGTCTCCACCGGCTGGGGCGGGGCCTACGGCAACCAGATCGTCGTCAAGATGGCCGACGGCATGTACACCCAGTACGGCCACCTGTCGTCCATCGGCGTCTCGGTGGGCCAGAAGGTCACCCCGGGCCAGCAGATCGGCCTCTCCGGGTCCACGGGCAACACGACCGGCCCGCACCTCCACTTCGAGGCCCGCACCACCCCCGAGTACGGCTCCGACGTCGACCCGGTCGCCTACCTCCGCAAGCACGGCGTGAACGTCTGACGCGGACGGTGTGAGCACCGCGAGATCTTCCGAAGCCCCGGCTCCCGAGCCGGGGCATTCGCCGTTTTCGTGCCCTTGCTGTCCAAAATATATCCATGGAATCCGGCCCGCCGTCGGAAATTCCCGCTCATTGCAATAGAGTCACGGAACGAGCGCCACTCGGCGGCGTTTCACGGGGATTAAGGCGGAGGTCGGACATGCGTATTCCGGCGCACTCGGTATGCACGGCGATCCGGGACGACATCGTCGCGGGTGTCTACGAGCGCGGCAGCCGGCTCACCGAGGAACTCCTGGCCCGCCGCTACGGCGTCTCGCGGGTCCCTGTCCGCGAGGCCCTGCGCACGCTGGAGGCCGAGGGCTTCGTGGTCACGCGCCGGCACGCGGGCGCGTGCGTCGCCGAACCGAGCGAGCAGGAGGCCGCCGACCTGCTGGAGATGCGCCTGTTGCTGGAGCCGCTGGGCGCCTCCCGGGCCGCCCAGCGCCGCACCGAGGCCCACCTCAAGGTGTTGCGCGGACTCGTCAGGCTGGGCCAGGAGCGGGCCCGCCGGGGCAGCAGCGAGGACCTGCGCTCGCTGGGCGGCTGGTTCCACGAGACGCTCGCCCAGGCCACCGGCAGCCATGCCCTGACCTCGACGCTCACCCAACTGCGGCACAAGATCGCCTGGATGTACGCCGTCGACGCGCCCGCCAACCCCGCCGAGTCGTGGGCCGAGCACGGCGCCATCGTGGACGCGGTCACCCGCGGCGACGGCGAGCGCGCGCGGGCGATCACCGCGCTGCACACCGAGCGCTCGACGGCCGCCCATCGGCTGCGTTTTTCCGGCGGCGCCGAACGGGCGAACGGTGTGAGGACTTCGCAACACCCCGTAAACATGTCGGGCCTGCGGCATTAACACGCGCGCCGTATACAAAGAGGTGTTATTCGGTGGAGGCGTATTTCCGCTGCCCGAATTCACGCGCTCCGGGAATTCCGGTGGCGCGTCGTCGGCGTGCCCGCCGAAATGACCGAGGGCAAGCTCCTGAATGAACAGGTGCGCAGCCGTCGTAAAGTCGCAGGCGGCTGTCATGAATTCCCGGCACATGCCGTCGGCGGGCCGATTCGGAAACGACGAGGCCGCGCCGCCCCCGCAGGGGTGGCGCGGCCTCGGCCGTGCGGGCGCCATGGCGCTCAGACGGTCTCGGGGAGCTCCTCGAGACCCTCGGCGACCAGCTTGGCCAGGCGGTCGAGGGCGGCGTCCGCGCCCTCGGCCTCGGAGGCGAGCACGATCTCCTCGCCGCCCTGGGCGCCCAGGCCAAGGACGGCCAGCATGGAGGCCGCGTTGACGGGGTTGCCCCCGGCCTTGGCGATCGTCACCGGGACGCCTGCGGCCGTGGCGGCTCGGACGAAGATGGAAGCGGGGCGGGCGTGGAGGCCCTCGGCCCAGCCGACGTTGACGCGGCGCTCAGCCATGTGATGCTGCCCTTCGGTTTTCAGGGTTGTCTAGACCAGTTTCCCATATCGTGAAGCATCCCCGGAGCGGGCGTGGGCCCCCTCCGGGTGTGTCGTCGGACCGCGGCCTCGGTCCGACTTCCGTCCTGCACAGACTGCCTCGCGCCGTTGTCGTACGCGAGCCGTACTCTGGGGCCCATGCAGACCCCGGCGGACCCGCAGGACCGGCACGAGTACCCGTCCCACTGGGAGGCGGACGTGGTACTGCGCGACGGCGGTACCGCGCGCATCCGGCCCATCACCGCCGACGACGCCGACCGGCTGGTCAGCTTCTACGAGCAGGTCTCGGACGAGTCGAAGTACTACCGCTTCTTCGCGCCGTATCCCAGGCTCTCCGCCAAGGACGTCCACCGCTTCACGCACCACGACTTTGTGGACAGGGTGGGACTCGCGGCCACCATCGGCGGCGAGTTCATCGCAACCGTACGCTATGACCGCATTGGCACCGACGGCATGCCCGCGTCGGCCCCCGCCGACGAGGCCGAGGTCGCCTTCCTCGTCCAGGACGCCCACCAGGGCCGCGGGGTCGCCTCCGCCCTCCTGGAGCACGTCGCCGCCGTCGCGCGCGAGCGCGGCATCCGCCGGTTCGCGGCCGAGGTGCTGCCCGCCAACTCCAAGATGATCAAGGTGTTCACGGACGCCGGCTACACCCAGCAGCGCAGCTTCGAGGACGGTGTCGTCCGCCTGGAGTTCGACCTGGAGCCCACGGACCGCTCCGTCGCCGTCCAGCGGGCGCGCGAGCAGCGAGCGGAGGCCCGTTCGGTACGACGGCTGCTGGCGCCCGGCTCCGTGGCGGTGATCGGCGTCGGCCGCGCGCCCGGCGGGGTCGGCCGCAGCATCCTCGGCAACCTCCGGGACGCCGGCTTCACCGGCCGCCTGCACGCCGTGAACCAGGCCTTCCCTCAGGACCTCAAGGAGGTCGACGGGGTGCCCGCGCACCGCTCCGTGCGGGACATCGACGGGCCGGTCGACCTCGCCGTGGTGGCCGTCCCCGCCGAGCACGTCCCCGGCGTCGTCACCGACTGCGGCGAACACGGCGTCCAGGGCCTGGTGGTGCTGGCCTCCGGATACGCGGAGAGCGGCCAGGACGGCCGCGCACGCCAGCGCGAGCTCGTCCGGCAGGCGCGCACGTACGGCATGCGGATCATCGGACCCAACGCCTTCGGGATCATCAACACCGCGGACGACGTCCGGCTGAACGCCTCCCTCGCGCCCGAGATGCCCCGCCCCGGCCGGATCGGCCTGTTCGCCCAGTCCGGCGCCATCGGCATCGCCCTGCTCTCCCGGCTGCACCGGCGCGGCGGGGGCGTCACCGGGACCACGGGCGTCTCCACCTTCGTCTCCTCCGGCAACCGCGCGGACGTCTCCGGCAACGACGTCATCCAGTACTGGTACGACGACCCCGACACCGACGTCGTCCTCATGTACCTGGAGTCCATCGGCAACCCGCGCAAGTTCACCCGCCTCGCGCGGCGGACGGCGGCGGCGAAGCCGCTGGTCGTGGTGCAGGGGGCCGGATCCGCTCCGCAGGGGCACGCGGTACGGGCGACCCGGCTGCCGCACGCCACGGTGTCCGCGCTGCTGAGGCAGGCCGGGGTGATCCGCGTCGACACGATCACGGAGCTGGTCGACGCGGGGCTGCTGCTCGCGCGGCAGCCGCTGCCGGCCGGGCCGCGGGTGGCGATCGTCGGGAACTCGGAGTCGCTGGGGCTGCTCACGTACGACCGGTGCCTGGCGGAGGGGCTGCGGCCCGCGCGGCCGCTCGATCTGACGACCGGGGCGACGGCGGCGGACTTCCACGGGGCGCTGGCCGGGGCGCTGGCGGACGAGTCGTGCGACGCGGTCGTCGTGACCGCCATTCCGACGATCGGGGAGGGGGCGGTCGGGGACGCGGAGCTGGCGGAGGCGCTGCGGTCGGCGGCCGAGGAGGTTCCGGGCAAGCCGATTCTCGTGGTGCACGTGGAGCTCGGGGGGCTCGCGGAGGCGTTGTCGGCCGCGGGCCGTACCGCACCGCAGGCCTCGGCTCCGCCCGAGCGGGGGGATCTCCCTCGCCCTGCGGAACGCCCGCCCACCGCGCAAACGGCAGCCGACAGGACACCGCCGCCCACCACTCTCCACCCCTGCTCCCGCCTCATCCCCGCCTACCCCGCCGCCGAACGCGCCGTACGCGCCCTGGCCGAGGCCGTGAAGTACGCGCAGTGGCGGCGGGAGGCCGCCGAGCCCGGAAAGGTGCCCGAGTACGACGACATCGACGAGAAGGGGACCGCCGAGCTGATCGGGGCGCTCCTGGAGCGCGGGGAAGGGCTCGCCCTCGGCGTCGAGGAGACCTGCGCGCTGCTCGGCAGGTACGGCATCGACGTGCACCGCGCCCTGCCCGCCCCCACCCCCGATGCCGCCGCCGGGGCCGCCCGCGACCTCGGCTACCCCGTCGCGCTCAAGGCCACCGCCCCGCACCTCCGCCACCGCGCGGACCTCGGCGGAGTGCGGCTCGACCTCGCGGACGAGGAGCAACTGCGCCGGGCGTACGCCGAGTTGACCGAGCTGTTCGGATCGCCGGAGGAGCTGCGCCCGGTGGTGCAGCGGATGGCGCCCCGGGGCGTCGACACCGTCGTACGGGCCGTGATCGACCCGGCCGCCGGGGCCGTACTGTCGTTCGGGCTCGCGGGGGCCGCGTCCCAGCTGCTGGGGGACATGGCGCACCGGCTGGTTCCGGTCACCGACCGGGACGCGACCTCGCTGGTGCGGTCGATCCGGACCGCCCCCCTGCTGTTCGGCTGGCGCGGCTCGACCCCGGTCGACACGCCCGCCCTGGAGGAGCTGCTGCTCAGGGTGTCCCGGCTGGTCGACGACCATCCCGAGGTGGTCGCGGTCACCCTGGAACCGGTCGTGGTCGCCCGGCACGGCCTCAGCGTCCTTGGCGCCACCGTCCGCCTCGCACCCCCGCCCGCGCGCGACGATCTCGGCCCGCGCACCCTTCCCGCGTACTGAGCGGAGCGAACGCCCGCCCCCGGCGACGGCGTTCGAAGCGGGCCTCCCGACTGGCCCGGGTCCCCTTGCCCACGGATTAAGATGGACGCCATGGCCAAGACCAGTACGACGACCCAGGGGCTGCGCGTCGCGATCGAGCGCAGCGGCTACTACCCGGCCCTCGTGGCCGAGGCGGTGGAGGCCGCCGTGGGCGGCGAGCCGATCCGGTCGTACCTGGTCCACCAGGAGACGACGTTCGACCAGAACGAGGTCCGGCGGCATGTGACCGTGCTCGTCCTCACCGGCAACCGCTTCATCGTCAGCCACACCGACGAGCAGGCCGCCGACGACACCTCCCCGACCCCGTACGCGACCACCTCCACGGAGTCGGTCAAGCTCGGCCGGATCTCGTCGGTCGTGCTCAGCCGAGTCGTGGCCAATCCGGAGCAGTACACGCCGGGCACCCTGCCCCGCGAGATCGTGCTGACCATCGGCTGGGGCGCGGTCTCCCGCATCGACCTGGAGCCGGCCGCCTGCGGCGACCCCAACTGCGAGGCCGACCACGGCTACACGGGCAACTCCACCGCCGACGACCTCAGCCTGCGCGTCAGCGAGGCGGGGGACGGCCCGGAGACGGTGCGCCAGGCGCTCGCCTTCGCCCAGGCCATCTCCGAGGCGACCGCGGACGTCACGCGCTGATGGCGTACGCCGCCTGGGACCACCCGGAACCGCTCGCCCTGGACTCCGCGCCGCTGCCCGAGTACGGCAGCGGCTCCCTCGCCGACCTGCTGCCCACCCTGGCCGCGGGCATGGCCGTCCCCGGAATGACCGCGTCGATCACGGAACTGACCGCGGCCGACCGCAACTGCGTGTTCCTGATCGACGGGCTGGGCTGGGAGCAGATCAAGGCCCACCCCGACGAGGCGCCCTTGCTGACCTCGCTGCTCGGCAGCTCGCGCGGCGGGACGGGGCGGCCGATCACCGCCGGTTACCCGGCGACCACCGCGACCTCCCTGGCCTCCGTCGGCACCGGCCTGCCGCCGGGCGCGCACGGCCTGCCCGGCTACACCGTCCGCAATCCGGCCACCCGCGAGCTGATGAACCAGCTCCGCTGGCAGCCCTGGACCGACCCGGCCGCCTGGCAGCCGTACCCCACCGTCTTCCAGCTCGCTCAGGACGCCGGGGTGCACGCCGCCCAGGTGTCCTCCCCGCACTTCCAGCACACCCCGCTGACCAAGGTCGCGCTCAGCGGCGGAACGTTTCACGGGCGGCTGACGGGCGAGGAGCGGATGGACCTCGCGGCGGAGCAGCTGGCCGCCGCCGACCGTTCCCTGGTGTACACGTACTACGCCGAGCTGGACGGCGCCGGGCACCGCTACGGCGTCGACTCCGACACCTGGCGTGGCCAGCTCATGCACGTCGACCGGCTCGTCCAGCGGCTCGCCGAGCAGCTCCCGCCGCGCAGCGCGCTGTACGTCACCGCCGACCACGGCATGGTCGACATCCCGTTCGACGAGCAGCACCGCATCGACTTCGACGAGGACTGGGAGCTGCGGGCCGGGGTCGCCCTGCTCGGCGGCGAGGGCCGGGCCCGGCACGTCTACGCGGTGCCGGGCGCCGAGGACGACGTGCTGACCTGCTGGCGCGAGGTGCTCGGTGAGCAGTTCTGGGTGGCCTCGCGGGACGAGGCGATCGCGGCCGGCTGGTTCGGCCCGCCGGACCGGTTCGACCGGCGGGTCCGCGAGCGGATCGGCGACGTGGTCGCGGCCGCGCACGACGACGTGCTGATCATCGCCTCCGAGCGGGAGCCCAAGGAGTCGGCCATGGTCGGCAACCACGGTTCGATGACCCCCGCCGAGCAGCTCGTCCCGCTGCTCGAAGTACGCTCCTGACACCCTCGTCCCTACGCCCCACCGAAACCGAAAGGTGCTCAACTTCCCATGCCCGAGCTGGTGTTCTTCTCCGGAACGATGGACTGCGGGAAGTCGACCCTGGCTCTGCAGATCGAGCACAACCGGTCGGCCCGCGGCCTGGTCGGCATGATCTTCAGCCGCGACGACCGCGCGGGCCACGGCAAGCTGTCCTCCCGGCTGGGCCTGGTCACGGACGCCGTCGAGGTCGAGGACGGGCAGGACCTGTACGCCTACCTGGTCGACCACCTCTCCCAGGGCGGCCGCGCGGACTACGTCATCGCCGACGAGGCGCAGTTCCTCGTGCCGGAGCAGATCGACCAGCTCGCGCGCGTGGTCGACGACCTGGGCCTGGACGTCTACGCGTTCGGCATCACCACCGACTTCCGCTCCAAGCTGTTCCCCGGCTCCCAGCGGCTGGTGGAGCTGGCCGACCGGGTCGAGGTGCTCCAGGTGGAGGCCTTGTGCTGGTGCGGCGCCCGCGCCACCCACAACGCCCGTACGGTCGACGGCGAGATGGTCGTCGAGGGCGCCCAGGTGGTCGTCGGAGACGTCAACGGCTCGGCCGGGAAGGTCGGTTACGAGGTGCTGTGCCGACGCCACCACCGCAAGCGGATGACGAGCGCGACGGCCCGGGCGGCGGCCCTCTCGCCCGACGTGCTGCCGGTCCCGTAACCCCGGCCGCCCGGGCGGCCGTTGGCGGCTGCGTCGCCAACCACCCCTCCGTTTCCTGGATTTAACCCAGGACACCTTGGCGATCAGGTCTCTACGCGCGTAACTTGAGCCGACTCCCCCCACACGACCGGTCCGAGCGCCGTCGGTCGGCGGCGCGTAGCAGCATCCGACGTCCGAGGAGACCGCCAGCGTGTCCAGACCCGCAGGGAGCAGATCCCGCATGCGCCGCGCCGCCTACCCGCTGATTTCCGTGAGCGCGGCGAGCGCCTTCGCGATCACCGCCCTCCCCGCCGCGTACGCCACCCCGTCCGCCACGGCGGTGATCGCCGAGGTGTACGGCGGCGGCGGCAACTCCGGCGCGACCCTGACCCGGGACTTCGTCGAGCTCGGCAACGCCGGGTCCGGCGCGTACGACCTGGCCGGCTACAGCGTGCAGTACCTGCCCGGTTCGCCGTCCTCGTCCTCGCAGTGGCAGGTGACCCAGCTCAGCGGCTCGATCGCCCCCGGCGGCCGCTTCCTGGTCGCCGAGTCGCAGGGCACCGGCGGCACCACGGCCCTGCCGACCGCGGACGCGACCGGGTCGATCGCGATGAGCGCGACCGCCGGCACCCTCGCCCTGGTCTCCGGCACCACCGCGCTGACCTGCAAGACGGCCGCCGACTGCGCGGCCGACAGCCGGATCGTCGACCTGGTCGGCTACGGCACCGCCGTCGTCCGCGAGGGCAGCGGCCCGGCCACCGGCGCCTCCAACACCGCCTCCGTGGCGCGGGCCGCCACCCTGGCCGACACCGACGACAACGCGGCGGACCTCACCGCCGGCACCCCCTCGCCGGTCAACTCGGCCGGTCAGACGCCCGGTTCGGGTGGCGGCGACGGCGGAGGCGACGACGACCCGACCCAGCCGGGCACCGTCCGCGTCCACGACATCCAGGGCACGACCCGGCTCTCCCCGCTCGCCGGGCAGACCGTCCCCAAGGTGCCGGGCATCGTCACCGGCGTCCGTACCTCCGGCTCGAAGGGCTTCTGGATCCAGGACCCGACGCCCGACGCCGACCCGCGCACCAGCGAGGGCGTCTTCGTGTACACCGGCTCGGCCGTCCCCACCGTGGCGGTCGGCGACTCGGTGCTGGTCAGCGGCAAGGTCAGCGAGTACTACCCGAGCAGCACCAGCCAGTCGGTCACCGAGATCGGCGGCCCGACCACGACCGTGCTCTCCAGCGGCAACGCCCTGCCCGCGGCCGTCACCCTGGACGCGGCCGCCGTACCGGACGCCTACATCCCGACCGCCGACGGCGCGAGCATCGAGTCGCTCGCGCTCCAGCCGGCCGTCTACGCCCAGGACTTCTACGAGTCCCTGGAGGGCATGCGGACCACGTTCTCCGACGCCCGCGTGGTCGGCGCCTCCGACGCGTACGGCGAGCTGTGGGTCACGGTCAAGCCCGACGAGAACCCGACCCCGCGCGGCGGCACCCTCTACTCCTCCTACGATCAGCCGGGCACCGGCCGCATCGAGGTGATGTCCCTCGACACCACCACCGCCTTCCCGGCGGCCAACGTCGGCGACGAGCTGTCCGGCGCCACCACCGGCCCGCTCGACTACTCCACCTACGGCGGCTACAACGTCCAGGCCACCCAGCTCGGCACCCTGGTCGCGGGCGGCCTCCAGCGCGAGGTGACCCGCCGCCAGAAGGGCGACGAGCTGGCGGTCGCCACGTACAACGTGGAGAACCTGGACGCGCTGGACGACCAGGAGAAGTTCGACCGGCTCGCCGAGGGCGTCGCGGTCAACCTCAACTCGCCCGACGTCGTGGCCCTGGAGGAGATCCAGGACGACAACGGCGCGACGGACGACGGCACCGTCACCGCCGAGGCGACCCTGAAGCGGTTCACCGACGCCATCCGCGCGGCCGGCGGCCCCCGCTACTCCTGGCGCTACATCTCGCCCCAGAACGACCAGGACGGCGGCGAGCCCGGCGGCAACATCCGCCAGGTCTTCCTCTTCAACCCCAAGCGGGTCTCCTTCACCGACCGGCCCGGCGGCGACGCGACCACGGGCACCAGCGTGGTCAAGACCCGCAAGGGCGCGCAGCTGACGTACTCCCCGGGCCGGATCGACCCGACCAGCGACGCCTGGGACAGCAGCCGCAAGCCGCTGGTGGGCGAGTTCGTCTTCCACGGCGAGACCGTCTTCGTCGTCGCGAACCACTTCACGTCCAAGGGTGGCGACCAGCCCCTGCACGGCCGCTACCAGCCGCCGGCCCGCAGCTCGGAGACCCAGCGCGCGGCCCAGGCCGCCGAGGTCAACACGTTCGTCAAGTCCCTGCTCGCGGCCGACAAGAACGCCAAGGCCGTGGTCCTCGGCGACCTGAACGACTACGAGTTCTCCCGGACGGTGACCACCCTCACCGACGGCGGCGTCCTCAAGCCGCTGATCACCACCCTGCCCGCCGACCAGCGCTACACCTACGTGTACGACGGCAACTCGCAGACCCTGGACCACATCCTGACGAGCCCGGCGGTGACCCACCTCGACTACGACGTGGTGCACATCAACGCCGAGTTCGCGGACCAGGCCAGCGACCACGACCCGCAGATCGTGCGGATCGACGTCAACAAGTGCGGCAAGCACTGACCGGTGCGAGTGAGGCGTGGGGCGGCGGCGCGGTCCGTACCGTCCCACGCCGGACCGGCCGCCGGTGAACCGGCCGGGGGCGCGGGCTCAGTGCGGGCTCTGGATCACCGAGAAGACCGCGCCCTCCGGGTCGGCCACCGTGGCCACCCGCCCGTGCGCGCTGTCCCGGGCCGGCTTCAGCACCCGGCCGCCCAGCGCGGTCACCCCGCGCAGCGTGGCGTCCACCTCGGCCACCTCGAAGTACGTCAGCCAGTGCGGCCCCCGGTCCCGGGGCAGCGAGAGGCCGACGCCGTGGATGCCGGCCACCGGGTGGCCCCCGACGTGCAGGGTGACGTAGTCGAAGCCGGCGGAGACCACCGGCTCCTCCTCGTAACCGAACACCGTCTCGTAGAACTTGGCGACGCTTCCGGTCTCGAAGGTGAGCAGTTCGTTCCAGGCGGGTGTGCCGGGGACGCCGGTGACGGCGGTGCCGAGGTGGGCCGAGGCCTGCCAGATGCCGAACACCGCTCCCGAGGGGTCGGAGCCGATGGCCATCCGCCCGGCCTCGGCCGCGTCCAGCGGGCCGACGCCCAGGGTGCCGCCGCACAGCCGTACCGTCTCGGCCGTCAGGTCCACGTCGTCCGAGGCGAAGTACGGCGTCCAGGCGATCGGCAGATGCAGGTCCGGCGGCAGCTGCCCGATCCCGGCGACCTCCCGGCCGTCGAGCAGGGCCCGCGCATAGGTGCCGAGCTGCTGGGGCCCGGGCTGGAACTCCCAGCCGAACAGCGCTCCGTAGAACTCCTCGGTCGTGGTCAAGCCGTGCACCATCAGACTCACCCAGCAGGGGGTGCCGGGCGCGCGCCGGGCGTGTGTGCCGCCGTTCGCGCCCGCCGATCCCCGTACCTCGGTCATCGTCACTCTCTCCTCGGCCCCTCGCGGTGGCCGTGTCGCTTCCGCTCCCCGGACCGGTCCTGCCGCAGCCCCGTGCACACCCCGTGCCGGTTCCCGCACCCTCCGTGGCGTCCGGTGTCCACGCCCGTGCGGGCGGCTTCGCCGCGAGGATGCCTGGTCTGCCGCTTCTCGCCCGTTTCCGGTCGATTGCCGTCGGGTGTCCATCGGCTGTACAGCATGTGCCCGATCCCGTACGCCCGGTGATCGAGGCTGTCCGGCCGAGCAGAGTAGTCGTACCTGGACGTTGCGGCCACCCCTGGCGTAAGGATGGGGCCATGGAAGCCATCATCACCGCAACCGAACTCGCCGACGACCTGACCGGGCCGAACCCGCCCGTACTGCTCGACGTCCGCTGGCAGCTGACCCCGCCCGGGGTGCCGGCCTTCGACGGCCGGGCCGCGTACGCGGCCGGGCATCTGCCGGGCGCCGTCTTTGTGGACCTGGACGGGGAACTGGCCTCGGCGCCCGGCGAGCGTGGCCGGCATCCGCTGCCCGACCTGGCCGTCTTCGGTGCGGCGATGCGCCGCGCGGGCGTCTCGGCGGGCCGGCCGGTCGTCGTCTACGACGGCGGGCAGGGCTGGGCGGCGGCCCGCGCCTGGTGGCTGCTGCGCTGGACGGGTCACCCGGATGTGCGGGTGCTCGACGGCGGGTTGCCGTCCTGGGAGGGCGCTCTTTCGACTGACCTGATCGAGCCGGTCCAGGGTGACTTCGAACCGGCGCCCGGCGCCGTGCCGTTGCTCGACGCGGACGGTGCGGCCGGGCTGGCTCGCTCGGGTGTGCTGTTCGACGCCCGCGCGGGGGAGCGGTACCGGGGTGACGTGGAACCGATCGACCGGGTCGGCGGCCACATCCCGGGTGCCGTGTCGGCGCCGACCACCGAGAACGTCGGCCCGGACGGGCGCTTCCTGCCCGCCGCCGAACTCCAGGGCCGCTTCAAGGGCCTGGGCGCCTCGGAGGGGGCCGAGGTGGGCGTCTACTGCGGCTCGGGCGTCTCCGGCGCCCACGAGGTGCTGGCGCTGGCCGTCGCGGGCATTCCGGCGGCGCTGTACGTCGGTTCGTGGTCGGAGTGGTCGTCCGATCCGTCCCGCCCGGTCGCGGTCGGTCCCGACCCGCAGTAGCTCACGACGAGGACGGGAGGCACGCGCACGTGCCTCCCGTCCTCGTACGGTCGTACGACCTGTTCCTACTCCTGCTTCTTGCGCCGCGTGCCGAAGACGATCTCGTCCCAGCTCGGCACGGCGGCCCGGCGGCCGGGGCGGACGCCGTCGGCCTCGGCCTGGCGGTCGGTGGCGCCGATCAGCCGGTCGCGGTGGCTGCCGACCGAACGGGGCATCAGGACGTCCGCGTAGGCGGAGCCGGCCGAGGCCGCCGGGGCGGGGGGCTCCTCCTCCGCCGGTTCCGTGACGGGCTCCTCCGGCTGGGGTTCCGCCGGGCGCTCCGGGACCACCATGTCGCCCCGGAAGCTCGGCACCGCCTCCAGCAGGCTGGTCAGCGAGTCGCGTTCGCCGGTCGTCTCCTCGACCGGCTCGGACGACTGCGCGGGCAGGCTCGGCCGTTCGCGCTCGCGGTCCCGGTCGCCGGAGCGGTCCAGCGGCCGGTCGCGCGGCAGTCGCGCGATCCGCGGTACGAACGGAAAGCTGGGCTCCGGTACGGCGAGGTCGTCGGACTCGCCGATCAGCGAGCGCGCCTCGTCGTCGACCGCCTGGACGAGCCGCCGGGGCGGGTCGTAGGTCCAGCTCGCCGAGTGCGGTTCGCTCGCGACCCGGTAGACGAGCAGGACCTCCCAGGTGCCGTCGTCGCGGCGCCAGGAGTCCCACTGGACGGTGTCCTTCTCGGCGCCGCGCAGCACCAGTCGCTCCTGCACGGCCTCGCCGAGCAGCGGACCGGAGTTCTCGCCGGGCCGGCGGACGGGTGTCTTGCGGGCTCGTTCGGCCATGAAGGCGCGCTCGGCCAGTACCGGACCCTCGAAGCGCCGCACCCGGTCGACGGGGATCCCGGCGAGCTGCGCGACCTCTTCCGCGCTGGCGCCCGCCCGTATCCGCGCCTGGATGTCTCGGGGCCGGAGATGACTCTCGACCTCGATCTCGATCTGCCCGAGCCGGGGCCGGTCGCCGCGCACGGCGGCACGGAGCCGTTCGTCGATCGGAAGGGTGTACTCCGTCGAGTCGGCAGCCTTGAGCACCAGCCGTGTGCCGTCATTGGAGACGGCCACGACACGCAGTTCGGGCATGGGGACCTCCCGGGTGGTGCCTGCCGACGTCACGTGCGTCGCTGCTTCCGCTAGTCGAGTGTGGCCTGCCCGGGTGCAGCCTGCCACAACCTTGCCGAGTTGCCCGGCGTGTCGGGCACAGGCCCGGGAACGCCGTTATGGCACGGTTACCAATTCGCAACGCTAAGTGACCAACTCCGTCACCCTGTGCAACTAGCCCCCTCCCGGCGGTCCTGCAAGGCTCCGGACGCCCTGGCGGGAGACCGGACCCAGGGCTCGAAACAGTACTCCATTCGGGCCACGTGCGTGGATTGGCGCGCCGCCCAACTTCTGGCAACAACCGCTCTTCGGCCGCTGGTTGCCCGCTTCGGGGGATCTTGCACGTGGCGTACTTCACGCAATCCACCGAAACGGAACTAATGGTTTTCGTCCGTACGTCCCCTCCCGGAACCGGTACGGGGGAGGAGGCGAAGGGAAGTTCGAAGGGGGCCGGCGGACGCCGGGAGCAATCGCCCCCGGCGCCGGGCGAGTTCACTGACCCAGTACCCGCCGCAGGTAGTCGTTCTGGAACAGCCGGTCCGGGTCGAGCCGGTCCCGCAGCGCCGTGAACTCGCCGAAGCGCGGGTAGACCTCGGCGAAGTACTCCGCGTCCCGGGTGTGCACCTTGCCCCAGTGCGGGCGCCCCTCGTGGGCGGTGAAGATGCGCTCGGCGGCGGTGAAGTACGCCTGGTAGGGCGTGCCCCGGAACATGTGCACGGCGACATAGGCGCTGTCCCGGGCGGAGGCGGTGGACAGGGCGATGTCGTCGGCCGGGGCGGTGCGGACCTCGACCGGGAAGTTCACCCTGAGACCTGAACGGTCGACCATCGCCTTCAGTTCCCGCAGCGTGTCCACCAGCGCCTCGCGCGGAACGGCGTACTCCATCTCCACGAAGCGCACCCGGCGCGGGGATGTGAAGACCTTGTACGGGATGTCCGTGTAACTCCGCGCGGACAGCGCCGTGCTGGAGATCCGGGCGATCGTCGGTACGACGGCGGGCGCCGCGCGGCCGAGCAACTGGGCCGCGTGGAAGGCGCCGTTGGAGAGGAACTCGTCCTCGAACCAGCCGGCCAGCTGACCCACCGGCTGCGCCGGCCCCGCGCTGCGGTTGTTGCGCTTGGTGTTGGTGTTGCCGGTGTGCGGGAACCAGTAGAACTCGAAGTGCTCGTTCTCGGTGTGGAGCTGGTCGAACTCGGCGAGCACCCGGTCCAGCGGCATCGGCTCCTCACGCGCGGCGAGCAGGAAGACCGGCTCCACCGCGAAGGTGATCGCGGTGACGATGCCCAGGGCGCCGAGGCCGACCCGGGCCGCCGCGAACACCGCGCGCTCTTCTTCGGTCCCCTTCTCCGAACAGGTGAGCACCGAGCCGTCGGCGGTGACCAGTTCGAGCGCCTTGATCTGGGCGGCGAGCGAGGCGGACTCACGGCCGGTGCCGTGGGTGCCGGTGCTGGTGGCGCCGGAGACCGTCTGCTCCATGATGTCGCCCATGTTGGTCAGCGACAGACCCTCGCGGGCCAGGGCCACATTGAGTCTCTTGAGCGGGGTACCCGACTCGACCGTGACGGTCATGGCCTGGCGGTCGATGTTGCGGATGCCGGTCAACAGTTGAGGGCGGATCGAGACACCGTCGGTGGCGGCGATGGCGGTGAAGGAGTGCCCGCTGCCGACCGCCTTCACCTTCAGGCCGTCCTCGGCTGCCTGCCGTACGGCCGCGGCGAGCTCGTCCACGGAGGCGGGCGTGACCTCCCGCGCGGGGCGGACGGTGACATTCCCTCCCCAGTTACGCCACGTGCCGCTCTTCCCGCTCGCTGTGCTGCCCAACGATGCCTCCCCGACCCGTGACCGGCCTGCTGAGCCGGCGGTACCCGAGGAAACCGACCGCGACCGCGACGGCCCCGGACACGGCCGGGACCCCGTACCCGGCACGGGCCCCGGCAGCGTCGATCACCCAGCCGGCGACCGAGGAGCCGAGCGCCACCCCGACCGCGAGGCCGGTACTCACCCAGGTCATGCCCTCGGTGAGTTTCGCGCGAGGTACGTGCTCTTCGATGAGGGACATCGTCGTGATCATCGTCGGCGCGATGGACAGACCCGCAACGAACAGCGCCACGGCCAGAAGCGGCAAGTTTCCGACCAGTAGGAGGGGGATCATACTCACGGCCATCGCGCATATGCCCAGCAGCCACCGGCGTTCCGGCTTCCCCGCGAACCGCAACAGGCCGAAGACCACCCCGGCCAGGCAGGAGCCCGCCGCGTACAGCGCCAGGACCACGCTGGAGGCGCCCTTGTGCCCGCGTTCGTCGGCGAAGGCGACGGTCACCACGTCGACCGCCCCGAAGATCGCCCCCGTGGCCACGAAGGTCGCCACCAGCACCTGGAGGCCGGGGGCGCGCAGCGCCGAACCGCCGCCGTGGTGCTCGCGCGGGTGCGGCTCCGGCTCGGTGGCCCGCTGGGCGGTCAGCCAGAAGACGCCGGCGGCGAGGAAGCAGGCGGCCAGCAGCGGGCCCGCCTCCGGGAACCAGGCCGTGGACAGGCCGATGGAGATGATCGGCCCGAAGATGAAGCACACCTCGTCGACGACGGACTCGAAGGAGTAGGCGATGTGCAGCTGCGGGGTGCCCCGGTAGAGGGCGGCCCAGCGGGCCCGGATCATCGCGCCCAGGCTCGGCACCGCGCCGATGCCGGCCGCGCACACGAACAGCACCCAGTCCGGCCCCCCGTAGCGGGCGGCGAACAGCAGTCCGGTCGCCGCCGCGAGCGCGAGCAGGGTCGCGGGGCGCAGGACGCGCCGCTGGCCGTGCTGGTCGACCAGCCGGGACACCTGCGGGCCCAGTGCGGCGGCGGAGAGCGCGATGGTGGCCGAGAGCGCGCCCGCGAGACCGTACCGCCCGCTGATCTGGGAGATCATCGTGACGACCCCGATGCCCATCATCGACAGCGGCATCCGGCCGACGAAGCCCGCGGCGGAGAAGCCCTTGGTGCCGGGTGCGGCGAACAGGGCGCGGTAGGGGCTGGGCACGGGGGTCTCCGACGGCTCGGTACTCGGTAAGGCGTGATTGCGGCTGATACAGCTTACGAGTAAGGGGACCCTCATGCACCCGCTGGGCACTGGGGATAAACCTCCCGAATCCGACTCTTCACGCTCCTGTTTCCGGGCTGTCAGCGCCGGGTGGCAGGATCGGCACATGTCAGACGCGCTCGATGCCACCCCCTACGACGCCCTGCTCCTGCTCTCCTTCGGCGGCCCGGAAGGCCCGGACGACGTGGTCCCGTTCCTGGAGAACGTGACGCGCGGGCGCGGTATCCCGAAGGAACGTCTCAAGGAAGTCGGGCAGCACTACTTCCTGTTCGGCGGGGTCAGCCCGATCAACGACCAGAACCGCGCCCTGCTGGACGCCCTGCGCAAGGACTTCGCCGAGCACGGCCTGGACCTGCCCGTCTACTGGGGCAACCGCAACTGGGCGCCGTATCTGACGGACACCCTGCGCGAGATGGTCGCCGACGGCCGCCGCCGCGTCCTGGTGCTCGCCACCAGTGCCTACGCCTCCTACTCGGGCTGCCGCCAGTACCGCGAGAACCTGGCGGACTCGCTGGCCGCGCTGGCGGCCGAGGGCCTCGACCTGCCGAAGGTCGACAAGCTGCGGCACTACTTCAACCACCCCGGCTTCCTCGAGCCGATGATCGACGGGGTGCTGGCGTCCCTCGCCGACCTCCCCGAGGACGTCCGCGCGGGCGCCCACATCGCCTTCACCACCCACTCCATCCCGACGGCGTCCGCCGACACCTCCGGCCCGGTCGAGACGCACGGCGAGGGCGGCGCGTACGTCGAGGAGCACCTGGACGTGGCCGAACTGATCGCCGAGGCGGTGCGCGAGCGCACCGGCGTCGACCACCCCTGGCGGCTCGTCTACCAGTCCCGCTCCGGCGCCCCGCACATCCCGTGGCTGGAGCCCGACATCTGCGACCACCTGGAGGAGCTGCACGGCGCCGGCGTCCCGGCCGTCGTCATGGCCCCCATCGGCTTCGTCTCCGACCACATGGAGGTCCTCTACGACCTCGACACGGAGGCCAGGGCCAAGGCCGAGGAGCTGGGGCTGCCGGTACGGCGGTCCGCGACCGTCGGGGACGACCCCAGGTTCGCCGCCGCCATCCGTGACCTGGTCCTGGAGCGGGCCGCCGCGGAGAGCGGTCGGGAGGTCACGCCGTGCGCCCTCGGCGCGCTCGGCGCGAGCCACGACCTCTGCCCGGTCGGCTGCTGCCCGGCCCGCGCCCCCCGCCCGGCCGCGGCCGGCGTCGACAGCCCCTACGCGTGAGGAGCCCCGTGACCGACGCCCCGTACACGGACCTGCTGGACCTCGCGCTGGAAGCGGCCGCCCGCGCGGGCGCGCTGCTGCGGGACGGCCGCCCCGCCGACCTCGCGGTCGCCCGGACCAAGTCCAGCCCGATCGACGTCGTGACCGAGATGGACATCGCGGCGGAGAAGCTGATCACCGACCTGATCTCCGGGCACCGCCCCGACGACGGCTTCCTCGGCGAGGAGGGTGCCTCGTCGGAGGGCACCAGCGGGATCCGCTGGGTGATCGACCCGCTCGACGGCACCGTCAACTACCTCTACGGGCTGCCGACCTGGGCGGTCTCCATCGCGGCCGAGCAGGACGGGGAGACCGTGGTCGGCGTCGTCGCGGCGCCGATGCGCGGCGAGACGTACCACGCGGTGCGCGGCCGCGGGGCCCGGGCGACGGGGGCGTGGGAGGGCGAGCGCGAGCTGCGCTGCCGGCCCGCCCCGCCGCTGGACCAGGCCCTGGTCTCCACGGGCTTCAACTACGTCACCGCGGTCCGCACCCACCAGGCCGAGGTCGCCGCCCGGCTGATCCCGCTGCTGCGCGACATCCGGCGCAGCGGCTCGGCGGCGGTCGACCTGTGCGACGTGGCCTGCGGCCGGCTGGACGGCTACTTCGAGCGCGGGCTCAACCCGTGGGACTGGGGAGCGGGGGACCTGATCGCCCGTGAGGCGGGCGCCCTGACCGGTGGCCGCCCCGGAGGGCCCCCGTCCCGCGATCTGACCGTCGCCGGTACACCGGGCGTCTTCGAGCCCCTCCAGGGCCTGCTGGAGGACTTCGGCGCCTGGCACGACTGAGGAACCGCCGCAACCGCCGCCGGGGACCGGCGTCCGGCAGGAATCGAACGCGGTCGCGGCGGGCAGGGGTCAGGTACGGGCAGGGCCCCGGCGCTGGATTCGCCGGGGCCCTGTTCGTGCGCTGTGGGCTGGATCAGACGCTGGTCGCGCCGACTTCCACACCGTGTTCGGCGGCGAGGCGGCGCAGGTCGTCGAGCTCGGCCTGTTCCACTTCGACGAGGAAGTCGTCGCCCTCGTCACGAGCCCGGGTGATGTCGGACTCGGTCGCCTTTATGCGCTGCAGAAGTCCCGTCGTGAATGCGTCCATGCTGCGCCCCCTCGTCCAGGGTCGTGGGTCGGTGGCACGGGGGTGTGCCGTTCGAAAGGGGCGATCACGTCTCTCGCGGGTGCCCAGCGCTGCCCTGCTGGGCGGCGACGGTGCCGGACACCCCCATCGTCCACTCTGCTGTAGCGGCGGTGTACGTACCGCATGGTGTTGCGGCACATGCAGAGCGTGATCGCGGGGTGTACATGCCGTCCTCCCCCCGCTCCCTTCCGTGGAAACCTCAACCGCAGGAGAAAATCTCGCATTCCCGCCCGGCGGCCTCCGATCCGGCCGTCCCCACCCCCGTCTTACTGCCGACTTATGGCCGAAAAGGGCAGGATGGAGGTCACACATCCCGTGGAGAACCCTGCCCGTGTGCGCCGGTGCGCGCTACGCGGGTGGACAGAGGAAGGACAAGCGACGTGCGCGTACTCGTCGTCGAGGACGAGCAACTGCTCGCCGATGCGGTGGCCACCGGACTGCGCCGGGAGGCCATGGCCGTCGACGTCGTGTACGACGGTGCGGCCGCCCTGGAGCGCATCGGCGTCAACGACTACGACGTGGTCGTCCTCGACCGTGACCTCCCCCTCGTGCACGGCGACGACGTCTGCCGCAAGATCGTCGAGCTGGGCATGCCCACGCGCGTCCTGATGCTGACCGCGTCCGGCGACGTCAGCGACCGCGTCGAGGGCCTGGAGATCGGCGCCGACGACTACCTCCCCAAGCCCTTCGCCTTCAGCGAGCTCATCGCGCGCGTGCGGGCCCTCGGCCGCCGTACCAGCGTGCCGCTGCCCCCCGTCCTGGAGCGCGCCGGCATCAAGCTCGACCCGAACCGCCGCGAGGTCTTCCGCGACGGCAAGGAGGTCCAGCTCGCGCCCAAGGAGTTCGCCGTCCTGGAGGTGCTGATGCGCAGCGAGGGCGCCGTGGTCTCCGCCGAGCAGCTCCTCGAGAAGGCGTGGGACGAGAACACGGACCCGTTCACCAACGTCGTGCGCGTGACCGTGATGACCCTGCGCCGCAAGCTCGGCGAGCCCCCTGTCATCGTCACCGTCCCCGGTTCGGGATACCGGATCTGATGACTGTGGCGACCACTCCCGCACCCCCGCAGGCACCCCCGAAGCCGACCTGGGACCCGAGGAGGCCGCAGCCGGTCTTCCCGTGGCTGCGCCCCACCATCCGCATACGGCTCACGTTGTTGTACGGCGGCATGTTCCTGATCGCCGGCATCCTGCTGCTGTCGATCATCTACCTGCTGGCCGCGCAGGCGATCAGCACCGGTAACCAGCCGTTCTTCAAGATCGTCAGCGGCTCCGACATCAAGGTCTCCAGCGACAAGTGCGCGGCGATCACCGGCATGCCCAACGTGCCGATCACGGACTTCAACTCCGCGATCGCCCAGTGCGTGGACCACCAGCGCCAGGCGGCCCTGGACAACCTGCTCAGCCGCTCGCTGCTGGCCCTCCTCGGCCTCGCCGTGATCGCCTTCGCGTTCGGCTACGCCATGGCCGGCCGGGTGCTCTCCCCGCTCGGCCGGATCACCCGCACCGCCCGCGCGGTGGCCGGCTCGGACCTGTCCCGCCGGATCGAGCTGGACGGTCCGGACGACGAGCTCAAGGAACTCGCGGACACCTTCGACGACATGCTGGAGCGGCTGCAGCGGGCCTTCACCGCCCAGCAGCGCTTCGTCGGCAACGCCTCCCACGAGCTGCGCACGCCGTTGGCGATCAACCGCACGCTCCTGGAGGTCCACCTCTCCGACCCGAACGCGCCGATGGAGCTGCAGCAGCTCGGCAAGACGCTGCTGGCCACCAACGAGCGCAGCGAGCAGCTCGTGGAGGGACTGCTGCTGCTCGCCCGCAGCGACAACCAGATCATCGAGCGCAAGCCGGTCGACCTGGCCGAGGTGGCCTCCCAGGCCGTCGACCAGGTGCACGCCGAGGCGGAGGCCAAGGGTGTGACCATCAGGGGCCAGCGGAAACCGGCGGTCGTCCAGGGCAACGGCGTGCTGCTGGAGCGGATCGCGCTCAACCTGCTGCAGAACGCGGTGCGCTACAACGTGCCCGAGGACGGGTGGGTCGAGGTCAGCACCGAGATCCAGCACGGCCAGGCGGTACTGTCCGTCGCGAACACCGGACCGGTGGTGCCGGCGTACGAGATCGACAACCTCTTCGAGCCCTTCAGACGGCTCCGTACCGAGCGCACGGGCAGCGACAAGGGCGTCGGCCTCGGCCTGTCCATCGTGCGGTCCGTGGCCCGGGCGCACGGCGGCCATATCGCGGCCCAGCCCCGTGAGGGCGGCGGGATCGTGATGCGGGTCACTCTGCCGGTCTGAGCCAGTTACAAGATCGGGACACACGCGGGGGATGTTCGCTTTGCGCGGAATTTTCGGGCGGCGTGGCGCGTACCCCCGTGTGTGATCGATCACATGGGCGGATTTCCGGCCATCTACGCTCCGTGATCATGGCTAGGGGAATAAAGCCGGGAAAATCCCTGTTTTCAGGGGTCTTGATCACGGGAAGTACAGGATGAGGCGCTTTTGAAGTGCCTCGACAGGACCGTGTACGGTCCCCATCGCCATTCAACCCGATCACTCTTGAGGGGTCCGGTTGGGTGTCGATTGAGTAACAGACCTTGATGTGAGGCAAAATCTCCGCCTCGGGTCGGGCACAAGTCCGGCCTCTCACGCGTTACGTGCGCTGGAGACACCGCAGACACCCAGAGGGGGAGAGCGACATGGCAACCGATTACGACACTCCACGCAAGACCGACGACGACGTCGACTCGGACAGTCTTGAAGAGCTGAAGGCCCGGCGGAACGACAAGTCCACGTCCGCCGTGGACGTCGACGAGTTCGAGGCGGCGGAGGGCCTGGAGCTGCCCGGCGCCGACCTCTCGAACGAGGAGCTGGCCGTCCGGGTGCTGCCCAAGCAGCAGGACGAGTTCACCTGCATGAGCTGCTTCCTGGTGCACCACCGCAGCCAGCTGGCCCGGGAGAAGAACGGTCAGCCGATCTGCCGCGACTGCGACTGAGGGCGGGTCGGGCATGACTGGCTCGACCCCACCTCGGAAGCGCCGTTTCCCCTCGCGGGGAGCGGACTCCGGGCCGTCCGACGGCCCGCGCGCGCGTGACGCCGAGCGAGGCTCGCCCGATCCGGGAGCCTCGCTCGAACCGGCTGCCGGCCGGGGTGACCTCCCGGTGCCGGCGGACCCGGCCGCGCCCGTCGCCAGGCGGCGGGTCGCGGTCATCCGTGACAAGGCCGTGGACTTGGCCCGGGAAGGCGCCCGTATGGGCGGCAGCCGGGCGAAAGCGGGGCTCGGCTACCTCGCTGACCGGATCATCGAGATCGCCCCGCGTGTCCCCGTACGTGACCTCGCGTCCCTGCGCCGCCAGTTCCCGGGTCTCGGGCCCGAGCAGCTCGCCGACAAACTGGTGGCGGGTGCCGCGGGCGCGACCTCGGCGGTCGGGGCCGGGGTCGGTGCGGCGGCGATGCTGCCGGTGCCGCCGGCCATGCCGACCGAGCTGGCCGCGGAGATCACCGGGGTCGCCGCGATCGAGCTGAAGCTGATCGCCGAGCTGCACGAGGTGTACGGCGTACGGCCGCCGGGGAACCTCAAGGCCCGCAGCACCGCGTACCTGGCCTCCTGGTCGGGGGAGCGCGGCATCGACGTGATGAAGCCGTCGACGATCAACAACGCCCTCGGCGGGCAGATGAAGCGCGAGCTCCGGCAGCAGATCATGAAGCGCATGGTGCGGGACCTGCCCAACCTGATGCCGTTCATGGTGGGCGCCGCGGTGGGGGCGGTCATGAACCGCCGGGACACCAAGAAGCTGGCGGCGCGGATCCGGACGGACCTGAGGAAGATCCAGGTGCCGTGGGACGAGCTCCCGGAGCTGCCGCCGCTCGAGAAGCCCGCCGAGCCCCTGCCGATCGCCGAACTCCCGGAGGACTTCGGCGCCTGACCGCCGCCGCGCCGGAAACCGGGCCGGGCGGCGGAGCGGAACGCCGGTCGGCGGTGCCTACGGCTGCGTGGTCGCGGTCTTCGCCGATTCGATGGCTGTCGCCAGCGCCTCCGGCTCACGCGTGGAGAGGTACAGGTAGGGCGTCGGGTCCTGCGGGTCCGTGACCTCCACGCGGAGGGCGGTGGGGATGTAGGAGCGCAGCAGCAGGAAGGCGCGGACGTCGGCCTTGTACGTGCGCCAGGCGCGCGCCTCCTCGGGGTCGAGGATGTGCGACTCGCCCAGGGCCGACACCGGGATCTTCGCCTCGCCCGCGATCAGCGAGTCGCCCACGACCCGGATGCGCGGGGAGCCGTACGAGCTGGCCACCACCGCTGCCGCCGCCGTGCCGCCGGCCAGGCCGCCGAGCATCGGCAGGGTGCCGAAGGGCAGCAGGATCAGGGCGAACGAGACGCCGACCAGGAAGCTGACGAACCACCACGACCGGGGGGCGGTGAGGCGTTCTTCGTACGGGGTGGCGGAGAGCTGCATGGGCCCAAGCTTGGCACGGTGTCCGGATTCACCGGACGCGCGGGTAAGGTCTGCGGCTGTGAGTGGTAGTTCCGCAGCTCTTCAGCCCCCCGCCTACGCCGAGAAACCGGTGCGGCATCCCGATGCTCCCGCGCCCGGTGAGTTCATCGGTGCCCACTACGAACACTGTTTCGGGTGTGGCCATGGGCAGTCGCACGGGCTGCATCTGGAGGTGCGGGCCGGCGAGGGAGTCTCCCTCACCGCCGAGTTCACCGTGCGCCCCGCCCACCAGGGCGCCCCGGGCCTTGCCCACGGCGGAGTCCTGGCCAGCGCCCTCGACGAGACGCTCGGCTCGCTGAACTGGCTGCTGCGGAAGATCGCCGTCACCGGACGGCTGGAGACCGACTTCGTGCGGCCGGTGCCCGTCGGCACCACGCTCCACCTGGAGGCCGAGGTCGTCGCCGTGGCCGGCCGGAAGATCTACTCGACCGCCACCGGACGCGTGGACGGCCCCGAGGGCCCGGTCGCGGTCCGGGCCGACGCCCTCTTCATCGAGGTCCCGGTCGAGCACTTCGTCGACAACGGTCGTCAGACGGAGATCCAGGCCGCCATGAGCGACCCGGACCAGGTCCGGCGCGCCCGCGCCTTCGAGGTGAACCCGTGAACCCCGCAAGCCGGACGCAGCCCGCAAGCCCGCCGCACCCCGAAAGCCCTCCGCATCCCGTGAGCCCCGCCCGTACCGTGAGCCCTCTCGGCGTCCTCATCCGCCGTGTCGACCCCGACGTACCGCTTCCGGCGTACGAGCACCCCGGTGACGCGGGAGCCGATCTGCGCACCACCGAGGCGTGCGAGCTGAAGCCCGGAGAGCGGGCCGTACTGCCCACGGGGGTGTCGATCGCCCTCCCGGACGGGTACGCGGCCTTCGTGCACCCTCGTTCGGGGCTCGCCGCCCGGTGCGGTGTGGCCCTCGTGAATGCCCCGGGGACGATTGATGCCGGGTACCGTGGAGAGATCAAGGTGATCGTGGTGAATCTCGACCCGCGCGAGGCCGTGCGGTTCGAGCGCTTCGACCGGATTGCCCAACTGGTCGTCCAGCAGGTCGAGAGGGTCCGCTTCCAGGAGGTCGCGGAGCTTCCCGATGCGGCGCGGGCCGAAGGGGGCTTCGGGTCCACCGGCGGGCACGCCGCGGTGGGCGACGCGAGCGGCACAAGCGGTCAGGCCGCCGAGGGCGGTCGGACGGGTGGGAATCGATACGCTTCGGTCGTATCCGACCGGGAAGGACAGTGACGTGTTCGGACGTCGCAACAAGAAGGGTGCCGCCGAGGACGCGGCCGGCGAGGCCGAGCAGGTCGTCGACAGCGTCGACACCGAGGCGGACGAGGAAGAGGGCGAGCGCGAGCGCGTACGCCTGGAGCCGGAGCCCCGGCCCGACGGGCCGTGGGACGCCACCGAGGTGCGCGAGCCCGGCGAGGGCCGGGTGGACCTCGGCGGTCTGTTCGTGCCCGGCGTGGACGGCATGGAGCTCCGGGTCGAGGTCGCGGGCGACGCGATCGTCGCGGCGACCGTCGTGCTGCGCGACAGCGCGGTCCAGCTCCAGGCCTTCGCCGCGCCCAAGCGCGAGGGCATCTGGGGCGAGGTGCGCGAGGAGATCGGCTCCGGCATCACCCAGCAGGGCGGCATCGTCGACGAGGTCGAGGGTCCGCTGGGCTGGGAGCTGCGCGCCCAGGTGCCAGTGCAACTGCCGGACGGCACCGGCGGCTTCCAGGTCGTCAGGTTCGTGGGTGTGGACGGCCCGCGCTGGTTCCTGCGCGGGGTGATCTCCGGGCAGGGCGCGGTGCAGCCGCAGGCCGCCGGGCTGCTGGAGCAGATCTTCCGGGACACCGTCGTGGTCCGCGGTGAGGGCCCGATGGCACCCCGCGACCCGATTGTCCTGAAGCTGCCGAACGACGCCCAGATGGTGCCCGAGGGCGTTCAGCAGGAGGAGTCCTCGCGCTTCTCCGGTGGCATGGGTCAGCTCCAGCGCGGACCGGAGATCACCGAGGTCCGGTAGCGGGAGCGGGAAGCGACAAGGGCCGTACCCCCTGTGGGGTGCGGCCCTTTCACATGCCCGCCGCCCCCGGTGTGAATGCCCGCCCCTTCCTTCACATCTTGACGGAAGTCTGGTCCGTACCTACGGTCTCGGGTCAACGCCTCTGTTCACAAAGGCGCTCCAGGTTCACATACGAGAACGTACGAGAACGGAGCCGCTGTGCGTCGCATCCCCCTGCTCGCGGCCGTGGGAGCCCTGCTCCTGGGCGTCTTCACGGCGCCCGCCGCCCACTCCGCCCCGAGCACCTTCGTGCACCCCGGAGTCACCGTCTCCAAGGCCCAGCTGGACTTCGCCCGCACCGAGGTGCTGGCCGGCGCCCAGCCCTGGAAAGCGGCCTACGACCAGATGATGGCGAGCAAGTACGCCGACCTGAACCGCACGCCCGCGCCCCGGGCGACGGTCGAGTGCGGGTCGTACTCGAACCCGAACTACGGCTGCACCGACGAGCGCGAGGACGCGATCGCCGCGTACACCGACGCCCTCGCCTGGTACATCACCAAGGACGCCCGGTACGCCCAGAAGGCCATCCAGATCATGGACGCCTGGTCGGCCACCATCACCAGCCACACCAACAGCAACGCGCCCCTGCAGACCGGCTGGGCCGGCTCCTCCTGGCCCAAGGCCGCCGAGATCATCAAGTACACCTACACCGGCACCTGGGCCAACCAGGCCCGCTTCGCCACCATGCTGCGCAACGTCTACCTCCCCACCGTCATCAAGGGCTCCAACTCCAACGGCAACTGGGAGCTGACGATGATGGAGGCCGCCGTCGGCATCTCCGTCTTCCTGGAGGACAAGACGTCGTACGACACGGCCATGGCCAAGTTCCGCACCCGCGCGGCCGCTTATGTCTACCTGGCCTCCGACGGGTCGGTGCCGAAGACCGTGCCCAGCCAGAACCTCGACACCACCGCCAAGATCGTCTCCTACTGGCAGGGCCAGTCCACCTTCGTCACCGGCCTCACCCAGGAGACCTGCCGGGACTTCACGCACACCGGGTACGGCATCTCCTCGATCTCGCACATCGCCGAGACCAGCCGGATCCAGGGCGAGGACCTGTACGGCACGGACGTCGGCGAGCGGCTGCGCCAGGCGCTCGGCTTCCAGGCCAAGTACCAGCTGGGCACCGCCGTCCCCAGCTGGCTCTGCGGCGGCTCCCTCACCCTCGGCCTCGGCCCCGTCACCGAGGTCGGCTACAACGCCCTCCACAACCGACTGGGCATCGCCATGACCAACACCCAGACACTCACCCAGAACAACCGCCCCGCGGGCACCAACAACCTCTTCGTCGCCTGGGAGACGCTCACCCACGGTGACAACCCCAACTGAGCCACCGGCAGGGCGCCGGACCCGCTGTACCGGCGCCCATCAGGGTTGTGTCAAAGATGCCCGCCGCCCGGCTTCCCGCCCCGTTCACCGGGATTGTCGGCCGTAAGGTCGACGCTGCGTATACGGCAGTCACGGGAAGACAATGGGGCCATGGCACGCGGCAAGCTTCGGATCTACCTCGGCGCGGCACCGGGCGTGGGCAAGACCTACGCCATGCTCGCCGAGGCGCACCGGCGCGTGGAACGGGGCACCGACTGCGTGGTCGCCTTCGTGGAGCACCACGACCGGCCGCGCACCGAGGTGATGCTGCACGGCCTGGAACAGGTCGCGCGCCGGGCACTGGAGTACCGGGGCGCCGCCTTCACCGAGATGGACGTGGACGCCGTACTGCGCCGCGCCCCTGCCGTCGCCCTGGTGGACGAACTCGCGCACACCAACATCCCGGGCTCCCGCAACCCCAAGCGCTGGCAGGACGTCGAGGAAATGCTCGCCGCCGGGATCGACGTGGTCTCGACCGTCAACATCCAGCACCTGGAGTCCCTCGGTGACGTCGTGGAGTCCATCACCGGTGTGCGCCAGCGCGAGACCGTGCCCGACGAGGTGGTACGGCGCGCGGACCAGATCGAGCTGGTCGACATGTCGCCCCAGGCGCTGCGCCGGCGCATGGCGCACGGCAACATCTACCAGTCGGACAAGGTCGACGCGGCCCTGTCCAACTACTTCCGGCCCGGCAACCTCACCGCCCTGCGCGAGCTGGCGCTGCTGTGGGTGGCCGACCGGGTCGACGAGTACCTGAAGCAGTACCGCAGCGAGCACCGGGTGTCGGCGATCTGGGGCTCGCGGGAGCGGATCGTCGTGGGCCTGACCGGCGGTCCCGAGGGACGGACGCTGATACGACGGGCCGCGCGGCTCGCCGAGAAGGGCGCCGGCGGCGAGGTGCTCGCCGTCTACATCTCCCGGAGCGACGGGCTGACCTCCGCCTCCCCGAAGGAACTCGCCGTCCAGCGCACCCTGGTGGAGGACCTCGGCGGCACCTTCCACCACGTCGTCGGCGAGGACATACCGGCCGCCCTGCTCGACTTCGCGCGCGGCGTCAACGCCACCCAGATAGTGCTCGGTTCCTCGCGCCGCAAGGCCTGGCAGTACGTCCTCGGGCCCGGCGTCGGTGCCACCGTCGCCCGCGAGTCGGGGCCCGACCTGGACGTCCACATCGTCACCCACGACGAGGCCGGGAAGGGGCGCGGGCTGCCCGTGGCCCGGGGCGCACGGCTGGGGCGCGGCCGGATCATCGCGGGCTGGATCGTCGGCCTGGCCGGCCCGGCCGCCATGGCGGTGCTGCTGAACACCGTCGCCCTCGGCCTCGCCAACGACATGCTGCTGTTCCTGACCTTCACGGTCGCGGCCGCGCTGCTCGGCGGGCTCTTCCCGGCGCTGGCCTCGGCGGCCCTCGGGTCGCTGCTGCTGAACTACTTCTACACCCCGCCCCTGCACCGGCTGACCGTCGCCGACCCGAAGAACATCGTCGCCATCGTGATCTTCTTCGGGGTCGCGCTGTCCGTCGCCTCGGTCGTGGACCTCGCCGCCCGCCGCACCCACCAGGCGGCCCGGCTGCGCGCCGAGTCGGAGATCCTCTCCTTCCTCGCCGGCAACGTGCTGAGAGGCGAGACGAGCCTGGACGCGCTCCTCGAACGGGTCCGGGAGACCTTCGGCATGGAGTCCGCCGCCCTGCTGGAGCGGGCGAGCGACGTGGAACCCTGGACCTGCGCGGGCCGGGCCGGCTTCGGGCCCGCCCTCGGCCGGCCCGAGGACGCCGACGTCGACATGCCCGTCGGCGACCACATGGCCCTCGCGCTGACCGGCCGGGTGCTGCCCGCCGAGGACCGCAGGGTGCTCGCCGCCTTCGCCGCCCAGGCCGCCGTCGTACTGGACCGCAGACGCCTGAGGGAGGAGGCCGAGCAGGCCCGCGCCCTCGCGGAGGGCAACCGGATCCGCACGGCACTGCTGGCCGCCGTCAGCCACGACCTGCGCACCCCGCTCGCCGGCATCAAGGCGGCCGTCACCTCGCTCCGCTCGGACGACGTGGCGTGGTCCGAGGAGGACCAGGCGGAATTCCTGGAGGGCATCGAGGAGGGCGCCGACCGGCTCGACCACCTCGTGGGCAACCTCCTCGACATGTCCCGGCTGCAGACCGGCACCGTCGTCCCGATCGTCCGCGAGTTCGACCTCGACGAGGTGGTCCCGATGGCGCTGGTGGGGGTGCCGGACGGCAGCGTGGACCTCGACGTCCCCGAGAGCCTGCCGATGGTCGAGGCCGACGCCGGGCTGCTGGAGCGGGCGGTGGCCAACCTGGTCGAGAACGCCGTCAAGTACAGCCCGTCCGACCGGCCCGTGCTCGTCTCCGCGAGCGCCATCGCCGACCGGGTGGAGGTGCGGATCGTGGACCGCGGGCCCGGCGTGCCCGACGACGCCAAAGAGCGCATATTCGAACCCTTCCAGCGCTACGGTGACGCTCCGCGCGGCGCCGGGGTCGGACTCGGGCTCGCGGTCGCCCGGGGCTTCGCGGAGGCGATGGGCGGCACCCTCAACGCCGAGGACACGCCCGGCGGCGGGCTCACCATGGTCCTCAGCCTCCGCGCGGCAGGATCGGTCACCGCGCCGCAAGCAGCGGCAGAACCGGAAAGGCAGGCCTCATGACCCGGGTGCTCGTGGTCGACGACGAGCCGCAGATCGTGCGCGCCCTCGTGATCAACCTCAAGGCGCGCAAGTACGAGGTCGACGCGGCCCCCGACGGCCGTACCGCCCTCGAACTGGCTGCCTCCCGCCACCCCGACGTGGTCGTCCTCGATCTCGGCCTGCCCGACATGGACGGCGTCGAGGTGATCAGGGGGCTGCGCGGCTGGACCCGGGTGCCGATCCTGGTGCTGTCCGCCCGGCACTCCTCCGACGAGAAGGTCGAGGCGCTCGACGCGGGCGCCGACGACTACGTCACCAAGCCCTTCGGCATGGACGAGCTGCTGGCCCGGCTGCGGGCCTCCGTGCGCCGTGCCGAGCCCGTCGCCGGGGGCGGCGAGGACGACGTCCTGGTGGAGACCGACGGGTTCACCGTCGACCTGGCCGCCAAGAAGGTCAACCGGGCCGGCAAGGACGTCCGGCTCACCCCGACCGAGTGGCACCTGCTGGAGGTGCTGGTCCGCAACACCGGCCGGCTGGTCAGCCAGAAGCAGCTGCTGCAGGAGGTCTGGGGGCCGTCGTACGGGACGGAGACCAACTACCTGCGCGTGTACATGGCCCAGCTGCGCCGGAAGCTGGAGGCGGACCCGTCGCACCCGAAGCACTTCATCACGGAGCCGGGGATGGGGTACCGGTTCGAGAAGTGAGCCGGGTCGCGAAGTGAGCTGGACTACGGCGGTGTCGGCGGGCCCCGGTACGCTTCAGACATGAGTGCTGTTCCTCGTTCCGAAAAGCCGGCCGGCCGGTTCCGGCGCATGCTCGACCGGCTCTCCACCTCCCAGGAGGACCTGGAGTCGGAGGAGCTGCGCGAGGAAGCCGACACGGCGGGCTGCACCAGGATCGGCGACTGCCACGACCGGCAGATCGTCACCGTTACTGGTACCTTGCGCACGGTCACCCTGCGGCCGCGCGCCGGAGTCCCGGCCCTGGAGGCCGAGCTGTTCGACGGCTCCGCCGCGCTGGACGTGGTGTGGCTCGGCAGGCGCTCCATCGTGGGCATAGAACCGGGGCGCAGGCTGATCGCGTCTGGCCGGATCTCGATGAGCCGGGGCCGCCGGGTGCTGTTCAATCCCAAGTACGAACTGAGACCCCTCGGTAGGGAGTAGCCGGTGACGTCGCTCGACAAGCCGACCGAAGACACGCAGGCGCGGGACGATGCGCGGGCGGTGACCGAGGCCGCGCTGTTCGAGGCCTTCGGCGGCGTGCGCGGCATGGTCGAGACCGTCCTGCCGGGCCTGCTGTTCGTCACGATCTTCACCATCAACAAGGACCTGCACTGGTCGGCGATCGCCGCCCTCGCGGTCTCCGTGGTGCTGGTCGTGGTGCGCCTCGTCATGAAGGACACCGTGAAGCACGCCTTCAGCGGTGTCTTCGGCGTCGCCTTCGGTGTGGTCTTCGCGATGATGACCGGCAACGCCAAGGACTTCTACCTGCCCGGCATGCTCTACACGCTGGGCCTGGCGCTGGCGTACATCATCACGACCCTGTGCGGGGTGCCGCTGATCGGCCTGATCCTCGGCCCGGTCTTCAAGGAGAACCTCTCCTGGCGCACCCGCAACCCCGGCCGCAAGAAGGCCTACGCCAAGGCCAGCTGGGCGTGGGGCCTGATCCTGCTCGCCAAGTGCGCGATCCTCTTCCCGCTGTACTGGTGGGCCAACACCGCGCAGCTCGGCTGGGTGCTGGTCGCGCTGAAGATCCCGCCGTTCCTGCTCGCCGTGTGGCTCACCTGGGTCTTCCTGGCGAAGGCGCCGGCTCCGATCGACGTGTTCGCGGAGATGGAGGAGGCCGAGAAGGCCGAGGAGGAGCGCAAGGCGGCGCCGGCCGCGGAGCACGGCGAGGCCGCCGGCGGTCGCCACCGCAAGTAGCCACCGGTACGACGGAAGGGGCGCTCTCCGCGCGGAGAGCGCCCCTTCCGCATGCGCGGTACGTCAGCCGTCCTCGCGCCGGACCGACAGCAGGTCCTCCAGCTGCTCCTCGCGGGCCTGGGCGGCGACGAAGAGAAGTTCGTCGCCCGCCTCCAGGGAGTCCTCGCGGGACGGCGTCAGGACCCGGGTGCCGCGGATGATCGTGACCAGCGAGGTGTCCTCGGGCCACTCCACGTCGCCGACCTGGGTGCCGGCCAGCGCCGACTCCTCGGGCAGGGTGAGCTCGACGAGGTTGGCGTCGCCGTGGCTGAAGCGGAGCAGGCGGACCAGGTCGCCGACGCTCACCGCCTCCTCGACCAGCGCCGACATCAGCCGCGGGGTGGACACGGCCACGTCCACGCCCCAGGACTCGTTGAACAGCCACTCGTTCTTGGGGTTGTTGACCCGGGCGACGACGCGCGGAACGCCGTACTCCGTCTTCGCGAGGAGCGAGACGACCAGGTTCACCTTGTCGTCGCCCGTCGCGGCGATCACGACGTTGCAGCGCTGCAGCGCCGCCTCGTCGAGGGAGGTGATCTCACAGGCGTCGGCGAGCAGCCACTCCGCCTGGGGGACCCGCTCGACCGAGATGGCGGTCGGGGCCTTGTCGATCAGCAGGACCTCGTGGCCGTTCTCCAGCAGCTCGCCCGCGATCGAGCGGCCGACGGCGCCGGCACCGGCAATGGCGACCCTCATCAGTGACCGCCCTCCTCTTCCGGACCCCCGGCGAAGGCGGCCTCGACCTTGTCGACGTCGTCCGTCCGCATCATCACGTGCACCAGATCGCCCTCCTGCAGCACCGTCTGCGAGGTGGGCAGCATCGCCTCGCCGAGCCGGGTGAGGAACGCGACCCGGACGCCGGTCTCCTCCTGCAGCTTGCTGATCTTGTGGCCGACCCACTTCGGGGAGACATGCACCTCGGCGAGCTGGACCCCGCCGGTGGGGTCGCGCCACAGCGGCTCCGCGCCCGAGGGCAGCAGCCGGCGCAGCATCTGGTCGGCGGTCCAGCGGACCGTGGCGACGGTCGGGATGCCGAGACGCTGGTAGACCTCGGCGCGCCGCGGGTCGTAGATCCGGGCCGCGACGTTCTCCACACCGAACATCTCGCGGGCGACCCGCGCGGAGATGATGTTCGAGTTGTCACCGCTGGAGACGGCGGCGAAGGCGCCGGCCTCCTCGATGCCCGCCTCGCGCAGGGTGTCCTGGTCGAAGCCGACCCCGGTGACCCGGCGGCCGCCGAATCCGGGGCCCAGCCTGCGGAAGGCGGTGGGGTCCTGGTCGATCACGGCGACCGTGTGCCCCTGTTGCTCCAGGGTCTGGGCGAGAGCGGAACCCACTCTGCCGCAGCCCATGATGACGATGTGCACGACCGTCCTTCCGGTGTCCCAAAGTTACTGCTCAGCCCCATCAGGGTCTCAGACCGAGCCCCAAGCTACACACGCACCGTCCCGGCCGGGCACCCCTTGGCGACGCTCATCGCCGAGTGATGCTGCGCACGCTCCAGACGGTGAGGATTCCGAGGCCGACAAGGGCGACCGCGGCACCGATCAGCTCTGCGGTTGCGGGCACGGAACCTCCGAAGTGCGACGACAGGCGGGGTCTGCCATCTAGGCACGGATCGGGCGTAAGCTGCGGAATCCGCAGTTCCATACGTCATCTTTTTCACCCGTGAGGCAGATCCGGCACTGCGGCTGGAGACCTGCCAGGTGGAAGGCCTACGATCCTCTCTCGTGTCCAAACTGACCGACGTGCCCAAACGGATCCTGATCGGGCGCGCACTGCGCAGTGACCGGCTGGGCGAAACGCTCCTGCCGAAGCGCATCGCCCTCCCCGTCTTCGCCTCCGACCCGCTGTCCTCCGTCGCGTACGCGCCGGGGGAGGTCCTGCTGGTCCTGTCCATCGCGGGCGTGTCGGCGTACCACTTCAGCCCCTGGATCGCGGTCGCGGTCGTGGTGCTGATGTTCACGGTGGTCGCCTCCTACCGGCAGAACGTGCACGCCTACCCGAGCGGCGGTGGCGACTACGAGGTCGCCACCACCAACCTCGGCGCCAAGGCCGGCCTCACCGTCGCCAGCGCCCTGCTCGTCGACTACGTCCTGACCGTCGCCGTCTCCATCGCCTCCGGCATCGAGAACCTCGGCTCCGCGGTCCCCTTCGTCGTCGAGCACAAGGTCTTCTGCGCGGTCACCGTGATCGTGCTGCTGACGCTCATGAACCTGCGCGGGGTGAAGGAGTCCGGCAAGCTCTTCGCGATCCCGACGTACGTGTTCGTCGGCGGCGTCTTCATCATGATCGCGTGGGGTGCGTTCCGGGGCCTGGTCCTCGGGGACACGATGCGCGCCCCGACGGCGGACTACCACATCAAGGCGGAGCACCAGGGCCTGGCCGGCTTCGCCCTCGTCTTCCTCCTGCTGCGCGCCTTCTCCTCCGGCTGTGCCGCGCTCACCGGCGTCGAGGCCATCTCCAACGGTGTGCCGGCCTTCCGCAAGCCGAAGTCGAAGAACGCGGCGACCACGCTGGCCATGATGGGTCTGCTGGCGGTCACGATGTTCTGCGGGATCATCGCGCTCGCCGCCGTCACCAAGGTCCGCATGGCCGAGAACCCGGCCAGCGACCTGCTCCACAACGGCGTCCCGATCGGCTCCGGCTACGTCCAGAACCCGGTGATCTCCCAGGTCGCCGAGGCCGTCTTCGGCAAGGGCAGCTTCCTGTTCGTGCTGCTCGCCGCCGCCACCGCCCTGGTCCTCTTCCTGGCCGCCAACACCGCGTACAACGGCTTCCCGCTGCTCGGCTCGATCCTCGCCCAGGACCGCTACCTGCCCCGCCAGCTGCACACCCGCGGCGACCGGCTCGCCTTCTCCAACGGCATCGTGCTGCTCGCCGGCGCCGCCGCCCTGCTGGTGGTCATCTACGGCGCCGACTCGACCCGCCTGATCCAGCTCTACATCGTCGGCGTGTTCGTGTCCTTCACACTCAGCCAGACCGGCATGGTCCGGCACTGGAACCGCCACCTGGCGGTGGAGAAGGACCCGGCCAAGCGCAGCCACATGATCCGCTCCCGCGCGATCAACGCCTTCGGCGCCTTCTTCACCGGCCTGGTGCTGGTCGTCGTCCTGGTCACGAAGTTCACCCACGGCGCCTGGGTGGCGCTGCTCGGCATGTGCATCTTCTACGCCACGATGACCGCGATCCGTAAGCACTACGACCGCGTCTCCGAGGAGATCTCGGCCCCCGAGGAACCGGACGACGACCTCGTCCGCCCCTCGCGCGTCCACTCGGTCGTGCTGATCTCCAAGATCCACCGCCCCACCCTGCGCGCCCTGGCCTACGCCAAGCTGATGCGCTCGGACACCCTGGAGGCGCTCACCGTCAACGTCGACCCGGCCGAGACGAAGGCGCTGCGCGAGGAGTGGGAACGGCGCGGGATAGACGTGCCGCTGAAGGTCCTCGACTCGCCCTACCGCGAGATCACCCGGCCGATCATCGAGTACGTCAAGAGCCTGCGCGCCCAGTCGCCGCGGGACGCGGTCTCCGTGATCATCCCCGAGTACGTCGTCGGCCGCTGGTACGAGCACATCCTGCACAACCAGAGCGCGCTCAGGCTCAAGGGCCGGTTGCTGTTCACGCCCGGCGTGATGGTGACCTCCGTGCCCTACCAGCTGGCGTCCTCCGAGGCGGCCAAGATCCGGGCCCGCAAGCGGCAGGAGTGGAACGCGCCGGGTGCGGTACGGCGTGGTCCGGCGGAGGCACGGCCGAAGGAGCCCAGCAGCAGCTGAGCGGGACGGGGCCGAGCGGCGGCTGGGCGGGACGGGGCCGAGCGGCGGCTGGGCGGGACGGGGCCGAGCGGCGGCTGGGCGGGACGGGGCCGAGCGGCGGCTGGGCGGGACGGGGCGCGGCGCGGACCACGTAGACTGGTGGGCTGTCGTCGGCCCTCGCCCGGGCCGTTCCCCTCCCCTCGATCTGGAGTCACCCCGCCATGCAGGCAGAACCGAAGAAATCGCTGGTGGGGACGGAGTACGAGGTCGAGGTCGGCCCGGTCGCGCACGGCGGGCACTGCATCGCCCGCACCGCCGAGGGCCAGGTGCTGTTCGTCCGGCACACGCTGCCCGGCGAGCGGGTCGTGGCCCGGGTGACCGAGGGCGAGGAGGGGGCCCGCTTCCTGCGCGCCGACGCGGTCGACATCCTCGACGCGTCCAAGGACCGGGTCGGGGCCCCCTGTCCCTACGCCGGCCCCGGCCGCTGCGGCGGCTGCGACTGGCAGCACGCCAAGCCGGGTGTCCAGCGCCGGCTCAAGGGCGAGGTGATCGCCGAACAGCTGCGGCGGCTCGCGGGCCTCACGCCCGAGGAGGCCGGCTGGGACGGCACGGTGATGCCCGCCGAGGGCGACAAGCTGCCCGCCGGCGAGGTACCGCAGTGGCGCACGCGCGTCCAGTACGCGGTCGACGCCGACGGCAACGCCGGACTGCGCCGGCACCGCTCGCACGAGGTGGAGCCGATCGAGCACTGCATGATCGCGGCGCCGGGCATCAGCGAGCTGGGCATCGAGGAGCGCGACTGGTCGGGCATGGTCTCGGTCGACGCGATCGCCGCGACGGGCTCCCAGGACCGCATGGTCATCCTGGAACCGCGCCCCGGCGCCCGCCTCCCCCTCGTCGAACTCGACCGGCCCGTCTCGGTCATGCGCGTCGACGAGCACGACGGCGGCATCCACCGCGTCCACGGCCGCGCCTTCGTCCGCGAGCGCGCCGACGGCCGTACCCACCGCGTCGGCAGCGGCGGCTTCTGGCAGGTCCACCCGAAGGCGGCGGACACCCTGGTCACGGCCGTCATGCAGGGCCTGCTCCCGCGCAAGGGCGAGATGGCCCTGGACCTCTACTGCGGCGTCGGCCTCTTCGCCGGCGCCCTCGCCGACCGCCTCGGCGAGAAGGGCGCGGTCCTCGGTATCGAGTCCGGCAAGCGCGCGGTGGAGGACGCCCGGCACAACCTCGCCGACTTCCCGCGGGTCCGCGTCGAACAGGGCAAGGTCGAGTCGGTCCTCCCGCGCACCGGCATCACCGAGGTCGACCTCATCGTCCTCGACCCGCCCCGCGCGGGCGCGGGCCGCAAGACGGTCGAACACCTCACCTCCCTCACCGCCCGCCGCATCGCCTACGTCGCCTGCGACCCGGCGGCCCTCGCCCGCGACCTGGCGTACTTCCGGGACGGGGGGTACCGGGTGCGGACCCTGCGGGCGTTCGATCTGTTTCCGATGACGTCGCACGTGGAGTGCGTGGCGATTTTGGAGCCTGCTGCAAAGGGGCTCTGACCTGCGGCTTTCTAACGCTCTGCCTCAACTCTGTAAGAGACGGGTTCCGGAGATGTCTTGACGCTCGTTCGACGCTGTGTCTGACGGAGCGTGAGGTGGTCGTCCTGGATCAGGTAGCGCGGATCAATCGAGTTTTCGGTTGGATTGTTCCGGCCGGGCTGTGGGAGATTGCGAAGCCGTTCATCCCACCGTCGAAGGTACGGCCGCAGGGCGGAGGGACGCAGGACACGCCTGATGAGACGCTGGTCGCGGCGATCGTCTACGTGCTGATGAGCGGCTGTGCCTGGCGGTCTCTGCCGCCGTGCTTCGGGATTTCGAAGTTGGCGGCCCACCGGCGGTTCCTGATCTGGTCGCGGGCAGGGGTGTGGGGCCAGCTGCACGAGGCGGTCCTGCATCGGCTCGACGACGCCGGCCTCATCGATGTCTCCCGCGTCGTCCTCGACTCCGCACACGTGCGCGCTAAAAAGGGGGCAACACACAGGCCCGAGTCCCGTGGACCGGGGCAAGCCGGGTTCCAAGATGCACGTCCTGTCGGACGCGAACGGACTGCCTCTGGTCGTCGGCGTCTCCGCCGCCAGCGTCCACGACAGCGAGGGGCTGAAGCCCATGGTCGAGGGTCACTAAACGATTCCCAATGGGCTTGTGAAGCCCGACTGGTGACTCGCTGTGAGTAGGTCAGACCAGCACGGTGGGGTTCGGCGGTGCGGTGATCTCAATTGTGCGGCCGTCTCGTATGAGGGCCCACAAGACGTTCAAGCGGCGGCGTACAAGGGCGATGACGGCCTGCTTGTGACTCTTCCCTTCGACTCGTTTGCGCTCGTAGAACGCCTTCGAAACGGGACAGCACCGGGCAGCGACCATGGCGGACATGTAGAAAACCCGCAGTAGGCGTCGACAGTAGCGCCGTGGCCGGCGCATGTTGCCGCTGATGCGACCGGAGTCCTTGGGGACCGGGGCCAGTCCCGCAACACCGGCGAGGCGATTGGAACTGCCGAAGACGCTCAAGTCACCGCCGGTATGAGCGATGAACTCGGCCCCCAGGATGGGCCCGAGGCCGGGCATGATCAGAATGACCTCGGCGTAGGGGTGGTCGCGGAACCGGCCTTCGATCAGTGAGTCGGTCTCGGCGATTTCCTCGTGAGGGCCAGCACTTCTTTCGCAAGCTTGGCCACTATGAGGGCGGCCAGGTTCTCTCCCGGGACAGAAGTGTGCTGAGCCTCAGCAGCCTCGATCGCAATGGCCGCGACAGGTCCGGAATTGCGGACCTTGCGGTTCTTCAGCCAGCTCGCGAGCCGGTTCTTCCCGATCCGGCGCAGGCCGGCAGGGGTTTGGTAACCCGTCAGCAGCACCAGTGACGCTTTGGAGGTCTTGTAGTCGAAGGCTCGCTCCAGGGCGGGAAAGTACTCCAGCATCTGGGTCCGCATCCTGTTGATCGCCCGGGGTGCGGTCCGCGGCCAGATCCAAGCGGCGCGAGGTGAGGATCCGCAGGTCGACGGCGATCTCGTCGCCTCGGCGCATCGGCTGAAGGTCGCGGCGTATGCGCGCCTGGTCGGCGATGACGAAGGCGTCCTTCGCGTCCGTCTTCCCGTCGCCCCGGTAGGAACCGGAGGCGTGGTGGACGGTGCGTCCGGGGAGGTAGAGGACATGCTGCTCGTGGCCGGTCAGCAGCGCGATCAGCAGGGCGGCCCCGCCGGCGTTGAGGTCGATCGCCCAGGTCACAGGCTTGTCCTCGCTGAGTGCGAGGACATCGGCGATCAACTGCAGCAGTGCAGTCTCGTCGTTGGCCACCCGTCGCGACAGCTTTCGCTTGCCGTCGGCGTCGATCACCACACAGTGATGCTCGGCCTTGCCCGCGTCCGTACCAGCCCAGAGTTCGGGCACCCCCACCTCTGAAATCGCTCCTGCACTTGTCCGAGCAGACGACCTCGCCAGCGTGTCCTTACCAAGCGATCTTGTCGCGCGCATCCCAATGAGCAAGCCGGACGCCTGTCGGCGTCGCCCCGAGGGCGGGAAAATCGGGTGTGACTGTCCGGCTGACGTCGTGGCCACTTGGCGTGTCCGAGCCCGTCAATCAGCAGGACGCCGGGGACCCGCTCGTCAGGCGCTCGGAAGTGTTGCTTCGAGCACGCGTATCAGACTCTTTCGCCTCCTGGGACCCCGCCGGACGGTCGTGCCCCGTTGGGACGCACGAAGGGGAGGCCGGCGGTGGACGTCGTCTATGAACGCTGCGCCGGGATCGATATCAGCAAAGCGGACGTGAAGGTGTGTATCCGAGTCCCGGGACGGGGGAAGGGGACCAGGCGCCGCGGAGAGGTGAGGACCTTCCCGGCCATGACGTCGGGGCTGCTGGCGATGCGGGACTGGCTGCTCGCCGAGGGCGTCACGGTCGTGGGTATGGAAGCCACCGGCTCGTACTGGAAGCCGGTGTTCTACCTGCTGGAGAACGACATGGAGTGCTGGCTGCTCAACGCCCGCCACATGAAGGCCGTTCCCGGCCGCAAGACCGATGTGAAGGACTCGGAGTGGATCGCGAAGCCGGTCGAACACGGTCTGGTCCGTCCCTCGTTCGTGCCCCCGCGACCGATCCGGCAGTTGCGGGACCTGACCCGGTACCGGACTGGCGTGGTGCGCGAACGGGCCCGGGAGGCCCAGCGGCTGCAGAACCTGCTGGAGGACTGCGGGATCAAACTGACCTCGGTGGTCTCCGACTTCCTCGGCGTCTCTGGGCGCCGGATGCTCAAGGCGCTGACGCCAACCCCACGTCCGGATCGACGTCTCCTTCGAACTCGAGGGCTTCTGCCGGGATCGGGAATCTCTCGATGTCCGCCCTCTGCAAGGACGGAAGCGTCATGCCCCGCAAGAATTTGCGCCTCCTGGTCTGCCCCTCGCGCCCGTTCAGGAAGTGCGCGAGCGCAGGTCCTTGTGACTGGTCATGCAGCCGGAGGACGAAGATGCCCGGATCCGCGACGGCCGGGCGTTGCGCGACGGTGGCGTACGAGTACTCGTCCATGCGGGCGATCAGGAGGTCGCCCGGGGCGATGAGGGTGACGGTGGTGGACGACGTCGCGGCCCATCGCCAGGTAGGACGGCCCCCAGGACACTCACGTCCACGACCGGAAGCGTGCCCAGCAGTGCCGCCGGCACCTCGAAGCCGCGGGTTGAGCGGGACGGCTTCATCTCCCGTACGAAGGAACCGAGCGGTTCGCCGTCCTCCAGGAGCTCGGGACGAGGAGTGCCGAGCATGATCCCCCAGTCGTCCCGGAGCCGAAGGTCAGCTGTGACCCACCACGTTGACTCCGACGGCTCCTCCTCGCGATGCGTTCCCGCCTCGATCGAAGCCAGCGCTCCGTCGAGCCGCTGGACCTCCACAAGGGGCGGCAGGGGCACGGGCATCTCCAGCAGACTCCGGCATCTTCACGGACGCCATGGTGGTACCTGTCGCCGGCGACGCCCGACGAGCCTGTCCCGCCCGCGAGTTCAACACGGCGCAGATCCACCGGGAAAGCACCGGGTCGAGAGGCCGGAGCGCTGGCTTAGCGCGGCGTGAAGGGCGGGGGCACAGAATCAGTCGACCGCCTGGGCTCGGCCCTCATTGCATGCCCGTGCCGGGATCCACGGCCTCGCCCGCGGTCCAACTCGCCAACATACTCAGCGTATCCGCTGAGGCGGAGCCGGGCTTGGCGTGATAAGTCACGATCGACTGGTCGTGGTCGTCGGGCAGTCTCAGGGTTTCGTATGACAGGATCAAGTCGCCCACCAGCGGGTGGTGCATGTGTCTGCTGCCGTGGCTCTTCTCTGCAGTCGTGTGTGCGGCCCACAACCTGCGGAAGTCATTGCTCTTCACAGACAGCTCTCCGACAAGCGAGTGGAGCTGGCGGTCGTGCGCGTGATGGTCGGCATATATCCGGAGCGCGTTCACCGTCTCGGCGGCCTTCGCTTCCCAGTCCAAGTACAGTTCTTGCGCCTCTGGGTCGAGGAAGATAAGCCGGGCCATGTTTCGCTCGGTGGGCGGCAGCGTCGCGAAGTCCTTGATCAGGACGCTTGTCAGCCGATTCCATGCCAGGATGTCCAGCCGGCGGCCGAGAACGAGGGCCGATACCTTGTCCATCGAGTCGATGAACTGCCACACCGTCGGCCGCACCTCTTGCGGCTGGGACATTCGACACTGCGTGAACGTCATTTCCGCCAGATGTCTGAGATAGGTATGTTCGGCGTTGGTCAACCGCAGTGCGCGAGCAATTGCGTCCAGCACCTCGGCAGAGACGATCCGGCCGTAACCTTGCTCTAGCCGCGAGTAGTAAGTTGTGCTGACCTCGGCGAGCTGGGCCAACTCCTCGCAGCGCAGTTCGGCTCCTTGGCCCGCGTGGCCCTTGGGCGGGAGGCCCACGTCCTCAGGCCGCAGGCGGGCACGGCGCGAGCGCAGGAATCCACCCAGTGCGGCGTGCCTATCAAGTTGATCCATGCAGACAGTATGATTGGGCTCGTTCTTCGCGGTTTGCCTGTGCCAGGGATTCCCTACGAAGCTTGTCAAGCCGCGTGAGCGGTGGGCGGAGCGAGTTCGTAGGTCTGAGACTTCCCCCGAAGCGTGGACACCGTTTGCTATGCGGTAGCGGCCAGCGTAACTGATCGCTGTTCGAAGGCCATCGGGCCGATGTAGCCAAGCCTCGAGTGCCTGCGTCTGCTGTTGTAGCGGGTGACCCGCCGGAACCCCGCGAGACCGACCGCATACGTCCCTGACCAGCGTTTTCCCCTGTAGGGTCTCTTTCTTGAGGGTTGCGTTGAACCTCTCCGGGGCGGCGTTGTCCGCGCTGGTGCCGACCGCTCCGCGCGAGCGGATCACGTCGAGTAGGCGGCACACCTTCGCGAACTCTTTCGACGCTACTGGGTGAGTTCAACCAGTCGTTGCAACACCGGGCTGTTGCAGCGAGCGTAGCTGTTCTTCGAAGACCTCGGCCGGCGTCCGCCAACCCAGGACTTTGCGGGGCCGGTTGTTGATCGCCATGGCGACGGCTTCGAGGTCCGTGAACGACCAGCGGGAGAGATCGGTGCCCTTCGGGAAGTACTGGCGTAGCAGCCCGTTCGTGTTCTCGTTCGTCGGTCGTTGCCAGGGCGAGTGCGGATCGGCGAAGAACACCTTCGTACCGGTATCGAGAGCGAACTGAGCATGACCGGAGAGTTCCTTCCCACGGTCCCAGGTGAGGGTCTTACGTAGCTGCTCAGGCAATTGCGTCATCGACGTGGTGAGCGCCGCGTTCATCGCGATCGCGCCATAGCCCCCGAGCGAGGGGCCGTTCTTCACGGGCGGATTCTCGCCCCAGCCCTCCAGACGGGGCAGGTGCACCAGGAGCGTGGAGCGGCTGCTGCGCTCGACAAGCGTGCCGATCGCGGAGCGGCCCGTCCCGATGATCAAATCGCCTTCCCAGTGTCCGGGGACCGCGCGGTCCGTGGCCTCGGCGGGGCGTTCGCTGAGGACGACGTCCGCGGTGACATGCCCCTGCGGCTTGTTCTGCGACCGTGCGCGGGGAGCCCGCAGCGCCCGGCCGGTGCGCAGGCACGTCACCAGTTCCCGCTTGAGCGCGCCACGGCCTTCGATGAACAGCGCCTGGTAGATCGCTTCGTGGCTGATGCGCATGGACTCATCATCGGGGAAGTCGACACGGAGTCGGTGCGAAATCTGCTCCGGACTCCATGCCGTCGCCCAACGTCTGTCCTGACGGTGCGGCTTGTTCAGCCCTTTCCATGCGGGCGTCTTGGGCCCGGTGACGGTCATGTTGTCGGGGCGACGGATGCTGCCGGCGAGCCGGTCCTCTACGTACTCACGCAGCCGGTCGTTGCCCAGGAGTTTCGCGGTCTTCGGGCGCTTGGCCGCCTGCTGAGCCTTCCACTGGGCGACCGTCGCGCGGTATTCCTGCTTGCCGCCGCGTGTGGCGGCGTTGCGGCGCAGTTCGCGAGAGATTGTCCCGGGGTCTCGCCCCAGGGCGCGGGCGATCTCGCGCACGCTCTTGCTCATCGCCATGAGGATCGCGATCTCCTCGCGCTCTTCGCACGTGAGGTACCGGCCCGAGGGCTCGGCCAACGAGATCGGAGGCATGCCGCCAGCGTGACGAAACCACCTCGCACCCACCGGCCACGACACGCCGACCGCCAACGACGCCTCCACCGTCGTGACCCCCGTGGCGATCAGTCGCCAGAACTGGCGCTGCACGACCCGAGACGGATCAGGCTGCCCCGGCGAACGCATCGCCGGCCGCAACGCACGGTCAGCGCGCCACTGCCGACGCCGCCCCTCCGGGACATCGCTGGTCTTCAAACTCCAGTTCGCCGTAGCCACGTCGCACACCTCCGAGATCAGGGTGTTGCGACGACCAGTTGAATCCACCCTGCGCTCCGTTGTCACTATGGAAGACCGCTCCGTCCAGGCCGCCACCCCGGGTATGGGCGGCGGCTTCGAGGCGCGAGGCGGATCCGGACTACGTGCTGCTGGACGGCGCCCTGGCGTCGGTGACCGGGGCGGCGACAGCCGCGCCGACTATTCCCACAAGCACCGTCGGCGCCGAGTGAACGTGCAGGTGGAGACCGACCCCGTCAGGCGGTTGCTGTGGATCTCGTCCGCGCTACCGGGCCGCGCCACGACCTGAGGGCCGCCCGCGCCCATCGGATCATCCGGGTCTTGCAAACGGCGGGGTGTCCCGGTCCTCGCCGATCCCGCCTACATTGGGGCCGGCGCAGGGTGGTGACACCCCTCAGACGACCGCCGGGCCGCGAGCTCACGCCGACCCAGCAAACCGTCAACCGCGCGCTGTCCGCGGCATGGGCACCGGTCGAGCGCGGCGACACACGGTTGAAGTCCTGGCGCATCTTCCGCAGATCCAGGTGCAGCCCCATCGAATGACGTCAGTCGCCGCGGCTGTCCTCACGCTGGAGCGGCAACGCTGAAAGACCTCAGTGTCCAAGGCTGGCCACGCTCAGAGGGAGAGGCCCAGCGTTGGGGACCCCCTCTTGGGTCACCGCGTCGTACTGATCGCGCACCTACGCCGGTCGTTAGGCGGCTCCGGTGACCGCCGCACTCAGATGATCTCCGCCTACGGAAATCTTGCCATAACCACGCTCACTCGTACGCTGACAACAGGCTCTGAAAAAGGAACGAAGCGACATGAACGGACTGTTCTCTGCCCACCGTTGCCGTGAAGACCGAGGACGGTCACGGCAGGCTGACGTACTGACAGGTGCCAGTACCGGATGCCATCTTTACGCTGCATTGTCGACACAAGTGTGCGGTGCCATGGCTTGCAGGAACTATCGCGGTACCGAGGAGTCGCAGTGGGTTTCGCCGAACGATTGAAGCGCGATCTCGTCCAGGACGAGAATGCGCGATTCGTATATATCAATAATTTTGAAGTGGAACGCAGCTGGGCTGTCGGTGAACCCAAACTGCCGGGCGCGGGCATCTCCTTCGCCTCGGCGACGGTCAACCGTATGGAGGAGATGGGCGTCCTGCTCGCCGAGAGCGCGGACATCGTGCTCCTGAAGGCGCCGATGGACAGTGACTATGCCGCGTACCTGCGTGCGGTCGACGCCTCGGCCGGTGAAGTGGTCGCGGTCGAGGCGTCCCTGCCCTCACGCACCGTCACGGAGGACGCGCTGGAATCGCCCCGGACGCTGGACTTCCTGCGCGGGCTGGCGGACGGCCGTACGTACCTTATGCCGATGGGAATTTCCGCAGCCGAGGAACAGCTCTCCCAGGCGGTGGGCCTGCCACTGGCCGGCCCACGTGCAGAGGTCTGCAAGCGGGTGAACGGCAAGATCTACAGCCGTCGTCTGGTCGACTCGCTCGGGCTGGCCGCCGTACCGGGTGTGGTGTGCGAAACGGTTGCCGACCTGGCCGCAGCGGTCGAGGCGCAATGCGCCCGCGGCGGCCGGGTGGTGGTGAAGGAGTCGCTGGGTGTATCGGGGCGGGGCATGGTGGTGCTGCCGGACCGGGCGGCCGCTGACCGGCTGCTCCGGCTGATCGGCCGCCGCGGGCAGCAGACGCGGGTGGACATGGTGGTCGAGTCCTGGATCGAAGATGTCACGGATCTCAACTACCAGTTCCTGGTGAGCCGTTCTGGGCAGGTCCGGTTCGAGGCCGTGAAGGAGGCGGTGCTGCACAACAACGTGCACCAAGGACATCGTTTCCCGGTGGATCTTTCCGAGGAGCATCTCGGCACGCTGCATGAGTCGGCTCTTCTGATCGGCCGCGCGCTGCACGCGGACGGCTACTATGGAATTGTCGGCGTGGACGCCATGATCGGCCCGGACGGGGTGTTGTACCCCTGCTTGGAAATCAACGCGCGATTCAACATGTCGACCTATCAGAGCCGAATTGCGGAGCGCTTTCTCTCAGCAGGACGTCACGCCATCGCGGCAACCTTCAACCTCAAACCCTCGCGGGCCCACTCCTTTGCCGAGGTTGCCGCCGTCCTTGGCCGATCCATATTCGACGGAACCCATGTTCCGGGCGTTCTCGTCAACAATTTCGCCACGCTGAACGCGGGCATCGGTCCGGGGGACGGTCCGTTCCACGGGCGCATATACGGAATCTGCATCGCCGCCGACGCCGGCTCGGCGCTCGCCTTGCGGAGCCGGACCGAGGAACGTCTGCGCACTCTGGTGGCAAGGGGGAGCTCATGAGCATCCAAGGGATCACCTACACAGAGCTGGCGGAGCGCTTCGGCACGCCTCTCTATGTCTACGACGGTGATGTTCTGCTGCGGCGCCTGCGCGAGTTGTCCGAGGCGCTGCACCCCGCACTCGAAATCCTCTTCTCGCTGAAGTCCAACCCTAATGTCAGCGTCTTCAGCACACTCAGGGAGGGCGGCGCGCACGCGGAAGTGTCCTCACTGGTCGAGCTGCGCACCGCGCTGCTGGCCGGAGCTCAGCCGCAGGACATCATCTTCCTCGGGCCCGGCAAGAGCGAGGAGGAACTGAATGCCTGCCTGCGGGCAGGCATCTACGCCATCGTCGCCGAGTCGCTCGACGAGGTGGACCGCATCGAGCGGCTCGCGTCCGAGAGCGGTGTCCGGCAGCGGGTCATGCTCCGGATCAACCCGGCCTTCCTTGCCAGCGGATCCCGGCTGACCATGGGCGGCAAGCCGCGGCAGTTCGGCATCGACGAGGCCCAGGTGCTCGCTGCCGGGGACCTGACGTCGCGTTACCGCCATGTCGAGTTGGCGGGGATCCACGTCTACATGGGCACCCGGATACTCGAGGCCGAGGTGGTCGCGAAGAACACGCGTTACATCCTGGAACTCGCCGATCGCGTCGCGGCGGCCACCGGAATCCGCATGGCGGCCGTCGATATCGGCGGCGGCCTGGGGGTGCCCTACTTCGAGGGTGAGGACGACCTCGGTGCGGCGGAGCTGGCCAAGGAACTCAACCCGCAGATCGAGGAGTTCACGCGGAGCCACCCAGGTACGCGGCTGCTGATGGAGTCAGGCCGCTATCTGACCGCCCCGGCAGGCATCTACATCGTGTCGGTGCGCTACGTGAAGGAATCGATGGGCGAGATGTTCGCGGTTGCGGACGGCGGCACCAACCACCACATGGCCGCGGTAGGCATCGGCTCGTTCGCCAAACGCAACTTTCCCGTGCGACTGCTCAACCGTGACTCCGGTGACGAGCTGCAGAGCTGGAACGTCACCGGCCCCCTCTGCACGCCCAACGACACCCTGCTCAAGCGTGCCGCGTTGCCGCCGCTGCACGTGGGTGACCTGCTGGGCGTCGAACGGTCGGGTGCCTACGGTCCCTCGGCCTCACCCGGGTTCTTCCTCGGACACGGCTTTCCCGCGGAGGTTCTCGTCCGGGACGGCGAGGCGCACCTCGTGCGCAGCCGTGATCTGCCTGATGACCTGTTGCGTCAACAACACCTGTACAGCCGACGCGCGTCGTCGGCCGGCACGCGAAATGAGGTCTCGTGAACCGCGAGCAGATTGTCGAGCACATCCGGATCGCGCTCTCCAGCGTACTCAACAGGGAGATCGGACAGCTGGAGGAGAACGTCCGCCTTGTCGAGGACCTTTCACTGGACTCCACCAGCGTCATCGAACTGCTGATGGCCCTGGAGGACACCATGGGCCTGGAGCTGGACGTGGAAGACCTGCAGCCCGAGGTGTTCCAGACCGTCGGGAGTCTGGCCGACTACCTGGCCGCCGAGGTTTCGGGCCTGGTGTCCTGAAGCCGACGGAGGGGCGTCAGATGACCGTGATCACTGCTGCCGCAGCGGAGGCGTCCTCGTCCTCGGCGACGGGGACCGCCGGGTGCTGGCGGAGGGAGCCGGTATGAGGGTCGGTGTCGACCTGCTCTCCGTCCAGCGGTTCTCCCCGATCGCACGGCACGACCGCTACCGCTCGCTGGTCTTCACCGAGGACGAGCTCGCCCAGGCCTGCACTCTGGGGCCGGAACGCAGCGTGGAGCGGCTGGCGGGCCGATTCTGCGTCAAGGAGGCGACATGCAAGGTCCTCGGACGGGGATTCTGGCAGGGGGTCCGTTGGCGGGACATCGAGGTGCGCGGCGACTCCTGGGGGAGACCCGTCGTCACGCTGAGCGGCGGCGCCCGGCGCATCGCCGACGAACTGGGATTGAGTGGCCTGGAAGTCACGCTCACTCATCAAGCGGAGCTTGTGGTGGCGGTGGCGATAGGGGTGGCCGAGAGGCCGGGGGACTGCGACGCACGGTCGCGGAGCTCATGAACGGCAGCGGCCCTGCCCACTCACATGGCCTGCGACGGACCTGCGCGTCCGCCGCGTCCCGGCCGGCTTCCAGCTGTTCTCTCGCGTTAGGGGGTCTTGAGTGACTGATCGCGACTCGACATCAGAGGTTGATCAGAACGAATTTGTAAACACCTACCTTGCCAAGAACACGCCGTTCGTGGCCAGGAACTGCTTCACGCGCAGCGGGCCGCTGGCTTCGCCGTGGGACCTGGAGCCCTTGGCAGAGAAATTCGGCGCGTACCACGTTCCTGTCTTCGACACCCTGTTCGAGATGCAGCGCTCGATGAGGTTCAGCGACTATGTGTCGGCGATAGCATCCGAACGGACCGGTGCGAAGCCCGTGTCGTACGTACGTTGGTACGCCCGCCAGCGCCACTTCCAAATGATATGTGCAGACGAGGCGTTCGCAGAACTCGCGGAAAGCTGGACAGCTCCGTCATGGGTCCCGTCGGGGGGCTATGTGTTCCCGCCCATCAAGGAGAATGCTGATCCGGTAAGGGACAGATTTCCCGCGAAGGGCTTCTTCGTCTGCGCCGCAGGAGGCCGTACTCGGCTGCACGTGGATCCATGGGCCAGCGATGCTGTGCTCTGTCAGGTCACCGGGGCGAAGCGCTTTGTGATGTACCCCCCGAGCGCGGGCGAGTTCCTGTCGGACGGAGATGCCGTCGTCGACCTGGAGGAGCCGGACGACGAGCGGTTTCCCACCTGGAGAGCAGTCCGACCCGCTGTGGACGTCACCCTTTCCCCCGGTGACGCCATCTATATCCCTGCCGGGTGGCTTCACGCGGCTGTCGCTCTCGCGCCCAGCGTCTCGATAACGTGGAACTTCGTCCATGAAGTAAATGCCGCCCGTTTTGCGGCATATCTTGAGTCCGGCGGCTCTACGGATGCCACGGTCAAGTACTTTCACGCCACCCACGAGGTCGCGCCGGCCTCCTGAACGGCGGGATCGAGCGCGGCAGGGCCGGATCCAGGAGGAGGAGTCACGTGAGCAAGAACGCCCCCATGCTGAAGGAGGAAATATCCATCCCGACCTTCGAGGCCCCGGTCGACTCCCCGTTCTCGTGGCTGCGGGAGACGACGGCGGCCATTCGTGACCAGCTGCTGGTCCACGGAGCGGTCATGGTCCATGGCCTGCCGATAGACGGACCAGACGGTCTGGCCGAGGCACGGAATTCCCTGGGGGTCGACAACTTCACACCTACTGAGGCGTTCAACCACCGGAGCGACTTCGGCAACCACATCCTTTCACCCATCAGCTGGCCGCTGGACCGGCACATTTGCCCGGTGCAGGAGAGTTCCTTCAGCCGCACGTTCCCCTCGGTGGTGCTCACTGCGTGCGTCACGCCGCCGGACGGCGACGGGCGAGCCTACCTCGGTGACGCCCGTCGGATAGGCCAGCACTTGCCCGCGCACCTCGCCGACCGGGTACGGACGGACGGTTGGACCATGGCCCGGACCTTCCACGCTGGATTCGGCATTTCGTGGCAGGAGGCATTTTCCAGGACGGATCGCGCATCCCTTGAGGAGCTTCTCAAGACGGAGGGAATCGAATCCGAGTGGCTCCCCAACGGTGCCCTGCACACCGTGCGGCACCTGCCCGGCTTCATCGACCATCCGGTGACCGGCGATGTCTGCTGGTTCAATCAGCTCTCCTTCCTCAATGCCGGCAGCCTGGAGCCTGCGGAACGCCGGTTCATGGCCAGGGCGTTCGGGAAGTACCTCCCGATGGACTCCTTCTTCGGTGACGGGTCGCCACTGTCGGAGGAAGATGTGAAGGCCATAGACCATGCCTACGACTCCTCGCGGATCGACGTTCCGTGGCGCCGCGGAGATTTGCTGATCACCGACAACGTCTCCATGGCCCTGGGTCGATCGCCGATCGCGGGCGCCCCTGAATTCCTCGTTGCCCTCGGACAGGGCCACTGAATCCGCTCATTGTCGCGCGAACATGGATGATCAAGACACAGAGGGCAAAATTCACCCGCCGCCGAACAGCATGCGTCGAATCTGTCAACTAGGCCTCGGCGGCATAATACATACACGTGCGTACCGAACTCGCCGCGAATATCCCTGCCGGCGTTTTCGGGTGGGTTGCGCCCTCGTTTCATGAAGCACCGAATTTATCCGTTCTTGATTGCTACGGTTCTCGGCGCTCGATAGGTTAATCTCGATCGCGATACGGGGAGGGTTCCTGCATGATGAACCTAAGGCTCGCGAACCCCGGGCTGCACACGGTTCCGGTGGCTGCGGGGGTGCAAGCTTTCGACGCCAAGGTCCGTCCTCGCGTAACGACACGGGTGCTTCGGTCGTCGGGATATGGTCCGAGCCCCTTGCAGTAGGGGACATCTGTGACACAGGGGCGATGCTCTGATGCGCGACAGCCAACCTGCCGACTCAGTCGGCCGTTCGACGGGATTTTGCGTGAGAGGCCACTTCGAGGCATGCCTCCTTCAATAGATACAGTCGATGACTTCTGCCGTGGACTGGTGCTGACGATAGCGAACCGGTTCGAGCAGCTTGAAGGACTTTCATCCGCTTGATCCGATCCGCGTCGGCCGCGCGGAAATTTCAAGCGTCCACGAAAAGCTGCTCGATGCCGGGTCAACTTTCGCATTCCCCCAGGGGAACAAGACGAGGAAGGCTCTCTCGCGTGCGCACTATGGTTGAAGCTGATATAGAAGTGATTGTGAGCTGGTCCAACCCGCGCCACCCCGACGGTCCCCAGTTCGCGGAGCAGAGCAGACTGAGGGCCGGCGATCGACTGAGTTTCGGCAGGGTGAGTGGTACCGAAAAACTGCAACCCGGCGCCGCGCCCGGCATTGGAGCGTTCGAGGTTTCCGACCGGCACCTCCTCTTCTCGAACCTCACCGCAAGCACTACCTTCGCGATCGAGAACCTGGAAGGCGGCACGGAACTCGTAAAAGCACGTCCCCGTCAATTGGACATGGTAATCCCGTTCGAGATGTCACGCATCCTGATACCTACCGGTACGAGCGTAAGTGAAATCACCGTCTTCGCTTCCCCGCCGGTCCTGCTTCGGTCCGACCAGGCCACCACGTTTTCCGCCTCCGCTGTATCCAAGCTGGATACGTCAAGTAAGTATTTCGCCGTTCTCGTCGCGCTGTGTGAGCCACGGTTGCGCGGTTCGTCCATGGCGGCCGTACCGTCCGTTCAGGAGGTGGCCGAAAGACTCAAGCGGACCAAGCAATTCAGGGGCGCGAACCGGAGCAGCATCAACTACCACATCGACTATCTGGCCGACCGGAAGCTCCCGGTCAGCCAGTGGGCCAAATATGTGGACGAGGGTCGCATGCATTCCAAGCGCGAAGCCCTGGTCGCGTTCGCACTCCGCTTCGACCTGGTGCGAGAGGAACATCTCAGCCTGCTCCCCGACCTCAAATACGCGAGGGTCCTGCGTCGGTGAACCGCGGGTCTCCCTGTCAGCCGGTCGCCGGCCACGCGCGATTCCATGAAGGTTCTTCACCCAGATAGGATGCGTTTATGGAGCCTGCACCTCTGAAGGTCGGGACCTGGAATATCGGGGGAGGGATCCTCGGCGAGTCCCATCAGCGAGGCGTGGATCCATCACTCGATCGTTATGCGTCAGTCCTGGAGGAATGTGGGCCCGACGTGCTGTGTCTGCAGGAGGCGCACGATTACCACGGACGTCAGGTGGGCCAGGCGGAATGGCTGGCGAAGCATCTGGGGTATCCGTACTTCGCGTCCTTCCCGACAAGCAGGTCTCACATGGTGGAGGACGCTTCCCTGGCGCTGGGGATCGTGTCCCGGTTCCCCATCCGGGATGCCGTGTACAAGCAGTTCCCGAATCCCCGGCTCCGGGTCGTCGGCCCGAACGGCGAGAACTGGGAGCTGCACGACAAGGGTTATGTGGTCGGCCAGTTGGATCTGGGCTGGGGAACGCTCGGACTGGTCAATGGGCACTGCTTTCCGCTCCAGCACTTCGGAATAAGCCCGACCGAGCCGGTTTTTGCGCAGATGTGGCGCATGCTGACGGCCGACCTGCTGGCCGTCGGCGCCGCCGGTCCAGCACTCGCCGCCGTCGACCTGAACTACGCGCGGATCAGGGACCTGCTGGTCGATGTTCTGCGTCCGGGTCGTTATTTCAACGCATTCGACGGCACCCCCACAACGCCCCAGGGCGTACAGAAGGACTACATTCTCTACGGGGAATCGATCCGGTTGCTCACCACCACGGTGGCGTCGACCGGTTCGGACCATTCATATTGCCAAGCAAGTTTTCTGATGTAGCTCGGGCGGGACGTACGGCTTCATGACTGCACGTGACATGAGCAACCGGCTGCGAGAGGGATCTGAATGGGAATGCACGATGCGCGAAGTCACCGGCCTGTCGTCGCTGTCGTAGGACTTGGCATAGCCGGTTCGCTTGCGGTAGTGCATCTGTGTGATGGATCGTCGAGCCATCCTCAGAATGGGCCGATAGAACTGCTCCTCATAGATCCGGGCGTTGTGGCCGGAGACCTTCGACCTCATCGAGACTCGGCGCAGCGCCTGCTGAGCGCGCGTGTCGAGGACATGAGCTGCTATGAGAGAGAAGCCGACCACTTTGCGCGTTGGCTGTGCCGGCGTGGTGAATGCCCGTCGGAGACCGGTCTGACGCCCACCTGGTATCGCTACCAGAATTACCTTGCGCACACCGTCGGCGAGTCGATCATCCAGGCGACTGGCTCTGCGACTGTGCGGAGAATCAAGAACCGTGTGGAGCAGATCGAAAAAACGGATGAGTCCGGGTATGTCCTCTATTTGGACAACGGTGAGCTCTGTCGTGTGGATTCCGTGGTCATGGCGACCGGACTGAGATGCGCCTGGGAGCCGAAGGACGGTGATCGGTGGGCATCGCGGTCCGTCGACGGTGACGTTTCTGAGTCCCGTGGCAGCGAGATGGGATGGGGACCTCACGCGCACTTCCTGCCGGATCACCGTGAAATGCGATCGTCCACTCCCGTGGACTATGTGCCGCTTCTACGTCGAGAAGCGGCGAAGGTTGCCGCTTCGGTACTCGCGGTCCGGGCGTCGTGAAGAGGACCGGATGGAGCGTCAGTCCTCGGCGTCCGCGGGAGGGTGATCAATGAGCGGCGTGCACTCCTCTCCAGAGGTGCGTGTTGTCGGTCGGGACCCCCATCTGGACGTACTCGAGTCGGAAGGCGTACATATCTTCCGCGAGGTGGCGGGCGAGTTCGAGCGGCCGGTGATCCTCTTCTCGGGTGGCAAGGACTCCATGGTCATGCTGCACCTCGCGTTGAAGGCCTTCAGGCCGGCCCCGCTGCCGTTCGGGCTGCTGCATGTCGACACGGGGCACAATTTTCCCGAGGTGCTGTCCTTTCGGGACGGTGTCGTCAAGCAACACGGGTTGCGGTTGCACGTCGCCTCCGTACAGGAGTTCATCGATCGCGGAGAACTGCGGGAGCGCCCGGACGGCACCCGTAACCCGCTGCAGACACAGCCGCTCTTGGCCGCCATAGAGACGGCCCGGTACGACGCGGTGTTCGGCGGCGGACGGCGCGACGAGGAGAAGGCCCGGGCGAAGGAACGGGTGTTCTCGCTGCGCGACCAGTTCGGCGGCTGGGATCCCCGCAGGCAGCGCCCAGAGCTGTGGCAGCTGTACAACGGACGGCACGCTCCCGGCGAGCACGTACGGGTCTTCCCGCTGTCCAACTGGACCGAGCTGGACGTGTGGCAGTACATCGCCCGCGAGGGCATCGAGCTGCCTCGGATCTACTTCGCGCATGAACGTGAGGTGTTCCGGCGCTCGGGGATGTGGCTGACCGCGGGCGAGTGGGGCGGCCCGAAGGAGGGCGAACCGACAGAGGTCCGACTGGTGCGCTACCGCACCGTCGGCGACATGTCCTGTACCGGTGCCGTGGACTCCGCGGCCACCACGCTGGACGCAGTGATCGCCGAGATCGCGGCTTCCCGGCTCACCGAACGGGGTGCGACGCGTGCCGACGACAGACTTTCCGAGGCCGCGATGGAGGACCGCAAGCGTGACGGCTACTTCTGACCGGCCACGCTACGGCGCCGAGGCCGACGCTGCTGGCGCTCCTTGCGTACAAGCCCCATCCACGCGATAAGTCTCGTCTTTTGGGGAGTGCTGATATGCAGCAAGCGCCGGCTGTCCTCCACCTTGGCTGGATGTACCCGGCCATCGCCGCGCTCATCCGTTCCGGGGCGGCCGTGACCTGCGCGGTGAATCCCGCCGACGCACCGGCCGTCCGCGCGATGGGCGCACGCGCGGTGGTGGTGTCCGATCCGGCCCGCAGCACCGATGTGCTGGCCGGACTCGACCGGGCCGGCCTGGCCCCCGATGTCTTCGACGTCGTGTGCAGCGGGATGGAGTTCTGCCTCCTCGACGCGGCGGCGGTGTCGGGCGACGCGACGGCGATCGCCCGGGCGCTGGCGATGCGCGACAAATTCATCCAGAAGCGTGCCGTCCGGGAGGCCGGGGTGCGGACCGCCGACTGCGCCGTGCTGGAGGCGCCCGGTGCCGCTGCCGTACTGCCGTCGTTCCCACAGGTGCTCAAGCCACTGGACGGCGCCGGGGCCCAGAACACGTTTCTGGTCGCCGACGAGCAGGACCTGACCGCCGTCCTCCGACAGCCGGTGGTCGCCGCCAGCGGCGGGCCCTGGCTGTTGGAGGAGTACGTGCCCGGCGTCGAGTTCCAGGTCGACGGGTTCGTGGAGGGCGGGGAGCTGCGGCTGTTGTCGATCTCCCGGTACGTGCAGAACCTGATCGAGGTGCACAGCGGCGGGCTGGTGGCCAACATCGTGCTGCCGCCACGCGCTCACCCGGAGCTGTACGCGAAGGTCGGGGCGCTGGCCAAAACGGCTTTCAAGGCGCTCGGGCACCACGACGGGATCTTCCACCTGGAGGTTTTCCAGCACGCCGAGGACGGAGACATCGTATTCGGCGAATGCGGGGCGCGCGTGGGCGGAGGCCGGACCGACGAGGTCATCGAGCGTGCCTTCGGCGTCCGGCTGCACGACGTGTGGGCCAGGCTGGCGACCGGCCGCGCCTCCGGCGTCACCGGTTCCCCCGGCCACGTCGACGGCACAGTGTTCGGCGGCATGCTCCTGTCCGCGCAACCGGGCCTCATACGCGCCGTGCCCTCCGACCGCGAGGTCCTGGACCGGCCCGGCGTGGTGTACGCCGAAGTCACCGCCGGTCCCGGCACGGTCCTGCCCGACACCACCGAGGGCACGCATCTGTGGGCTGGTCTCGCGGTCGTCTCCGGGGCGGATGAACAGGAGGTCGAGGACCGCATGCGACGGCTCGCCGACTGGTTCACCGCGCGGGTCGTCTACGAGGCGGCCGACTGAGCGAGCCGCGCCCTTCACTGGGGGCCTCCACGTATCGGCGGCCGAGGGGCGCGTCGATGAGCGCGCCACCGCGCTGCCCATGGTTCGCAGACGGTGGCGGAAGACCACAACTGCGAAGGACCTTTCTGATGTCCAGGACCACCGTGGCCGAGCAGCTTCCGGCCACCACCCTGCTGCGGTTCGCCACCGCGGGCTCCGTCGACGACGGCAAGTCCACCCTCGTGGGACGGCTGCTGCACGACTCCAAGTCGGTCCTCGCCGACCAGTTGGAGGCCGTCGAGCGCGTCTCGAAGAGCCGCGGTCAGGAGGCCCCGGACCTGGCGCTGCTCACCGACGGCCTGCGCGCCGAGCGCGAACAGGGCATCACCATCGACGTGGCCTACCGCTACTTCGCCACCCCGAAGCGCCGGTTCATCCTCGCCGACACCCCCGGCCACGTGCAGTACACCCGCAACATGGTCACCGGCGCCTCCACGGCCGAGCTGACCGTGATCCTCGTCGACGCCCGCAACGGCGTCGTCGAGCAGACCCGCCGGCACGCCGCGATCGCCGCGCTGCTGCGGGTGCCGCACGTGGTGCTGGCCGTGAACAAGATGGACCTCGTCGGCTACGAGGAGGCCGTCTTCGCGGCGATCGCCGAGGAGTTCACCGAGTACGCCTCGGCGCTGGGGAGCCGCGAGATCACGGCGATCCCCATCTCGGCTCTGGTGGGCGACAACGTGGTGGAGCCTCACGCCCACATGGACTGGTACGACGGTCCGACCGTGCTGGAGCACCTGGAAACGGTGCCGGTCAGCGACGGCCTGACCGCCTGCCAAGCACGGTTCCCCGTGCAGTACGTGATCCGCGCGCAGACCAGCGAGCACCTCGACTATCGCGGCTGCGCCGGCCAGATCGCCACCGGCACCTTCCGCATCGGCGAGGCCGTCACCCTGTTGCCCTCGGGACGTACGACGAAGATCATGGGCATCGACCGGCTCGGCGAGGCGGTCGACGTGGCGTGCGCCCCGCAGTCGGTGACGCTGCTCCTGGAGGACGACATCGACGTCTCGCGCGGCGACCTCATCGTGCCCACGGCGGATGCGCCAGCCCTCACCCAGGACATCGAGGCCACCGTCTGCCACGTCGCCGACACCTCACTGACGGTAGGACAGCGGGTGTTGCTCAAGCACGCGACTCGCGTCGTCAAGGCGATCGTCAGGGAGATCCCCTCCCGGCTGACCCTGGAGGACCTCTCCGACCACCTCAGCCCGAGGCTGCTGAGGGCGAACGACATCGGCCGGGTGCATGTGCGCACCGCGGAACCACTGCCCATGGACGCCTACGCCGACTCCCCCCGGACCGGATCCTTCCTGCTCATCGATCCGGCCGACGGCACCACGCTCACCGCCGGCATGGCGGGCACCGCCTTCACGGCCCCTGCCGCGCAGACCGTACAGGGCGACGAGGGGTGGGGGTTCTGAGCTGAGCCGGGGCGCGTTCGCCGCCCTCGCCGACGTGGCCGCCGGCACGGCTCAGGGGGCGATGCGGTGCGTCGGCCGGTCGGCGGCGGGGCGGTCTCGGTTCGGGGCGGTGGTCCAGACCGTCTGGCGCCAGCCGGTGGGTCACGTGCCCTTCGGCGTCAGCGGGTCGCAGGCCAGGCGACGTTGTCGAGGAACTGCTCCACCGCTGTCGCCACCTCGCCGAGCACATCGGCGGATTCCTTGAGGGGACGACCGGGCACGAACATGCTGTGATCGGCGCCCGCGACCTCGACCACATGCGGAGTGAGCGACCGGGCGATGTCACCGTCCCAGAACTCGTCGGCTGTCCCGCCGACGAGCAGGAAGGGCGCGGCGCTCTGCTCCAGCCCCTTGATGATCTTCGCAGCGACCGGTGAGTTGGCCAGAAACGGCGTGAACCAGATGGCGGGCAGAGTGTATTCGGCCGCCACGGGTGCCGCTCGACAGCCGAGCGATTTGGCGATGATCACCGTATCGCCGGCGCCGACTGCGGTCAGTTCTTTGACCGCTGAGGTCACCCGCGCGATGATCATTGCGTCTACGTCATCGGAGTCCAGGTCCCCGGCGCCGAGGTCCCACTCGACCGGGTACATGAACGCCTTGCGGCGTGCCGCCGCCTCCCGGTTGAACATCAGCAGGGACGTGCCCGGACCGTAGACCCTGCCGGGCGCTATGACCACAGACCGCCTGTTGGGCTTGCTGTTCTCGTCCGTCATTTCCTCATCCTGTTTCTACGCGATGGCTCGGGTTCGACAGGGGCGGGTGGTCAGCCATCTGGGCCCCGGCGGGCGAGCCGCTTCGTTTCGTCGATGCCGAGCACACCATTGGAATTCTCCGTGAAAACGGCGCCCCGGATGGCTTTGGGCGCCTCCGACGTCCTGCCGTAGCGTAGGTGGTTGATTCCCCGGGCCTGTGCGTACTGGAACGGTTGGTGGAAACCCACGCTGATGTACACCGCAAGGTGTTCTTCATCGTTCTCGCCGGACAGCCCGAACTCGCACACCTCCATCTCGTCCGCCCACACCACGGCTGTCGCCACACCGCGCAAGGTGGGCGACCGAGCGGTGAACACAATCACGTCGACGTCAGGATTTTCCTGCAGATCGGAATAGCGGAAATCCACGAACTCGGGTGGCTCAGGGTCGCCTTTGGCGGTGTGCTGGCGGGAAATCAGTTCGGCAGCCCAGGGGCGGGCTTCGTCCCAGGACAACGCCCCGCCGCCCGCCACTCCATCTGTCACCGGTGTCGCCGCGATCTTGCGTCGGTCCTGGCGGAACGTCCTCCGCACCCGGCGGGGAAGTCTGTTCTCCCACTCAGGATCGGCCAGACCGAACACGTGGGCCTCACGTGGCAGTTCGACCCAGGCGATGCGGTCGTCGGTAGCCGCGTCCAGCGCGTTCCTGGCATCGGCGTGCATGTAGGGGAACACCAGACAGCGGTCTTCGTCCGCGGCGATCCGGGCGAGTTCGACCAGGAGACTTCGCAGAGTGTCCGGTGTCCTGGACTCCACGTCGACGTGAAGACCGGTGCGCCGGTCACCGCATCCGCCAACCAGCAGCGACGCCTGGGGTGTGCAGTCGTCTCCGGCTCCGTCCGGGAGGCCCCATGAACGCGGGTCGTATCTGGGGTCCGGCCATGAGCTCATGCGGGACCGGTAGACCGGGATGGCCGCCCTCAGCCGGTCGTCGTCGGTCCACCAGAGGTAGCGGCTGATCCACCTGGGGTCCTGCTCCTTCTGAAGCAGGCGGGTGTACGAGGAAGCGAAACCAGCGGTTCTGTCGAGAGCGTCGAACTGCTTCTGGTCGAAGTCCGCGACAGTCGAGGTGAAGCCGATCGCCATGTATCCAGCCCTCCGTGATCCGGTGTCCAAGGTGCCGGCACACCCGTTCCCCGGCCGTTCTGGAGGCGCCGTCGGGGCGTGAACCCCGCCTGCCACCGCGCCGAGGGGTGTTGCCGAGAGACGGCCAGGCCGGCCGGCGACGGCAGGCAGTTCGGACAGGAAGAGCCCAAGAGCACTCTGCAAGAGGATTGGCTGCGGGTGTGACTCTGCTCCGGGGCGGCGGGGCTACAGGTTCATCTTCTGAAGGACGTGCAGCGACCCCTCGATATGCTGCTCGTTGAAGACCGCGGAGCTGTTGACGTGCGGCAGGGGCGTCTCCGGGACGGGAACGTCCAGGAAGGCGCAGAGCGGCTCCCAGCCGTCCTTCGGCGACCATTCCAGCAGTCGCTCGGCTGGAATGTGTGCGCGCACCTCCTTGATGTGCCGCTCCATAACCGCGGCCACGACGTCCTCGTCGAAGACCTCCGGGTTGGGGCCGAACAGCTCGGCCCGGTTGTACATGCCCCGCAGCATCGCCGTATGCCGACGGATGTCGGGATCGGCGGCCTCCACAGCCGCTGCCAGGTGACGGCCCACCGTGTCGCCGTACGTGAGGCCCCAGATCGTGTCCCGGATGCTGCGGGCCCACGAGTGCCCGTCTCTCACACTGAGCAGGACCTTCGCTTCCGGATAAGCCTCGGCCAATTCCCGGTAATAAAACGATGCCGGGTAATCCACCGCCGCCGAGAATCCGGAGAATATCGCTTCCCAGTCCGGGTCGCCCTCGTAGGCGGATATCCACTTGGACATGTGGTTGTGGTCGGTGGGTATCGAGACCATGTGATAGCAGGGGCCGAATCCCAGCATTTCAAGCGCGATCTTCTGAGTGAGCGTCGCAGTGCGCGGCAGGCCCGCCCCGATTATCTTCATGTAACCTACTCACACTCGGCGTGAATGATATGGTCATGATCTACTCCTGCGCCAAGCACAATAGACGACGCGCATGAAATGGTGTACTGACAGGTGCCAGTACCGCAGTGCTTCCTATTCGCTCCGCGGAGAACAGAAACGCGTCGCATTTCGCAGGAGCGGTTCTGAAAACCGAAGATTCAGGCCAGGTTTCGCCGGTCGAGAACCTGTGACGCGCCCAACCGGTCGGGACTCAGATTTCCCCAAGTGGCCGGAGAAATCCACGCAGAACGCCTTCACCGGCGGGTGGCCGACGCGGTCCACGGCGGCGGCCGCCGGAGAACCGGACTTCGCCGCCACGGAAGACGATCTCGCGGCGGATCTGGTCGACGGGCCCCGGGGAAGACGCCGAAGCCGTCGCGGATCTCGTCGCGGCCGGCATCACCGGCCCAGAGCTGCCGCACTGGCCGAGGACGCGAGTCGACCGGTTGTCCGCGCGGGCGCGCGGCGTCGGCAAGTCCTGACTGCTGTCAGTACACGCACATCGTGCCGACCGCTAACTTGCATTCCGCCGCCGTGAACGACGTGCACACCGGAGAGCACGCAGCGATGCTGTGGAGTTCCGGCAGGAATCTACGTTATGGGGAGAGATGTCAGAACGTACTGTAATCCTGACCAACATATGGCAGCAGGTTCTCGGCAACCCCAACCTCACTGAGAACTCTGATCACTTCGAGAGCGGTGGGACGTCGCTGCACATATTGCAGATCATCGGTGAAATCCACCGAGCTTTCGGTGTCGAGGTGAAGCTGCGTGACGTATTCTCCCACGCTTCGCCGCGAAGCCTCTCGGATTTCCTGGAGGGCAAGTTGGTACCGGAATCGGCAAGCGGGCCTGATATCAACCGCTGACGCACTCAAGCGTCACCCACCCGAAGGTCAGATGTGACAGTATCTCATGTCGGGGCCTCCCTGGGACCGACTTCGCTCGCAGAAAAGGCAAGACTGACCGGAGACTTCGCCGACTGGCACAATCTGTTTTACCGGACCGTGTGGATAACCGGGACATTGGACATAGCTGCGGTCCGTGCTGCCTGGCGGCGGGTCTGTCGGCATCACGACGCCCTCCGCAGGACATATGTCTCGGCGGACGAGGCTCGCACGCACGCCGACGCTCTGAGCGAGGTGGAGTTCCACACGGCGGAGACGGACGACGAGGCGATCGAGCTGATGCGCAGCTTCCTCGGCACTCCCTTCAGTCTGGACGGCCCGGGGTTCTCGCGCATCGCCATCGTGCAGCGCAGCGAGCGAAGGTACCTCCTCGGTGTCGCGATGGACCACATCATGACCGATCTGCTCTCTTGGAATCGTATCCGGGCGGATTTCAAGGAATTTTACGACCGGGCCCTGGCCGGAGATACCGGCGATGTGACGGGCGTGAACGGCTATCACATGTTCGCTGCGGAGCAGCGCCGTCTGTTCTCCGGCGGTTGGGGAGAAGAGCGCAAAGAATTCTGGCGCTCATACACTGATGAGTTCGGGGCGTACCCCCCGCCCTTTCTGGCCGACGCCAAACACACCGGAGAATACCAATACAAGGTAATCGACCGCGCCCTCCCTGCGGATGCCAAGGCACGGGTGGACGCGCTCTCGCGGCAAGCCCGGGTGACGCCCTTCGCAGCGGTATCCACCGGCATTCTTGCGGGGGTTCGGGAAGTCGCCGACGATCCCACGGCGGGGATCTCCGTCACCCATCACGGTCGCGGTCTGCCAGGTACCTCGGAGACGCCTGGGCTGTTCGCCCAAACCGTTCCGCTGCATCTCGGACGCCGGGTCACGAGTCCCCTTGAATCGGTCCGGGAGGTGTTCCAGCGAACCCATGACGTCTTCGAGTACGCACTTCCGCTCACCGTTGCAGGGAGGGCCTGGAACGAAGTGCTGACGGGGGTCGGCCGAGCGGCCGCCGGACTCTATCTCGAACTGAACGAGCGCCCGAGGTCCACGTACTACACGCCGTGGTTCACCGGCACCGAGGTGGAGTACGTCGAACTCAGCTTTCCCGGCGACAAGGTCTGGGACGAGACCGTGATCGTCTCGTGGAACCTGTACGAGACGGGTCCACGGCTCGTTGCGGAGTACAACGGCAACTACTTCCCGGACGCGGCTGTGGAGGAACTCCTCGAAGCAGCCCAGAGGTTCGTCCTCTCGGCAACCACCGCCTAGCCTGTCCGTCGCGAAGCGCAGGCTGGACCCCGGACGACGGCAGACCGACCGGCCCGCAGCCGCGGCAAGTCCATGACCTGCCGCAGAACGGCCAACGAGGCACACGGCCGCGATCGCGCCGCCGATCGGGCCCGGGGCGGCGGTCGTGCAGACCGGCGGCCGCAAGTACGGAGGGTCGACGGTGTCAAGCCGATGAACGGTGACCGGAGGCGATCGAGGCGGTGCTGATGGTGTGCCGATCCCGCAGCCGCCGAGGACCGGGCCACAACGCCTCTGAGTTCCGAAATCCCGCGGTTTTCTGCCGGGCCGCCCGAGCGGGCGTGATCGATACGGTTGGCCAAGGTCGCCGATCCTGTTACTTGTTGGGACTCACGGGGCCAGAGCTCTGGCAAACTGATTTCGAGTTCTAACAGGCACGAGTGCGGTGCCGTTTCTGACTCTCATAATCGAGTCGGCTTGATGCTGCAGATATGGGACCGGCGATCGAAGCGGGGGGAATTTTGACTGACTGCGTCAAATTCCGTACTCGTCGCCGCGGCCCGGCTGTTGACACCGTCCCCCACGAATCGAACATATCGGCCACGAAGCCGCAGGGGTGGTGCCAGTGGCTCGGCCGGGCAATGTCGAGTGTTCCGCCACGGACCCTGAAAACCCGATGATCCGTCTCCTGGAGTGTTCAGACATGCAAAAATCCACTGCACCGAGTTCGCTGTGGCGGCCTTGGACGCCGATCACCCAACAGGCCCACTCGTTGCGGATCGTCGAAGCAAAGGGCAATCGCGTCCGCGATGCGGAGGGCAACTGGTACCTCGACGGCATCTCCGGTGTGCTGAACGCTTCCTGCGGGCACGGACATCCGCGGCTGATCGAGGCCGCGACCCGGCAGCTGGAGCAGCTCGTCCACTACGACCCCATGGTGTCCAGCCACGATCCCGCCGAGACACTGGCCTCCAGGCTGGCGGAGACCCTGCCGGGTGAGCTCAACGAGACGGTGCTGCTCAACAGTGGCTCGGAGGCCACAGAGGCGGCCCTGCGGATCGCTCTGCAGTTCTGGCGCAACAAGGGCGAGGACCGCGACCGAGTCATCACTTTCGAGGCCGCGTACCACGGCACCACCTACCTGGCCCAGCAGCTCTCGGGGCTGCCGTTCACGGTCAGTGAGTGGGCCCCGCCCTTCCCGATCGACCACGTCTCCCTGCCGGCGACGCCTCGCGACATGCGTACCCAGGAGGCTGCCGACGCGCTGATCGGGCTGTTCGCCGCTGCACTGGAGGCCGGCCCGCCCGCTGCGGCGGTCATGGTCGAACCGCTGCTCGGTCTCGGCGGGTGCGTCGTCTTTCCCGAGGGATTCCTCGCCAGGCTCCGGCAGTTGTGCGACCAGCACGGAGCACTGCTCATCCTCGATGAGGTGTTCTGTGGATTCGGCCGCACCGGCCGGATGTTCGGATTCGACCACGACGGGATTACGCCGGACATCGTCACCATGAGCAAGGGCATCAGCGGCGGGTACCTCCCGCTGGCCGCCGTGACGGTCACCTCGTCGATCAAGGAGACCTTTGTCCGGGAGCCGATCGCCCAGGGGCTCCGCTACGGGCACACGACGGGCGGTCACGCCGTTGCGGCCGCCGTCGGGAACACCGTGCTCGACGTCATGGCCGACGAGAAGCTGGTGGAGAACTCGGCCGCCCAGGGCGCCGCGCTGCTGGAGGGCCTGAGCGAGTTGGCGTCGAGCCCGCTCGTCACCGACGTCCGCGGACTCGGGCTGGTGGTCGCCATCGAGGCGGACAGTCCCGAGTCCGGCGACGCCATCGCGGCGGCCATGGCCCGAGCAGGTGTCCTGGCACGCCACGAGCGTGGCGTGATCCGGATCGCGCCCCCGCTGACGCTCACCGGCGCCGATACGGAGGAGATCCTCCAGGCGATCGGGACCGCTGTCGACGTCACCGCCGCGGCCCGTGATTGACCCGGAATCCCTGACCGCTTTCCGGACGGAGTAGCTCCCGGCCGGCAAGCGGGTCGAGGGAGGAGGGAAACGTGCTGAACAGGGTTCACTTTCCTATGCATATCGAGTCACAGGATCGTCAGTATCCACAAAGGGAGACACAGGCCATGGTGCGGGTTTCGTCGGAGGCGACCCTGCAGGATATAAAGGACGAGCTGGAACTGGTCGTGGGTAGCGGAGACGGCTCGACCTTCCAGGGGTCGGAGTCGGTGGTCCGTCAACTTTCCGAGCCCGGAGAGCTGCGATCTCTGATCGGACAGATCATCTCTGACGACGCTGCCCTTGCCGACGTCGCCGCGCGTTCGTACTACCACGCAAACAATTTCCTGAAGGTCGTGCTGCTCGCCGGGGACAAGAATCCCTGGAAGCTGCGCCTCCATGTGTGGCATCCGCAGCCGAACGCCTCGGGAATCATCACCGAGGACATCCACTCGCATCGGTGGGACTTCACGACCGCGCTGGTGATCGGCGAGTACTTCGCTCAGGAGTTCAAGATCGGTCCCGGGGTCGAGTACTGCCACTTCAAGTACCGGCCGATCGGACAGGGCAACACCTTCTCCCTGGAGGAGCAGGGCAAAGAGCAGCTGTACGCCGCGTTCGAGGCGGTCATGCCGGCGGGAACGGTTTACCACATCAATCACGAGATTCTGCACTGCATCTCTCGGTCTGCCGGTAAGGCCGCAGCGTCGCTCGTCCTTCAGCAGCCCGCCGCGGAGGAGTTCACGAACGTCTACCGGACCTCACCGGTCGGCGATCAGGCCGTGACCGAGATCGAGGTGGAGCGACCGTCCGTGGTCCAGTTGCGGGAAGAGCTGACGACCTTCCTGAGCTGGCTGGACTGACCCGACAGGCCGGTTGCCCAGTCAACGACGGTTGCTCTCCCGGCTGAGGCCGAGGGGGCACCACGGCGGGGAGCGCCTCGCCGGCTCTGCCCGGCCGGACTCTTCGGATCACCTGTGCATCAGCCTCGGCCGATCGGATGCCGTCATCTGAGGAGTCCGGTCGTCGGTCACGGATGGTCTCCACTCGACGGAGCACGGGTGTCGACAACGCTCAGTCCCTGTCTCCAGCCCGAGGAGAGTGTGCACATGCAACAGTCACGCGAGATGTCTTCTGTTCCACGACCGCTTGCCGCCGGTGATTCAGAGAGCCTGGTTCAGTGGAACTCCGACGGGTACGACCGGCGAGTGACGGCGGAGCTCGGTCGGGCACCCGGCACCGAATCGACGCACCTGTTCAAAGAGGCCGCACAGCGTCGGAACCTCTCCGGGGACGAGCTGGCCGCTGCCGGTGCGGCGCGCGAGGAAATCAAGCGGCGCGCACACAGGATTTCCGAGTTGCTCGGACACGTGGAGAGCCTGCCGCTGACTGCCGATGAGCGTTCTCTTCTGCGGCCACCGTACGGTCGGGCCAACCATCTTCCCAGCCCCAATCGCCCCTACGCTCACCTCGCCGTGCACACAGGGCAGGGCGCCGTGAGCGTCACACCCGTCTGGGCGACCACGACCGGCGGCAACGTGGTGATGAGCACGGTGGAGAACAGGATCAAGGCAAGGGCGACGGCTCTTGACCCGATGGTCGCGCTGTCCGTGTCGGCCGGCATCGGGAACGAGATGTCCTTCGAAGTGGGTGGATTTGCAAGGCAGTCGCCGGACGCCGACCGCGAACTGATACGAGCCTTGGCCGGGATGTACAGCAAGCCGAAGATCGGCGAGCACGTGGACGGCAACTACACGAGCTGGGACCAGCGGGAACGGAACGAGCGAATTCGGCTGGAAATCCTGGCCTACCGTGTGCGCAATGAGCTCGGGGACCACCCCGTGCATCGATCCGCCCCTTACGTCCAGGAGCTGGCGCCGAGATACAGCGATGCCGATCTCTCCCAGCTGCCCGGACGGAAATCCCACGATCGCTTCTTGACGACGGACGAAGATTCCCCGGAGGGTGAGTCCGATCCGCGTGAGGCCCGTGACGAGCTGGCCATCCTCGGTATGACGCGCCGTGCCAAGGAGAGCGAATATCGCTCAGTGCACCCCACCTACGGACACTTTGCCTGCTTCGACGAGCACGGCCTCCTGCGCTGCTGCCACATCGGGTTCGATCTCATGGACGTCGAAGGGGAGGCTCGAATCTCCTTCCTCGTCAGGAAGCGTGACTCCATAGTCCTGCGAAGGAACCCCGCCGGTGCCCTGTCCGTGACGAAGTACAGCAGCGGGAGCGTGTGGCTGCAGTCCCAGGGGCGGATCCACTTCCATGAGGATCCGGATATGCTCCGGGCCGCGCTCCGACGCCTTGAGAGCCGGTACAACCGCGTTCACCAGCGGTTGGCGCTCGACCTGGGCATGAGCGAGCGTCCTTCTGAGGACTACATGCTGGCGACCCTGTCCCGGCAGACGGTCAGCAGTCGCTACCGCGAGACGGAGCGGTCACTGCGTTCCGCCGGCGTGCACAGGCGGTGATGCCCGGCCAGGGCGGTGGCTGACACGACCAGGGCCGACCCGAGGTCGTGGTGATCTTGTGGGGTACCTGGTCGCGGCGGTGGGTCCGCGACGTACCCGACGCAACCCCGGTCGCGGACGGAGACGTGCCGGGTGTCAGCGGCCGTCTGCTTCAACAGGCTGCCCGTGTGTCAGCGCCTCGCCCCGGACGATCGGCCGCTCATGATTGCGACGGGGCGCCGAGGTAGCCGGGAAAACGGCCTTCAGGGTCGCGGGTGTCGCGGATCTGCTGGTATTTCGACCAGGCCGCGTCGGACATTACGCGGTCGGGCCGCGCCGTGAAGTCGCTGTCGCCCAGGTAGCAGCCCGCGGAATACGGTGCTACGCGGTTCATCGTGCCGTCCAACCACGAACGGCACCGGGCGTCCTCCTCCGGGATTTCGCCGATCACGTACGCGGCGAAATACAGATCGGTCTGCACGGACAGGGCTATGTCCGGCGGACGGCGGGACAGCAGCGGGGTGAAGTCTCCCAGGACCGTGAACGTCCTGGCCGTGGGCAGGGCGGTGAAGGCGGGTACCAGCGCCGGCAGCAGCTCGGGGGCGGGACCGGCCAGGAAGGCGTTGTCCGCGAAGTAGCGATGGAGTTCGGGGTTGGCCCGCAGTTGCTCGGTCTGCAGATCAGCGAAGTCCACCGGCTGGGCGACCTGGGACGTCATGGCCTTGTCGGCCACGGGGCAGGTGCTGAGCGGGGCCAACGAGGTGGGACCGCCGTCGAACGAGAGCGCGTCGATGACCAGCACCGGGGAGTCGGATCCGGGGGGAGTGCAGCTGACTGCGCACAACTCGACGGACGGGGGCAGGTCGTGGCGTGCCGTGAGGTACCAGCTGAGCACCTCCGCAGTGAGTTCGACAGGGAAGACGTAGCTGGATTTGGTCAGTTCTCGGAACCGGGGGCGGGTGCGCAGTCGGAATTCGGTGACCACGCCGAAGAAGCCGGGGCCCGAGCCGCGAGCCGCCCAGAACAGGTCGGCGTTCTCCGTCTCCGAGCACCGCACCAGTTCGCCGTCGGCGGTGATCACGTCCATCGACTCGATGGACTCCGCCGCCCAGCCCCAGCCGCGGGTGTTCCAGCCAATGCCCCCCTGCAGGAGGAAGCCGCCCAGGCCCACGGTGGGGGAGTGGCCTACAGGGAAGAAGCGGTCGTACCCGGCCAGGTAGGGGTCCAGGTCCAGGCCGCCGCGTACCGCCGGACCGGTCGCGACGATCCCGCTGGTGGGGTCGTAGGATATCCCGGTGAATCGGGCGAGGTCGATGAGCAGGGTGTTCTCGCGCAGCGACCAGGCCGGCCAACTGTGCCCGCCTGAGCGGACCGCGACCTGCCAGCCCTCTGCTGCGGCCATTTTCACTCCCGCTGCCACATCCGCGGCATGAGCGGCACGCAGCACCGCCGCCGGCCGCCGGGCCGGCCGTCGTTGGTTGAAGACGCGCGAGGTCGCGGCGTCGGCGAAGCCATGGTCGTCGGACCACCAGAAGGCCCCGGTGAAAGCAGCGGTCACCATGCAATTCCCCCATCGGTCTGCAGCAGAGCACAGAGCGGATCGGATCAGGTCGGACCAGCGGATGCCTTCAGAACGGGCCGGCTGCCTGCGAGCGGTGCTGTCTGCGCGTACCGGTCTGCCGGGGGCGCGACCCGGGGCCTCAACGACCGGGCACGCCCCGTCGGGAGGCTGGGTTCAGGATTCTGCCGATGATCCGCGGCTGGGTGCCGACCACTCTTCGATTGCTGCTCTGTCCGTCGGCGGCGGCCTGAAGCGTGCCGCAGGGCAGTAGGTTATTGACGAGGGGGATGTATCCACACTGACAGCGGTCAGGATCACTCCCCGCGATGCAGACGATTCTCCGGACGGGCGATGCCGGGACCGCATCGCGGGTCTGAGGCCGCAGACCGATGGACCTGGGCCGTGTCGTGACCGTCCACGGGGTGTTTTAGGGCGCAGCACAGGCCGGCGCGGCCGGGGCATGCCGTCGAGTGCGGTGTCAGCCGGCCGAAGCAGCACGGGGCCGTGGCCACATGAGGAAGGCAGGGTGTCCCGGGTCTCTCCCGGGACACCCTGCCTCAGGGATCTCGGGCTCAGGCGGCCGGCGTGGCCGGGGGCCGCATGCCGAGCCACTGCTCGGCGTCCCAGGCCTCGAACCGCTCCACCTCGGTGAACCCCAGCTTCGCGGCGAGGCGCATCGAGGCGACGTTGGCGCTCTGGGTGGTGAGTACCACCGGCTCGCCGGGCAGGACACCGTCGAACCAATCGAGTGCGGCCGTGCACGCCTCGGCGGCGTACCCGAATCCCCATGCCTGCGGCATGAACAGGTAGCCGAGATCGGCCTTCCCCGCGGCGGCCGGCCGGCGGTGCTCCGTCGCCCTCCTGAGCAGAATCTGGCCGATCATGGCCCCGTCGAGCTCGACGACGAAACTCCCGGGCCAGCGCTCGGGCACCTCAGGCGTCTCGCGCTCAAGTTTGTCACGCGCGTGGGGGCCGCCGAGATAGGTGTGCACTTCCGGCGACGCCAGCAAATCGATGAACGCCGCACGGTCGCGCGCCTCGGACTCACGGAGTACGAGTCTTTCGGTCTTGATCGGCTCAGGCGGCCAGGCGATGGGTCCCAGATGTGACATGCGCGTAGGCTAACATCCCAAGTCGCCCTGGAAATAGGTTCTTTCCCGCCTGCGCCCAGCTCGGCGCCGCGCGGATCGGGCGGTGCGGCCAATCGCCCGGCCGACGACATCCGCCCCGGAACTCCGTTCCGTCCGTCGCGGAGCTCATGCGAACAGTCCGATCGCGGCGGAACTCCGCCGGGCCCTGGCATATGTCAGTACAGATTGCTACACCGATCGGTAATCTACCGGTTTGAGGATAATAATAGGCCGCCGTGCGGAATAACACTTCCGCGATCCGGGGACAGGGAATGGAAAAGCTTATGCCTCTCACGCTGGTCGAGCGATTCTTGCATGGACTGAAAATATCCCCGGACCGTCCCGCCGTGCGCATCGGAGCAGAGGTCATCACCTATCGGCAGGTGCACGAGAAGGCCTTGCGATGGGCAGGATCGCTGGTGGCGGACGGCGCGCCCTGTGCGGTAGGAGTCCTGGCGGGCAAGAGCGTGACGGGCTATGTGGGCCTACTGGCAGTCCTGTACTCGGGCGGCACCGTTGTCCCGCTGCAGCCCAGCTTTCCCGCTGCCCTCAGCCGCCGGATGATCAAGGTGGCCGGGGTGGACACGGTGATCGCCGACGAGTCCGGTCTGGCGGCTCTGTCGGAGATCACCGATGAGGACACCCCCGTTCGAGTACTCGACACCGATGGTCTCGCCGACGGTTTTCCGACGATTCCGGTGACTTCGCATCCGGAATTTACGGCGCCGATCGAAGTGGTTTTCTCGGACCGGGCATACATTCTCTTCACGTCGGGTTCGACCGGTATCCCGAAGGCTGTCCCGGTTTCGCACGGCGGGTTCGCGCACTATTTCGATCAGCTCCTCAGGCGGTGCGACTTCGGACCGGATGACGTGCTCGCCCAGACCTACGACCTCAATTATGACCCCGGCATCCACGACGTGTTCGCCGCGTGGGGCTCGGGTGCAACGATCCAGGTAGTACCGTCGTCGGCATATCGGGATCTTCCCGAGTTCATCGCGGAAAACGCAATCACTATCTGGCACTCCACGCCGAGCGGTATCTGGATGGCCCGCGAGATGGGCGGGCTGGAGAAAGGCGCACTCGACGGCCTGAAGTGGTCGATCTTCGGCGGCGAAGCGTTGCGCGTTCAGGACGTCAAGGACTGGCTGGCGGCCGCACCGGGATCAAAGCTGGAGAACCGTTACGGACCGACCGAGCTTTCGATCGGCATCTCCTACCACCGCTGGTCGGGCGAGGAGTCGGTGGAGCGCAGTGTGAACGGTACGGTGCCGATCGGGAAGGTGCATGGCGGCCATGACTTCCGCCTGGTGACCGAGCAAGGGGAACAGTCGTCGGTAGAGGGTGAGTTGTGGGTCACCGGCCCGCAGATGACGGAAGGTTATCTCGATCCGGCCGACGACGAAGGGCGGTTCGTCGAACTGGAGGGTCGGCGCTGGTACCGCACGGGCGACCGGGTCCGCGCGAATCCGGACGGCGAACTCGCCTATATCGGGCGCATGGACTCGCAGGTGAAGGTGCATGGGTGGCGCGTCGAACTGGCGGAAGTAGACCACGTGGTACGCGCCTGCGACGGAGTACGCGACGCGGTCACTGTCGTGAGGGCTGCGATGCACGGCACGGAGCTGGTCGTGTTCTACACCGGCAGCGAGGTGTCGGAGACGGCGCTGGCAGATGCTGTGCGCGCCGTGCTGCCCGGTAGCGCGGTCCCGCGCCGGTACATTCACCTGGACAAATTTCCTCTGAATCCCAACCGAAAGGTCGACCGACTGGCACTGCGGAAGCGGGCCGAGGAACTTCTTGCTTGAGTGGGGTGCCGGTCCAGGGAAACAGAGAAATCGGCGCCCGGCTCTCCGCCGGCCAGGAGGAATCGATCGATGAACGAGTACAGGCATACGGTCGAGGAAGCGGAAAGGTTCCGCAAGCACGGTATCGACCTGACTGTCTACCGGCAGAACGATCCGTCGGCGACAGTTGTCCACGTGCATGTCGAGCGGGGACACTTTCAGGAATTCTACAATGTAAGAAGTTCCTACATCTACTACATCGTCGACGGGCAGGGGACATTCTACCTGGATGGCGAAGCGGTCGAGGTCGGCGCCACCGACCTGATCTCGGTCCCACCGGGCATCCGCATTTACTATCTCGGAAGGATGGAGATGGTTCTGACCGTTGCGCCGGCATTTGACGAACGCGACGAACGGCATGTCAGGTTCATCGGCGAAGGCGAGAACACCGGGCCGTGATCGGCTGAGACCGCCCCTCGCATCGCGCTGATCTGCTCCGGTCGCGAGCTGTGACGCCGTCCGGCGCACCAGGGTCCTGCGCGCCGGACCCCGGTGTCCACCGGGGGTGACGCGGCCGGTACCTCGGATCTGAAGCCCCAACAGGTAACAGGACCGAGGTCTGACGCGCCAAGGCTATGGTGTCCGGCATGGATCAAGTTGCTGACGCGATAATGCGGACGAGTCGACCGGGCCCTGCGGTTATCGAAATTCGCAATGGCGATATATCAGTGACCCTGCCCGAAGGTCATCCCGGGTACGGCGATGAGCGGTACATCGAGCGCCGCGAGTGGATTGCCGCCGCGGCGATATACGCCCGGTCCGGAGACCCGGCTCCCCACGTCGTGTACTCGGACAACGACCGTCAGGTCTGGCAGCTGGCCACCGAGGAACTGCGCGACCTGCATCGGCGCCACGCAAGCGCGCTGTATCTCGAATCGGTAAGCGCACTCAACCTTCCGTCGCACCGGCCGCCGCAACTTCGTGAAGTTTCGGACGCGATCGAGAAAGAGACCGGCTTCAAGATGATTCCGGCCGCAGGGAGCGTCGCGGTCAGGACCTTCTACGGAAGCCTCGCGGACCGGAACTTCCACGCCACCCAGTACATTCGCCATGTTTCGCGACCCGAGTTCTCTCCGGAACCCGACATGATTCACGAAGTCATCGGACATGGCCCGCATCTGGTGAACGAGCGCTGGGCGCATCTGTATCAGCTTGCCGGAGATGCCGTACGGCGCCTGCGCAGGCCCGAGGCCGTAGAGCTCGTCTCGCGGATCTTCTGGTTCTCCATCGAGTGCGGGCTCGTGGCTGAAGGCGGGGAGCCGAAGGTGTGGGGGGCGAGCCTGATGTCTTCCACCAAGGAGCTCACACATTTCCAAAGTGCTGACATCAGGCCTCTGGACCTCGCTGACATGGCCAAGCAGGACTACAACTCACACGCTCGTCAGCCTGTGCTTTTCATGGCCAACTCGCATGCGCATCTAGAGGATTTCCTCGGCGAGTTCTTCACCACGATCGACGACGATTCTCCTTACGCGGTATGAGCCAGACGACGGGATCTCTTCAATGAAGGCTGTCATTCGGAACTCGGAGAGCGCCGAGATCGGCGACATCCCTGCGCCGCCGCGTCCACCCGGCTGGGTCAGGCTCCGGGTGCTGATGGCGGCGATCTGCCGCACGGACGTACAGGCGGCGACCGGGCTCCTTCCGCTCGGCGGCAGGAGAGTCCTCGGCCACGAGATGGTCGGGGAGGTGGTCGAAGCCGACTCGACGAGCAGTTACCGGCACGGGGATCGTGTGGCGGTGGCGCTGCCGCTGATTTCGTGTGGGCAATGCAAGGCGTGCGCGGACGGCGACCGCTGTGCTCACAGGCTCATGCTCGGTGTAGACACCGACGGTGCGTTCGCCGAGCAGGTCGTCGTGCCCGAGGCGAGCCTGTGCGCCGTGCCGACCGACCTGGCGCTGACGCGGGCCGCGTGCGTGGAACCGATCGCAGCGATGTCCGCGGTTCTGAACGCACCGATCAGGCCCGACGAGCGGGGGCTCGTGCTGGGCTCGGGCCGCATCGCCGACCTCACGACCCGTGTCCTGCGCGCCCGCGGCTTCGACGGCGTCGAGACCGCCCCCGCCCTGGACAGCCCGGAAGGCGAGGATTTGGGAGGGAGGGCGGAGAACGGAGCCACCTGGGAGTCTTACGACTTCGTGGTCGAGGCGGCCGGGACCGACAGGGCGCTCGACTTGGCAATCCGGTCGGTCCGGCCCGGCGGAGTGGTTGTGCTCAAGAGCCGCCCGGCAGTGCCGATCGCTACGGACGTGACCCGGGCCGTGCGCAACGACGTGACGCTGGCCGCCGTTTCCTACGGACCGCTCGACGACGCGGTGCGGCTGGCCGGTGAACTGGAGATCGACGACCTTCTGGGCCCGGTGTACCCGCTGGCCAGGTTCGGCGAGGCACTGGCCCTCAGCCTGGACCGGCCGCTGGGGCCCAAGATCTTCCTTGTCACCGAGTAGGACCTGGTCCAGCCGGACGACGCAGCTGCGGATCATGCTGCCCTGCTCCTCGCGGCTGGTGTGGTCGGTGCCGTCGAGATGCACGTCGGAGGTGATCCGTTTCCGTGTCCATGCCCCTGCCCAGGTCGCCGAACTGCCGTCCGCTGCGCAGGAAAGACCTGCACGCCTGCGTTCATGATCCCGTTCTGGACACCATGACGTTCCTGAACGAGATCACCCACCGCTATCCCGATGCCATCTCGTTCGCGCCGGGCCGGCCCTACGACGGCTTCTTCGACATCGAGCAGATCTTCGTCCATCTCCGCGCCTATATCGACCACTTGGCCGCCCAGGGCCGTACCCCCGCCGAGGTGCGCACCGCTCTCTACCAATACGGCCCCACCGCCGGTCAGATCCGCGACATCATCGCCGACTCGCTGCGCGCCGACGAGGGCATCGACGTGCCGGCCGAGTCGATCGTCGTCACGGTCGGCGCCCAGGAGGCCATGCTGCTGGTGCTGCGCGCCCTCGTCGCCGGCCCCGAAGACGTCGTCCTGGTGACCAGCCCCTGCTACTCGGGCATCACCGGCGCCGCTCGGCTGCTGGGCGCCCGCGTGGTCCCCGTCGACGAGGACGAGGACGGTCTCTCCCTGGCCGTCCTCGAGACCGTGATCGCTCGCGAGCGGGCGGCGGGACGGCGGCCCCGCGCCCTCTATGTCATCCCGGACCACTCCAACCCCTCGGGGAACACGCTGGACAGGGACACCCGCGACCGCCTGCTGGCCGCCGCGGAGCGTCACGGCATCCTGATCATCGAGGACAGCCCCTACCGCCGGGTGAGCCCCGGCCCCCCGCTGCCCACACTCAAGTCCCTGGACCGCTCCGGTACCGTCGTCCACCTCGGTTCCTACTCCAAGACGATCTTCCCCGGAGCCCGGGTGGGCTTCGCCGTCGCCGACCAGGAGGTCGTGGACGAGGACGAGCACACCGGCCTGCTCGCCGACGAACTCACCCGGATCAAGAGCATGGTGACGGTCAACACCTCCTCGCTGAGCCAGGCCGTCGTGGCCGGTGCCCTGCTCGCGGCGGACGGCCGGATCTCCGCACTCAACGCCCAACCGGCCGCCTACTACCACGATGCCCTGGGCACCGTACTGCGCTGCCTCGAAGCCTGCCTCCCGGTCGCCCGCCGCGAGGCACTGGGGATCCGCTGGAACCGGCCCACCGGCGGCTTCTTCGTCACCGTCAAGGTGCCCTTCCGGGCCGACAACACGGCGCTGGCCCGCTCCGCCGAGAAATTCGGAGTGCTCTGGACACCCATGAGCTATTTCTATCCGGATGGCGGCGGCGATCGCGCTCTCCGGCTCTCCACCAGCTATCTGACCTCGGCTGACATCGAAGAGGGCACGGCGCGGCTCGCGGAGTTCATCGAGGCCGAGAGCGCAGTGGACGAGAACATCCCGGCGGACACAGCAAGAATCCAGAACGACTGATTCGCCTCATTCCTGAAAGGCTGGTACTCGTGCACGACTTCGACAGGATCTGGCGAATACGCCAACGGCCGCGCAGTAAGCGCCGGATGTGGGGGTGGACCTTCCGATGACCATCACCCTCGAAGCCGGCAACGGCGTTCTTGTCGCTGAGCATCGTCCGCGCATCATCAGTGTCGGCACCGCGGTGCCTCCGGTCTCCTACTCCCAGCAGGAGGTCCTGGACGCCTTCGCGATCAGCGACCCGAAGATCACCTCCGTCTTCCGCAACAGCGCCATCGACCGGCGCCACCTCGTCCTGCCCGAGCCCGGTCCCGACGGCATCCGCAGTGCCGAGGAACAGGGCGACCTCCTCGACAAACACAGGAGATCGGCCGTCGAGACGGGCGCCGAGGCGCTTCGCACCTGCCTCAAGCGGGCCGGCGCCGACCTGTCCGACCTGCGCCACCTCTGCTGTGTCACCTCCACCGGCTTTCTCACCCCCGGCATCAGCGCGCTGCTCATCCGCGAGCTCGGCATCGACCGGCACTGCTCGCGCAGCGACATCGTCGGCATGGGCTGCAACGCCGGGCTCAACGCCCTCAACCTGGTGTCGGGCTGGTCTGCCGCCCACCCCGGGGAGCTGGCCGTGATGCTGTGCACGGAAGCGTGCTCCGCCGCCTACGCCATGGACTCCTCCATGCAGACCGCGGTTGTCAACAGCCTCTTCGGCGACGGTGCGGCCGCGATCGCGCTCGTCTCCGGCCCCGACGACATGGGTGCCGTCGGCGGCGAGGGACCCACCCTCCTCAAGTTCGCCAGCTGCATCATCCCCGAGGCCGTCGGCGCGATGCGCTACGACTGGGACCGCGACCTGGGGCGCTTCAGCTTCTACCTCGACCCCCAGGTGCCCTATGTGGTCGGCGCGCACGCGGAGATCGTCGTCGACCGGCTGCTCTCCGGTACTGGGCTGCGCCGCAGCGAGATCCGGCACTGGCTGGTGCACTCCGGCGGCAAGAAGGTCATCGACTCGGTCGTCGTCAACCTCGGCCTCACCCGCCACGACCTGCGGCACACCGTCGGTGTGCTGCGGGACTACGGCAACGTGTCGAGCGGGTCGTTCCTCTTCTCCTACGAGCGGCTGCTCGACGAGAAGACCGCCGAGCCCGGCGACTACGGGGTGCTCATGACGATGGGTCCGGGGTCCACCCTCGAGACGGTACTGGTGCAGTGGTGAGGGGAGACGTGTCCGTGGACGAAGCACTGACTCTGGCAGTGGACGGCCGCCGGCCGCCGACACCGGGGGCCGTGAAGGAGCTCGCGGCGCTCTGCGACCGGGTGGAGGACGGCGGCCCCGGCGTTGCCGTGCTGCGGGTGAGCGGTGCGCCCGCCCCCGGCTGGACGAACGACCTCGACACGGCCCTTGTCACCAAGTGGGAGCGCACCCTGCGCCGATTCGAGCGCCTCCCCGCCGCGACCGTCGCCGTCGCCGTCGGCGACACCGGCGGCACCGCCCTCGACGCCTTCCTCGCCGCCGACCTGCGCCTGGCAGCACCCGGCACCCGGCTGGTGCTGCCCTTTGACGGTGAGGCCACCTGGCCCGGCATGGCCGCCTTCCGGCTGGTCCGCCTGCTCGGCGCGGGCGCCGCGCGCCGGGCCGTCCTCTTCGGCGACCCCATCGGCGCCGAGCAGGCCCTTGCCCTCGGCCTCGCCGACGAACTGGCGGACGACCCGGATGCCGCCCTGGCCGACCTGGTCCTCCGCTACGGTGACGGCGGCGGCAGCGAACTCGCCGTCCGCCGCCAGCTCCTCCTGGACGCGTCCACCACGCCGTTCGAGGACGCGCTCGGCTCCCATCTGGCCGCCTGCGACCGCGCCCTGCGCCGTGCCGTCGCCCGGGAGTCGGCGTGACCAACGCCCTGAGCGCCGGGGCGCCAGATCTGCCGGGCCTGCGGGCCGTCACGGAGGCCGCCGACGCGGCGGACCGCGTGCTCGCCGGGCTTCCGCGCCCGGCGAGCCGCGGCCCCGCCGCGCGGGAGGCGGCCGAGGCGGCGAAGGACGCCGCCCGGGCCGAGCGTTTCCGCTTCCTGGAGTCCCATGCCGAGGCCGTGTACGGCCATCTGACCGGGGGCGGCACCCGTGCCCTCCGCCTCGACGAGCTGGTCGAGGCGGCGGCCGCCGCCTACCCCGGCCTCGTCCCCGGCCCCGGGCGGATCGCCGAGGAGCGCACCCGGCCACAGGCCGACAAAGAGGGCCACGAGATCGACCAGGGCATCCTGCTGCGCGCGGTGCTCCGCTCGCCGGTCGCGGGCCCGCACTTGCTCGACGCGATGCTCCGTCCCACCGCCCGCGCGATGCGGCTGCTCCCCGAATTCCAGCGCACGGGCGTACTGGAGACGGAGTCCGTCCACGTGGAGCGCCGCGACGGCGTCGCCCGCCTGACGCTCTGTCGGGGCGACCGGCTCAACGCCGAGGACGAACAGCAGGTCGACGACATGGAGACCGCCGTCGATCTCGCCCTGCTCGACCCCGACATCCGGGTCGGCCTGATACGCGGCGGTGAGATGACCCACCCCCGCTACCGGGGCAGGCGCGTCTTCAGCGCCGGCATCAACCTCAAGAGCCTCAGCTCCGGCGACATCCCACTGGTCGGCTTCCTGCTCCGCCGCGAACTCGGCTATCTCCGCAAGATCGCCCACGGCCTCTCCCTCGGTGACACCGCGACCTGGCACACCCAGCACGCCGGCAAGCCCTGGCTGGCCGCGGTCGACGGGTTCGCCATCGGCGGCGGGATGCAGGTATTGCTCGTCATCGACCATGTCGTCGCCGCCTCGGACGCGTACTTCAGCCTGCCCGCCGCCAAGGAGGGCATCGTTCCGGGGGCCGGCAACTACCGCCTCGCACGCTTCACCGGCCCCCGGCTGGCCCGCCAGATCATCCTGGGCGGCCGGCGCATCAGGGCGGCGGAGCCGGAGGCCCGGCTGCTGGTCGATGAGGTCGTCGAGCCCGAGGAGATGGACGCCGCGATCGAACGCGGCCTGGACGGTCTCGACGGCGAGGCCGTCCTCGCCAACCGCCGGATGCTCAACTTCGCCGAAGAGCCGGAGGCCGGATTCCGCACCTACATGGCCGACTTCGCCCTCCAGCAGGCCCTGCGGATCTACGGCCAGGACGTCATCGGCAAGGTCGGCCGGTTCGCGGCGGGGAGTGCGTGAGCCGCCGACAGCGCCGGACCTACCGCGCAACCGGGACCCGGGTCACCTCAGTACGACGCGGCCCGGCCGGTTCCGGTGATCCGCCCGGCGGCGCCACGAACCGACCCGGGCCAAGGCCCGTCATAGCCCTTCGCGACCTCGACGAATAGCCCGGTAACCCAGAAAAGGTGGTCAGCACAGAAGAGTTGGTATCCACCACGAGATCGTGATGCCGCTCGCGGCGTCACCTGCCCGGAAATGCCCGCAAGTTGCCATTTGCGGTCTTCGGTGAGCGGCTCATTCCATCTTGTGGCTCCGGCGGGGCTGCAGGGGCGGCGAATGGAACCCGACCACCACTTCTCCAGAGGCAACCCTGTTCGCGACGCCCGAGCCCTGTCCTATGTCAGGAGACGGCCATCAACCGGTTGGCTAGCGTACGCCACATGCCCCGAGCCACATCAGCCGCCCCGCCGCCTGCCCCTCGGAAACCGTTCGCACGCCTGCTCCGCCGAGTGGCCCCGCCGTCTTCGGCGGTGGGGCGAGTCAGCGCTCAGGCTCTGCTCTACGGAATAGGCACCGGCAGCTTCTTCACCACAAACGCAGTCTTTTTCACCAAGGTTGTCGGCCTCTCCGCCGCCGCTGTCGGGTTGGGCCTGACCATTGCCGGGATCGTCACCTTCGTCGCCGCCGTGCCGCTGGGCCGTCTCGCCGACCGGGTCGGTCCCAAAACCGCGTGGGCCGTGGCGTCCCTCGCGGAGGCGGTCTGCTTCCTGGCCTATCCGGCGGTTCGCGGATTTTCCGCCTTTCTGGTGGTCGTCATGGCCCTCAGACTCATCAACGCCGCCGGAGGCGCGGGTTATGGCGCGTATCTGCTCAACCTCTACCCCGGAAAGGAACGGACCGCGGGGCTCGCCTACAACCGGAGTGCCTTGAACGCCGGGTTCACCATCGGCGCGGGGCTGGGGGGCCTGGCCCTTGCCACCGGCAGCGACACCGCCATCCGCATGCTCCCCTTCTTCGTCGGTGTGGTGCTGCTCATCAACTCAGTGGTGATCTTCAGGCTGCCCAAGGCGGCCGGCCCCGTCCAGGCTCCCGCACAGCCGGAAGGGCGCGAGCGGCGGAAGTGGGGCGGCGCGCTCGGCAACCGGCCGTTTCTCGCCGTCTCCGTTCTGAGCGGTGTGCTGTCCACGAATCAGGTGATCCTCTCCGTGGTCATCCCGCTCTGGCTGGTGGAGGACACCAACGCCCCTCGTGTGCTTCTGGCGGGGCTGCTCGCGACCAACGCCGTCATGGTGGTGACCCTGCAGACCATGGCTGCCCGCGGCACCGACACACTGTCGGGGGCGGTCCGGGCGCAATACCGGAGCGCCGCCTGCTTCGCGGCCTCCTGTGTGATCGTCGTGTTCACCGACGGCAGCGTCGAGTGGCTGACCATCACCCTGGTCTGGTTGGCCCACATCCTGCTGACCGGTGCCGAGCTCTTCCAGGCAGCGGCGGGCTGGGGATTCACCGCGCTCTTGTCCGACCCCCTCCGACGCGGCGAATACCAGGGCGTCACCCAGGTCGGCCAGACCGTCGGCACCGTATGGGCGCCGGCGGCCTACACCTACCTCGCCATGGAGTGGCAGACCGCGGGCTGGCTGACCATCGCCGCCATCGTGCTCCTCGCGGCCGTCGTCACCCCGCCCGCCGCCCGCGCCGCCGAGCGTTCCCTCGCCAAGGCGGTCGCCGGTACCGCATCCAGCAGCGTTCACCCTGTTGACGAGCTTGCCTGACCGAATGCAGTGCCCGGCGCCCTGCTCGCACGTCGCCGGGTCAGCGGCGCTGCCCGGCCCGACGGGATACCCGGCGGCGGTTGCGACAAAGTTCTTGGCAATGCAGGTCCGGCAGAGCTGTAACGGTTTCCGGAGTTTCTGATCTCGGCATCCGTTTTTTTACCGATGCCGTGAGTTGCTTCAATCCTGGTACCTATCAGGACCTCAAGATCTGAGGTTCGTGCAGACTAATTCCGTGTTCTTGCACCATCGTTCTTCATGCCCGGCGAAAGGCAACAGTGCCCCTCTGTACAGCTCTGCGGGCGTTGCCGACAGTGAAACACCTCTATCGCGGCCGGACGGGCTCGTAGGCGCAGCACAGTTGCCATATCGAAGAGAGGGCACGATGAGTACGCAGACCGGCAAGGCCGAAGTCGTGGTGTCGCCGAGCGAGTTCTTTCAGATCGAGGCAACGGAGCGAATCAGGTCCTCCGTCGAACTCGAGCTCTCGGACCACACGTACCTTCCGAAGTCGGATTTCCTGCGTGCCGACTGGGTCGCGAGCGTTGCCGTCCCTGCGTTCAAGACGCTTGCTGAGCGGGGCTTCCTTGCTCCGCGCTTTTGCACGATCGGCACGGGCGTCGGCTTGGACGCCCTGGCGGCCGTGGAGATTTTGCAGGCACGTACCGTCGGCTTCACCGATATCCACGACGACGTCGTCGAATGCGCCCGGAAAAACATTCAGAGCAACCTCCTGGCAGAAGACGTCGAACTCTTCGGAGGCGCCGGCGATCTCCTCTCCCCGCTGGTCGGCAAGTTGTCTCAGGTCGATGTGATCTACGAGAACCTGCCCAACATCCCGATGGCCCAGAGCGACGACCTCGCTCACGGCCAGACGAGTTCGACGTTCATCGCGGAGCGCAGCGAAGAGATTCCCGGATTCGCCGAGAAGAACCTCGTCACACTGCACTACCTGGCTCTGCAGCAGGCGTACCCGGTCCTGCGGGTCGGTGGCCGCGTGTTGTCGTCGATCGGTTCACGCATTCCGATATCTGAGATTCTGGCTCTTTCCGGAGCCGCCGGCTACGACGGCCGCGTGCTGACCTACACATGGAAGGTCCAGTCCGAGCCGGACGAGGTGGTGGGCGGATTCGCCCGGTGGGAACGAAAAGGTCTCGGTCCATTCCACTTCTACCCGGTGCGCGTTCTGCAGGAGGCGTTCGAAGGCTTGTCGCCGACGGCGGCTGGCGCACAGGCGCTGCAGATGGAGAACGATCTGTCGCCGCACGAGATCTCAGCGGTAGATGCCATGGCCCTGGTGGAGAAGGGCGAACAGGTCGGGCATACGGTGGCGATTCTCGATTCCGTCAAGGTTGCCGCCTCCGCGCTCTGACGGCCAGGCGTGATGCGTGCTCACTTCGTGAGACGCCGTCGGCGGGCAGGAACGGGTGAACGCCGAAGGGCGCGACCGTTCAAGGTCACGTTGATACCACTCGGCACGATCGTGAAGGCCGCGCCCGCAGGCCATCCTGCTCGACCCCGCCCGATTCGAGGCAACTCGCCGGCCGACTCGGCGTCGTGCAGGTGAACTGTGCACCCGAGACCGGCTCCCGTCACCGCTGGAAGCGGTCCGGGACCTGCCAACCTGCGCACGCCGCAGTGCGGGGTCCGCTCGGTGTGCGGCGTGATCCGCCGGGCGCACGCCCAGGGCGCCGGTGTCCTCGCGGCGCAGCCGGCCGCTTCGTGCAGACGCACGCGATCGACCCGCTCGGCGGCGTCGCCCGGCCGACGAGGAGCACATCTCATTCTCCCCGGATTCTCCCCAGCGGCCTCGGTGGGCCTTCCGGCGGCTGCCTCGGCTCCCGCGAGGCCCTGGCGTGGGGCCTCGCCGGCCGGTTGCTCAGAGCCAGTCCTTGCGCTTGAAGATGAAGTACAAAGTGGTGCACACGATCGCCATCAGGACGATTGCGAAGGGTTTCCCCACACCCAGTGCAACTCCGGCATCTCCTCTCGACGGCGGCCGAACGCTGACCCTCTGACGGCGGATCAAAAGTGACCCACTTGGTGATCTTCGTCTGACTCTGGCCTTGGTGATCAAGGTCAGGAGGGAGGTGATCCTCGTGGAGGACTGGGCAGAGATCCGCCGGCTGCACCGGGCCGAGCAGATGCCGATCCGGGCGATCGCCCGGCATCTGGGCATCTCGAAGAACACCGTCAAGCGGGCCCTGGCCAACGACCGGCCGCCGCAGTACCAGCGGCCGGCCAAGGGCTCGGCGGTCGACGCGGTCGAGGTGCAGATCCGGGAACTGCTGCGGGAGACACCCACGATGCCGGCGACGGTGATCGCCGAGCGGATCGGCTGGGACAGGGGCATGACCATCCTCAAGGACCGGATCCGGGAACTGCGGCCGGCCTATGTTCCCGTCGATCCGGTCTCGCGCACGGCCTATCGGCCCGGCGAGCTGGCCCAGTGCGACTTGTGGTTCCCCGACGTGGACGTCCCCCTCGGCTATGGGCAGAGCGGACGCCCGCCGGTCCTGGTGATGGTGTCCGGCTACTCACGCGTGATCGCCGCCCGGATGCTGCCGTCCCGCAGGACCGGCGACTTGATCGACGGGCACTGGCGGCTGCTGACCGAATGGGGCGCCGTCCCCAGGACGCTGGTCTGGGACAACGAGGCCGGCGTCGGCCGTGGCCACCCGACATCGGAGTTCGCCGCGTTCGCGGGCCTGCTCGCCACCAGGATCTACTTGTGCCGTCCGAGGGATCCGGAGGCGAAGGGACTGGTGGAACGGGCGAACGGCTATCTGGAGACGTCGTTTTTGCCTGGACGGCACTTCAGCGGACCGGACGACTTCAACACCCAGCTGCAGGCATGGCTGAAGGTCGCCAACCGGCGTGTCCACCGCACTCTCGGGGCCCGTCCGGCCGACCGGTGGGAAGCGGACCGGGCCCAGATGCTCACCCTGCCCGCGGTCGACCCGCCGACCTGGTGGCGGTTTTCGACCCGGCTGGGCCGGGACCACTATGTCCGCGTCGACACCTGCGACTACTCCGTCGATCCCGCCGCGATCGGCCACCAGGTCACCGTGCTGACCGACAACGAGCAGGTCGTCGTGCTCACCTCTGGCGGCGAGATCGTCGCCCAGCATGCCCGCTGCTGGGCCCGCCACCAGACCCTGACCGATCCCGAACACGCCGAGGCCGGGCAGGCGATGCGTCAGGAAGTACGCCGCCGGCCCACCGGTCAGATCCACGCCGTCGGCTCCGCCTCCGGCCCGCTCATCGAGGTCGAACAGCGCGAGCTGGGCTCCTATGACCGGTTGTTCACCGTCATCGACGGCGACGCCGGCAAGGAGGCCGGCTGATGCCCCGCACCACAGCCGTTGACGGCGAACCACCCGCACCGACTGCGACCACGAGCCGCAGGACCGGCCAGCAGACCGCATCCGACCTGGCCTTCCTTGCCCGGGCGATGAAGGCCCCGGCCCAGTACTTTCTGGGGGCGGCCATGGTCGATGTTCCTCTCATGAGTCCCATCTGACCCTCTGTCAACACATTCCGCATCTCGGGGGAACCTCAGATCGTCGTCATGGCTGGAGCGTGGTTGTACCGCAGTACGGTCAGCGCTGGTCTGGCTGTCGTGACGACACTGCTACCGGTGATCTTCCCAGGCAAATAGGTGCCTGCGAAGTGAGGCGGGCGGCCGCTGCCGTCTCAGCGCCGAAATCCACATGCCAGCTCCGGTTAGCCACGGTGGATCCGGAGGCCATTCATGAGGGGCCGACCCTGAGTTCAAGGTTAGTCGGGAAGTGTGATCTCGATGGCCAGGGCGCCGAGTGTAGGGGGCATTGTCGAGTGCATTGAATAGGACCTCGATGGGGATGCGAAGCGGTCGCCCAGGCGGGCGGCACTCGCGAAGGCCAGGGACAGCACGAGCGAGGTGCCGAGGGGCGGGGCGGGGTGCCTTGTGGAGAGCTGGGCAATCTCCTGGCAGCAGACCCATTGCTGCGGCTCAACGAACCGTACCGACGTGATCGCGGCGTCCCAGCACCATGTTGCGCCATCGCTCCCGGGTCTGTCGTTCTCCGTCGATCCACCGTGCTCGTAAGGTGTTCGGGGAGAGTGGGAGGTCGCCCATGAAGTGCGCGATTTCGACGTAGTAGGCGTAGTAGCCGTTTTGTGTGAGCTCACTCAGGCGGGCGATACCAGCCGCGAGGTGGTCCTGGGCATCAAGGACCGCGTGGTGGAAGCACAGGGCCAGTTGCAGTTTGGCCGCGGCGTAGGAGATGCCGGAGACGCCGATTTCTGCCAACTGGACGGCCGCTCGGTCAGGCAGGTCTTCGACGAATCCGGCGTCGCGCACGAGTGCGGCGATGCGAGCGGTCATCTCGTTGGAGCGCAGGCTCAGGGGCGACAACAGCCGGTCCGCGAGGTCGAGTTCGTCATCGGCCCGAAGCGGGTCGACGAAGGATACGGCAAAGGCGAGATGTGCCTGGGCCACGGCGGTCTCGCCGACCACACCGTGTTCTTCGGCATCGCTCCGGCCCGCCAGATACGCGGCTGCCGCCCGCTCCATGTCTCCCTGAACCCACCACACGTCCCCCAGCACCCGATGGCGGCGCCCGGCCCAGCCCAGGCTCCCGGCAGCCTCCAACGCCGCAGGGAAATCTCCGGACACGCGGCTCAGGTGCGCCAGGCCCCGTCGAGCGGCGGACGCGAGCCGGCCGCCGGCGGACGCGACACGCTGCATGCCGTGGCGAGAGTCATCGGTTAACCCGAGGTCCCGTTGGGCCTTTGCTTGGTAATACGCGGCCAGTTCGACCAGGCCATCGGGGAGCAATCCCGATGCAAGGATGGCGGAGAGCCGACTGACGGTGCGTTCACGGTGTTCGTACTGGCGCCGGGCGATGGCACTGAGCGTTTCGACCAGGGCATCCGCCGCAGTCCGTACGCCCCCGGACGATGCGGTATCGGCGGCGGGGAGCACCAGCGGTTCCCAGATCGAGTCGCTGACGTACTGGAATGCGGCATCGGCGAGCCAGCCGAGATCGAGGTGGAAGTCCCGTGCGAGGAGCAGCCCTTGTTGGAGGCAGCTGACCAGGATGGCGCGGTTGCGCCGTAGGTCCTGGCGCCACTGGGATTCCAGTGCGTGGAAGGCGCGTTGGGCCGCGCGCTGCCAGTCCTGCTCCGACCAGCGGTCGTCACTGGCGTCGTCCGGGTTGCGGATGGCGGCGCGGATCAGGTCGTGGACGTGGAAGGGCCACACGCCGGAGGAGGACTGCCGAATGAAGGGGCGCTCGGTCAGCCGTAGGGCTGGCGCGTCGTGCTGCATGCCTGCGGCCTGGGTGGCCAGGGGTACGGAGAAGGCGCTGAGCAGGCTGACTGAGCGGAGTACGTGGCGTTCCTCTGCGGTCAGGTCTCTGAGAGTACGGGCGATCAGGGCGGGGAAGTCGTGGTCGAAGTCCGTGGCCTGTGGCTGTCTGCCGCTGCGCCGCAGTTCCAGGTAGCGCATGACCGACAGGTCCAGGTACAGGGGCAGCCCGTGGGAGCGCTCGGCGATGATCCGGCGGACCGGTTCGTCGATCAGCGGGTGCCCGTTGCGGCTGAGCCTGCGGGACAGGTAGTCCTCGCAGTCTTCCGGGGAGAAGTCGCCGATCAGGATGTGGCGGCCGGATACGCCTGACCCGGTATGGGGCGTGTCGGAGACGAGGCCGGGCCACGCATTCGGACCGGTCCAGTCGAGTTGCCCTTCCAGGCTGCTCTCTGCCCACTGGAGGCGATTGCGTCCGGTGACGACGAAGAACGCGTTGGGCATCAGCCACACGATGCGCTGGAGCAGGCGCTCGAAATCGCGGTGGGTGCGGTCGCCGGTGTCCTCGAAGGTGTCCAGCAGGATCACGGGCAGCGCGCTCTTGGCGCCCGGGAGTTGGGCCAGGTCCCGGGCGAGCAGATGTGGGTAGAAGCTGAGGGCTTCCAGGTCGGGCTCGGCCTCCAGGAGGTCAGCCAGGCGGGAGCAGTCGGCGAGGGCGCGTACGGACTGGCGCCGCTCGCGTAATGCCTTGACGAGCGCCCCGGCCCCCTGGCCGAGCGCACTTCCGACGGTGCCGGGCAGGAGCAGGGCCTGGGCGACGTCGCTGAGGGCGGACTGCATCTGCTGGGGCAGCGCGGCAGCGGCGCTGAAGCGGCTCAGCAGCCCGCCCCGGCGCAGGTATTCCTCGATCGGTTCGCCCGGGTGGTTGTGCTCCCAGTAACGGCGCAGGGCGAGGTCGAAGGCGAGCATTGGCTGGCCGAGCGCGGCGACGGCAAGACGGATGGTGAGGACGACGCGCTCGAAGTCCATGCCCGCGGCGCGTGCGAGGTCGATGCGGACCGGCAGTATCCGCTCCTGGGCGTGAGATGGTGATTCCCATTGCACGGGACGGTGCTCGCTACTGGAGAGCGACGCCTCGATCTTGCGGGAGAGCGTGGACTTGCCAATTCCGCCCACGCCGTGGAAGACCAGGATGTTGCGGCGTGGAGCTTCCAGATCCTCCACGTCGAAGTCCGCGCGGGTCACGTGCCGTATGTGTTCGGCGAAGTGGGTCGTCACGGCCTGCCACTGTGCCTGGCGGTTCGTGAACGCCTCACTGGCGGAGATGCTCCGGTCGTTCGAGCTGAACAGCGTTCGAAGGTCTCGCCCCGTCACCGGCTCCCCCCTGATGATCAACTGGCTCCAATCTACGCTGTCTTGAGGTTGGCCTGGCAAGACCACATTCAGGCAGGTCTGCCGCGCGCATCCGACAGACCGCAACCGAGCATTGGTCCCTGTCGCTGTCACCTTGTATGGCCCAGGCGGGCGTTGTTTCGTGGGTCGAGTTCACCCGCAGTCCCTTTCTGAGGGAGCGGGATTCGGTCGATTCTCGTTCTACCCAGGGAGGTTGAGGGCATTGTCTTGTTTGCGATCTGGTGGTTTTCGAAGTTCACCGTGAGGATGCCCGCCTGATCGACGAGCGGGGGCGGAATGGCGTTGGGGTGGGGGCTGCGTGCTCGGGACCGGTCCGATGGAGGGATGGTCGAGGGGCCGGCGGTGCCGATTCAGGTTGGTCCCGCGACCTCCGATGCGCGTGGCCCTGGGGAGGTTGATCCGACCTCTTCGGAAGTGACCAGGCTGCTGTGCCAAGCCGTGTACGCACGCCCCGACCGGGTGAAAGCCGTCAAAGCGTGGTGGCGCAAGTTCAGAGGCAGGGGGAAGAAGCCGGACAAGCCCCGCCGCAGTACCCGGAGGCGTATCTACCTGGAAGGCAGTGACGACTGTCCGCCCATGGGCGAGCCCATGGCGCAGTGGGTTGTGGATCACGTCCTGCACGGCCCGCCGTTGCCTGTGCCGTCGTACGCGTTCGACCTCGTACCAGTGGTGGCGCACAGCCTGCGTGCACGGCGACGCCGGTGGGCCCGACGTGTGGCGGGGCTGCTCGTGGCTGCCCTCGTGGCGTACGCGGCACCCAGGGCGGCCGTTGTCTGGGGAGCGGTCGTCTTCGTGGCTCTGTTGATGCGGTGGGCCGCCTACCGGGCGTTACGCAAGGGCAGGACATCGCGGCTGGCGAGGTCGCCTCGTGCGGCGTATCTCATGCTGTGCGTGCCATGGCTGCTCGCGGTCGTGCCGTACCAGCCCGTCAGCGGCGAGGTCGTCGCACTGCGCATCGGGCTGGTGCTGTTGCCGTTCGCGCTGCTGGCCGGGGCCGCGCTGATGTGTGCCGGCGACCGTCTCGCAGCGCGCGCGGCGCTGGCCCGGCTCGTCCGGGAGGGGGTGTCGTCCGACCGGCTGCCCCGGGCCGCGGCGAAAGGCGAGCGCCGGATGACGCATATCGGCAGCGAACAGGCGAGGCGGGAGTTGCCGTACGACGAGCCCGAGTGCTTCGTGGGAGCCGGGCGTGATGTGTGGGGCGTCGCCGATATTGACATCCCGCTGAAGCCGAAGGACCCGGAGGAGTCGGTCAAATCGTTCGGGGAGGCGGAGCTGTTGCGGCGGATGGGCGGGGCGCTGCGGGAGCTGGGGCGCGGGGCACGGGAGATCACCGATCCCCTGCCCGGCTTCTCCGTCACGGAGGTGAAGGGTCTGCCGTCGGCGCTGTGGCTGCGGCGCACCCGTGCGCCGAAGCTGGAACTGCCAGACCTGCGCGGCCGGGGGCGCCGGTCGCCGTCCAGCGTGCCGGACCGGCTGTATCTGCGGGCGCAGTGCGTCAGCTGGGACGGCCAAGTGGTGGTGAGCGTGTTCGTGCATGCCGCGCTGGAGGCGGGCGAACTACGGCTGACCGTTCGCCCGCACGTGATGACGCCGCTGTACAACGAACTGCGGGTAGCCGACGCACCCGTCGCCAAGCGAGGAACACGGCTGCTCGGTTGGATCGTGACGCAGTCGCTCTTGGACGCTGCTGCGGGCCCGCTCGCGCTGTGGCGCTTTGTGGCGCGGCTCGGGCTTGGAGAGCAGGCGGAGGACGGCCGCGCCGAGGAGAAGGAACCTGTCAGTCTGCGCGATCGGTATTCCACCGAAGAGGTCACCGACATGCACCAGAGCGACGACGCCAAACGGCACGTCGTGCTGATGCAGACCTGCATTTTCCGGACCGTCGCCGAGTACCTCGACGAACTGGGCGTCGACACCGCTCAGTACGAGCGCCAGGTAGCCGCGGTCATCACCAACATCCAGGTGTACGGGGACAACAACGCGCCCATCCAGAACGTCGCGGGCAGCGACATCCGCAATGTGGGCCAGGGCAACGGCAACCAGGGAGGCAAGTGATGATGGTGGGACGGCGTCGCCCCGAATCGGAGCAGGGACATGGCTCGGGCATCAGTATCGGTGGCAACAACAACGCCCCGAACCAGAACGTCGTGGGGCAGAACATCTCCCACGTGTACCAGTCCGCGTCGGTCCAGGGTGCAGTCGACATCGAGGCCGTACGAGACCTTCTCGCCTCGTTCCGTGCCGACGTGGAGCGCAACGAGGCGGGCCTGGCCAATGTGGCGGTGCTGCGGGCGATGGCGGACACCGTCGACACCTCTCTGGCGGCGTCCGACGCACAGGCCGGCACGCTTCGCCAGATCGCCCAGGCACTTCCCGCCCTGGTGGCGGGAACCGTTGTGCAGCACGGCGGTGACGCCCTCGCCAACGCCATTGCCGGATGGCTGAGTTGATGCGTTGAACGCTGGCCAAAGGGCACAGCGGACAGGGCAGTTCGCCGTTGGTACCTCTGTTCACGCTGAATGACCCCCCGCTGGGGGTGCTCGACACTGCCTCGCGGTGCTGTTTCACGTGGTGAGCACCACGAGGCTTCTTGCTTGATCTCGCTCGTTACGCCTCGTGCTGGACGGTCCGCTTACGCATCGCTCTCGTACGACGATGGAGAGCCGTGCGCCGGAAGCCGATGATGCCCGGCGCGGTGAGGTAAGGGCTGGTCACGGCCAGATGGACTTCAGCCGCCACGCCTGCATGTGGTCGAGGGTGGCGGTGCCGCCTTCGGCGAAGGCGCCGACACCTGTGTTGGACGGGTCCGGGAAGATCTGGTCGGTGAGGGTGACCTGTTCGCCACGGCTGTTCTGGGCGTAGACCTCGACGGAGGAGGCGTCGACGAGGACGCGCAGGCTCAGCCGGCCGCCGTGGAGATCGAGCGGAGCTCGCTGGACGCCGGTGAAGGTCGGGTCGAAGCCGGTGTCGCCGGAGGCGGAGCGGTCGATGTAGACCTCGCCGGTGGCGGTGTCGTAGCCGATGCGGGTGCGCTGCCCGGCGCCGGTGCGGACGTCCAGGCCGGAGCGGTCGGCGGTGCCCGGGGTGAGGTCGGCCTGAAGGTCCAGGGTGCTGGCGTGCACCGAGAGCGGGGTGGTGGTGTTCGTGACGCCGGTGCTGGGCACCCGGGTGCGGGCTCCGCGCAGGGTGGCCAGTTCACCGACCGGCTGCTGGATCAGCTGGACCTTGCTGTTCACGGTCTGCAGGGAGAGCTGGCGGGGGAACGTGTCGGCGCTGCGCCACGGGGTGGTGGGGATGGCCTGCCCGTAGTTCCAGTTGTTCATCCAGGCGATCATGACGCGGCGGCCGCCGGGTGCGTCGGTCCAGGTGTTGGCGGCGTAGAAGTCTGCGCCGTAGTCGAGCCAGTGGGCGCGCTGGGTGGTGTTCAGGGCGGGCTTGTCGGCGGTGGTGAACTGGTCGGCGAGGACGTGTCCCCAGCCGTCGGGGTTGGCGTCCACGATCTGGATCTGGGCCTTCTTGCCCTTGTAGGCCATGGTGTTGAAGGAAGCCCAGTCGAGGTTCTCGGAGTCGGCGCCGGTGGCGCTCTGAACGACCTTGCCGTCGACCAGCAGGTTGACGCCGGTCTCGATGGAGGGGGGCTTCGCCTGGGTGTCGGAGAGGACGACCTGGTCGAGGTTCAGGTGACCCCAGCCGCCCGTGTTGTCGTCCACGACCTTGATCTGGGCCTGCTTGCCCTGCAGGTCGGACAGGTCCCACGACGCCCAGTTCAGGGCTTCGCCGTTGGATCCGGTGGCCGAGCGCACGACCTTGCCGTCCACGATGAGCTCGACCGCGGTGGGGGCGTCGGAGCTTGCGGGGTGGTAGCCGCCGCCGATGAGGAAGTTCAGGTATTTCTTGTCGATGGTGAACGTCGGGGAGGTGAGGGTGCCGGTGCCGGCGTCGCCGCCCAGGAAGGTGTTGGCCAGGCCGTTGCCGAGGTAGCCGGTGACCTGCTGCTGGCCCGGGAGGGTGCCCTGGGCGGGTCCGGTGCCGAAGGCGTCGCCGGTGGTGGTCCAGTCGCCGATGGGGCTGGTGTAGGTGGTGCCCTCGAAGTCGGCGAGGGTTTCACCGGTGGGTGTCGGCTGGTCACCCAGGACGGTGCCGGGTTGGTACGGGTGGTTGCCGCCGCCGACCTTGAAGTTGATGTAGTTGCCGGTCACCGTGAACTCGGGCGAGGTCAGGGTGCCGGTGGAGGCGTCGCCGCCGTGGAAGCTGTTGGCGAAGGCTTTGCCCTCGATGCCGGTGACCTGTGACTGCCAGTCCACCGCCCCGGTCGCCGGTGCGCTGCCGAACGCGGTCCCGGTGGCCGTCCAGTCGCCGAACGAGCCGGACTCGAAGTCCTGCATGACGGTGCCGCTTGGCGGGGTGTAGCTGCCGTCGTCGTCGGAGGTGAATTTCTTGCCGTTGAAGTCGCCGACGAAGTACTGGGCGCCGGAACCGCCCGCTATGCCGCCGGGGTTGAGGTTGACGGCCAGTACCCACTTCGTCTTCTTCGGATCGCCGTCGACCGGGAGCGGGAACAGGTCCGGGCACTCCCACACCCCGCCGGTGGCGCCGGCCGGGCCGAAGTCGCTCTGGTGGGTCCAGTGCTTGAGGTCTGCCGAGCTGTAGAAGGCGATCTTGTGCTGGTCGGCGAGGGAGACCGCCATCAGCCAGCGCTGCGTGGGGGCGTACCAGAAGACCTTGGGGTCGCGGAAGTTGTTCGAGCCGATGTCGAGCACCGGGTTGTCGTCGTACTTGGTCCAGGTGGTGCCGCCGTCGGTGCTGTAGGCAAGGGCCTGCTGCTGCTTGCCGGAGGCTTTCTGCGCGCTGGTGTAGACGGCGACGAGCGGAGGGTTCTTCTTCGTCCCGAAGCCGGTGGTGTTGTTCCTGTCCAGCACCACGCTGCCGGAGAAGATCATCTCCTGGTCGTCCTGGGGGATGGCCACGGGGAGTTGCTTCCAGTGCACCAGGTCTGCGCTGACCGCGTGGCCCCAGGACATGTTGCCCCAGGTGTTCCCGGACGGGTTGTACTGGAAGAACAGGTGGTACTTGCCCTTGTAGTAGATGAGGCCGTTGGGGTCGTTCATCCAGTTCTGGGCCGGGGTGAAGTGGAACTGGGGGCGGTACTGCTCGTGGTAAAGCGTGTCGGCCATGGCGGGAGAGGCGGCGACCAGGCCGAGCCCGGACAGGACGGCCAGTGCGGCCAGGAGTCTGCGGCGCGGACGAAGGGTTCTGGACATGGCGCTCCTTGCAGGCGGGCGGGCTTCGGCTCAGCCGTAGGGGACTGACGCGTGACGAGTGACGCGTGTCGAGTGCGGGTACGGGCGGCGGCTCCGCTCGTGACCTCGTCCAAGGCCACGGGCGAGCCCGGCTGTGGGGGCAGCACGGCACCGGCAGCTCCAGCCAGGGCTGGAAACGTTTCGCAGAACGTACGGGCAACATGTCGCCGAAGTCCAGACCCTGTGCGGGAAAACTCCTGAATGCGAGGATGAAGGCGGCTGCACGGTGCCAGTGATCCCCGGGAGAAAACGTTGTCCAGCGAGCAGAACGACACAGGTCGGCGAGCGGCGACCATACGCGACGTCGCGACCATGGCCGGGGTCGGCATTGCCACTGTCTCGCGGGTCATCAACGGCAAGCCCGTCACCCCTGACCTGGCGGAACGGGTGACGCGCGCCGCCGAGCAGCTCGGTTACCGCCAGGATCTGACGGCCAGCAGCCTGCGCCGGGCCGACCGCCGCACCCACACCCTCGGCCTGGTCCTGGAGGACGCGGCCAACCCCTTCTCGGCCGCGCTGCACCGGGCGGTGGAGGACGCTGCCGCCGAGCGCGGCATGCTGCTCCTGGCGGGGTCCACCGACGAGGACCCGGTCCGCGAACGCGGCCTGCTGAAGACCTTCACGGCCCGCCGGGTCGACGGCCTCATCGTGGTGCCCACCGGGCAGAACGACACCGACCTCGACGCGGCCCGCCGCGCCGGCACACCCGTCGTCTGTGTGGACCGCCGCACCACAGCGCCGCAGGTGGACACCGTGACGGTGGACAACCGGGCGGGCGTACGGGCAGCGGTGAAGAGGCTGCACGAGGCGGGTCACCGGCGCATCGCCTTCCTCGGCGACCTCCGCTCGATCTGGACCGCCGAAGAGCGCTACGCCGGGTTCGTGGAGGGGCTCGCCTCGGTGGGCTGCGTCCTGCATCCCTCTCTCGTGAGGCGCGACCTGCACGGCGCGGACGCCGCCCAGGAGGCCACCCGCGCACTCCTGGCGCTCGCCCATGCGCCCACGGCACTCGTCTCCGGCCAGAACCTCCTGACCATCGGGGCCCGCATGGCCCTGCAGCAGCGTCAGCTGCAGCGCCGCGTCGCGCTGGTCGGCTTCGACGACCTTCCCCTCGCCGACCTGCTCGAACCGGGCATCTCGGTGATCACCCAGGATCACTCCGCCATCGGCCGGGAGGCCGCGGACCTGCTGTTCGACCGGCTCGACGGCGAGGGCGGGCCCGCCCGTCACCGCGTGCTGCCCACCCGCTACCTCGCCCGCGGCTCCGGCGAACTCCCCGCCCCCGGGCGCTGACGACTTCCCCGTGAACGAGTTGTTTCCGGTGTGTTGACGGGTCGGGCTTCTCGGTGCTTCACTGCCGGAACCGGTACCGAAACCGGTACCGAAACCGGTACCGAAACCGGTTCCGGAACCGCTGCCGGTACCGGTTCCACCGATCTCTGTACGATCGGCTCTTCGGTGCGGGAGAACGTCTTCCGCCTCTGCGTGGAGTGAGAGGAGGTGGCATGGGAGTCACCATCGCCGACGTGGCCTCACGGGCCGGCGTCAGCAAGACGACGGTCTCGCGAGTGCTGAACGGCAAAGGCGAGATCAACGAGAACACCGTCCTGAAGGTCCGCAAGGCGATATCGGAGCTGGGCTATGTGCCGAGCGCCGGAGCAGTCGGGCTCGCACGCGGCACCACCCAGATGATCGGCATGCTGGTCCCGGACATGGCCTGGGCCTGGGCGGGAATCGTGCAGGCGGTCGTCGAAACGCTGGAGGCCGAGGGCTTCGGGCTGCGCATGCTGACCTGGAACCGCGGTGAGGAGTCACTGCGCAGGCTCGGTCTGCAGGTCGCCGCCAAGTCGTTCGACGGTCTGCTGGTGATAGAGCCCGAGGGTGCCATGGGGTACATCACGGAGCTGCACGAAGCGGGGCTGCCGGTCGTGCTGATCGACGATCGCTTCCAGCGGCCGGGATTCCCCTACGTGGCCACCACCAATCGGGAGGGGGGTGCGCAGGCGGCGCGGCACCTGCTGGAGATCGGGCGCCGTCGTCCCCTGGTGATCACCGGTCCCGAGACGTTCGGCTGTACCCGGGAACGGCTGGACGGCTTCGTCGAGGTGTACGCCGAAGCCGGGATCGAGATCGGCCAACGCAGCATCATCCCCGGCGACTTCGACTTCGAACGCTGCCGTAGCGCAGTGGCGCGCGCTCGTGCGGACGGCGTGGAGTTCGACTCGGTCTTCGCGCACAACGATCCCTCGGCGGCCGGCGTGCTGGCCGCACTGCACGAGGCCGGTCTGTGGGTTCCGCAGGATGTTGCCGTGGTGGGCTTCGACGACCTTGAGATGGCGTCGTACACCTACCCGGCACTGACGACCATCCGCCAGCCGATGCGGGAGATGGGTGAGGCGGCGGCGCGGCTGCTGCTGGACCACGTGCGCGGATCGCCGAAGGCCGCCCCCTCGTGCATCGTCCCCACCAGCCTGGTGGTCCGTGGCTCGACGTTAAAGCCGGGCCTGAACTGACGCAGCGTCATCCAGATGTGTACGGCGTCGCCGTCTCACCAACTGTCCGTCTCCGCCGCTCCTGCCCAGCCCCGCAGGCGGGGACGGACCCCATCCGCCCAATGAACTGACCTACCGGCTCTCGGGCAGGGCGGTGAGTCGCCCAGCTCCACCTGAGCTCAATCGAAAGCCGCTCCACGCAGCGGACCCGACCGGCCTGTTCGCCTGCCGGCCGACTTCATCACCCTCCACGCGGAACCGTGTTCACGCGTCACCACCGAGGTGCAGTTTCCCTCGGTGCCTTCCTGATCCGGCACACGAACGGTACGCCGGGCACACCCCGCCCGGACGCTGCCCACTCCGGGTCGGACGTTCCAGCCGCGACCCGCGGCTGACGGCCGATGCCGCTGCAGACGAACTCACCTCTTGGGCCGGCCCATTCGGGTGCCTGCCCGCCTCCACCTCTTCGCCGCCCCCCGCGCCCTTTTTTCGTTCAACGGCAAGGAGCCGCCCCATGCGTACGTCTACTCGTCACACCGTCAGAACCGTCCAGGCCCTGTGCATCACCGTCACGGCCGCCCTGGTGGCCACCGGCTGCGGCCGCAGTGCCGACTCCGGGCCCGGCAAGGACGCGCCCGCGAAGATCGGCAGCGGCAAGGCCACGGGGAAGGTCGTCATGTGGTCCATGGGCGACACCGACCCGGCCCTGTTGAGCCTGGCCAAGAAGTTCGAGAAGGAGAACCCCGGCGTCAAGGTCCAGATCACCCCGATTCCCTGGGCCTCCGCCCACGACAAGCTGACCACCGCGATCGCCGGCGGCAACACCCCGGACATGTCCGTGGTCGGATCCACGTGGATGGCCGAGATGGCCTCCATGAACGCCTTCCAGGCCACCCCGACGACGTTCAAGTCGTCGGACTTCTACGCCGGCCAGTGGGACACCACCAAGTACAAGAACACCGCCTACGGCGTGCCGTTCGTCGCCGACACCTCGGCGGTCTACTACCGGACCGACCTCACCGAGAAGGCCGGCATCAAGGGCCCCCTGGCCAGTGACCGTGAGGGATACATCAAGGACCTCAAGGCCATCCAGGCGACCGCCGGCAAGCAGAACCCCAAGCTGCGCTATGCCAGCGGGTGGTTGATCGGCTTCAACTCCTGGCTCTTCTGGGTGCCGATGGTCTGGCAGCAGGGCGGTGACATCTACGACGCCAAGACCAAGAAGTTCACCTTCGACACGCCGGAGGTCGCCAAGGCGCTGGAGTACTACGCGAGCGTCCCCCAGCAGCACCTGGCGCCGACCGACAAGGAGGACAACGTCCAGGGCTTCCAGGACGGGCTGATCGCCGTTTACCAGGAGGCTGCCTGGGCCGGCGGTGCCTTCCACAAGGACTCCCCGAAGCTGGACGGCAAGTGGAAGACCATGCCGGTGCCGTACAGCAAGCAGCCCGCCGGGTTCGCCGGCGGCAGCGACCTGGCTGTGTTCAAGGGCGCCAAGAACTCCAAGGCGGCATGGAAGTTCGCCCAGTTCCTCACCGAGCCCGCCAACCTCGCCGCCTACAGCAAGGCCACCGGCAACCTGCCCCCGTCGCCCGCCGCCTGGTCGGAGGGGAAGCTGAACGAGGACGAGACGAAGAAGGCGTTCGAGGAGCAGCTGAAGGTCAGCAAGGCGCCCCCCGCGATCACGACTTGGCAGCAGATCGCCGACGCCATCGACTCCGAACTGGAGAAGCTGTCCCTCGGCAAGGCCACCGTCGCCCAGGTGCAGCAGGCGCTGCAGTCCAAGGCCACCAGCATCGGCACCGGCCGCTGAGCGCTGGCCCGTGTGCAGTCCTCTAGCAGCCTTCTTACGGACGGATGACATCCATGTCCACGAAAACGCTCCCTGGGCGGGGCGACGTCCATGAGCTGAGCGCTGGGCGGCCGGACGGGAGTGCCGGCCGCCGGTACTCCCCGGTCCGCCGCACGGCGCGGGCGCAGGCCCGGGCCGCCTGGATCCTCGGCCTGCCCTTCCTCGTGTTGTTCGCGGCCTTCATGGTGTTGCCGGTGGTCTGGTCGCTGCTGATGAGCATGACCGACACCGAGAGCGCAGACCTGCGTACTCCGCTGAACGTGTCGTTCATCGGCTTCGACAACTACGTACGGCTCTTCGAGGACGAGCAGTTCGTTCACGCCCTGCGCAACACCGGCGTGTTCGTCCTGGTCGGCCTGCCCCTGACCCTGGCCGCGGGGCTCGCCGCGGCGGTCGCCCTCGACCGTGGCATCCGACGCTTCCGCGCCGTCTTCCGGGTCGGCTTCTACCTGCCGGTGATCACCAGCGTCGTGGCCGTCGCCGTGATCTGGAAAACGCTCCTGGACCCGCGCGCGGGACTGGTCAACACCGTCCTGGCCTGGTTCGGGATCAACGGCCCGGCCTGGCTGGCGGACACCCGGTTCGCGCTGCCCGTCATGATCCTGATGGCCGTGTGGCGCAACCTTGGCACCGTCATGATCATCATGCTGGCCGGGCTGCAGTCCGTACCCCAGTCCCTGATGGAAGCGGCCCAACTCGACGGAGCCGGGGCCTGGCAGCGGTTCTGGCGGGTCACCCTCCCGCTCCTGCGCCCCGCCCTGCTGCTCACCGCGGTGACCACCGGCATCAACTATCTGCAGTTCTTCGACGAGCCGTTCGTGATGACCAACGGCGGGCCGCTGGACTCGACCCTGTCGGCCACGTTGTACAGCTACAACCAGTTCGGCAACGGCAACTACGACATGGCGTCGGCCGCCGGCTACGTCGTCTTCGTCCTCATCGTCGCGCTGACCGTTCTGCAGTTCCGCGTGCTGCGAGACAAGGACTGATGACCATGAGCACCCTCTCCACCCTTCAGACGGCCGGGCCGGACACGGACCGGTCCCTGAGACGCCGCCGCATCCGGCAGAACTGGGGCAACCCATGGCTGTATCTGCCGCTCACCGGCTGCCTCCTGCTGATGATCGCGCCGTTCCTGTGGATGCTGTCCGGCTCCTTCAAGCCCGAGGCCGACATCCGCAGACTGCCGCCCGTTCTGATCCCCACCGCACCCACGACCGCCAACTACAGCCAGCTGTTCCGCAGCCTCGACTTCACGAGCATGTTCGCGAACTCCGTGATCGTCTCCCTGGCCATCACCGCGGGCAACCTGCTCTTCTGCTCGATGCTTGGCTACGCCCTGGCCAAGCTGGACTTCCGCGGCCGACGCGTCGTGTTCAGCCTGGTCATCGGCACCCTCATGGTCCCCGCCCTGGTCACCTTCGTACCGCTGTACGTGCTGGTGGCCAATATGAAGCTGACCGGCTCGCTGGTCGGACTGATCCTGCCGTTCCTGGCCGGCCCGTTCGGGGTGTTCCTGATGCGGCAGTTCATCTCCACCCTGCCCGACGAACTCATCGACGCCGCCCGGGTCGACGGCTGCGGCGAACTGGCCATCTTCTGGCGGATCATCCTGCCGCTGACCAGGCCGGCCCTCGCCACCCTGGGGATCATCACCTTCCTGGGCTCCTGGAACAGCTTCCTGTGGCCCCTGGTCGTGGCCCAGAACCAGGACCAGTACACGCTGCCGGTCGGCCTGGCCCTGGCCAGCAGCGGTCAGTCCTTCACCCGCTACGGCATCCTGCTCGCCGGCGCTGTGGTCGTCCTGCTGCCGGTGATGATCGTCTTCCTTCGCTTCCAGCGCCAGTTCGTCGCCGGAATCGCCACCACCGGCCTGAAGTGACCTCCGTCGCTCGCCCTCATCAACTCTCTGACCTGCAATGACTCATGACTTGGAGACCACAGTGGGACAGCCGGTCCGCGCCGCCGTGTACCTGGATCCGGACGCCTCCGTGGAAGCGAGAACCGAGGACCTGCTGTCCCGGATGACCCTGGCGGAGAAGGTCGGGCAGTTGCTGATGCTCGACGCCCAGCACGGGGACCTCGAGGACATCATGTCGGCCAAGCTGGCCGGGTCGGTCCTGCATGTGATGCCCGAGCGCATGCCGGAGGCCATGGAACGGGCCCGGCGGACACGGCTCGGCATTCCGCTGCTGACCGCCGACGACTGCATCCACGGCCACTCCTTCTGGCCGGGCGCGACCATCTTCCCCACACAGCTCGGCATGGCCTGCACCTGGGATCCCTCTCTGATCCACCGGGTCGCCCGTGCGTCCGCGATCGAGATCTCGACGACCGGGATCCACGGGACGTTCTCCCCGGTGCTGTGCATCACCCGGGACCTGCGCTGGGGCCGGATCAACGAGACGTTCGGCGAAGACCCTTACCTGATAGGCGAGTTGGGGGCCGCGATGGTGCGCGGCTACCAGGGTGAGGGCCTCGGCGACCCGACCGCCGTGCTGGCGTACGCCAAGCACTTCGCGGGCTACTCCGAGACCCTGGGCGGACGCGACGCCAGCGAGGCGGATCTCAGCCCGCGCAAGCTGCGCTCGTGGTTCCTCCCCCCGTTCGAGCGGGCGGCCCGGGCCGGCTGCCGCGCCTTCATGCTGGGCTACCAGTCGATCGACGGGGTGCCCATCACCGCCAACGAGTGGCTGATCAACGACGTGCTCAAGGGTGAGTGGGGCTTCACCGGCACGCTGGTGACCGACTGGGACAACGTCGGCAGGATGGTTTACGACCAGCGGACCTGCGCCGACTACGCCGAGGCGGCGGCGGTCGCGGTCAACTCCGGGAACGACCTGATCATGGCCACGCCGGGGTTCTTCGAGGGCGCCCAGGAGGCGGTCGCCCGCGGCCTGGTCGAGGAGAAGCAGATCGACGACGCGGTACGGCGGGTGTTGCGGCTGAAGTTCGAACTCGGGCTCTTCGAGGACCCCCGTGCCCCCGACCCCGAGCGGCAGGCGCAGGTGATCGGCTGCCGCGAACACGCCGACCTCAACCTCGAGACCGCCCGACGTTCCCTCGTACTGCTGCGCAACGAGGGGATCCTGCCCCTCGAAGGCGGGCTGACCGCGGACGGAACCGGCCGTGCCACAGGCCGGGGCACGCCACGCACCATCGCGGTCATCGGCCCCAACGCCGACAGCCCGGAGGCCATGCTCGGCGACTGGGCGGGTGCCACCGGCCAGGTGCCGTGGATGCCCGAAGGACATCCACGTGAGTTGGTGGAGACGGTGCTGGACGGCCTGCGCGCCGTCGTCCCCGCCGACTGGACCGTCACACACGCCCGCGGAGCCGACATCGAAAGCCCCGCCTTCGACCCCGACCGGTGGGTCGCCGGGCCCGACGGCCAGCCGCAGCCGCCCGTGTTCCTTCCCGCCCCGGTCGATGAGGCACAGCTTCGGGAGGCCACCGCCGCTGCCGAGGCCGCGGACTACGCCGTCGTGGTCGTGGGGGACACCATTGCCCTCACCGGCGAGGTGCGCTCCACGGCCACCCTCGACCTCCAGGGGGGCCAGATCGCGCTGCTGGACGCGGTCGCCGCCACCGGCACGCCCATGATCGTCGTACTGCTGCAGTCCAAGCCGAGCACCCTCCCCGACTCGGCACTGAACGCGGCAGCGCTCATCGAGGCGTTCAACCCGGGCATGCGCGGTGGCCGTGCCGTCGCCGAACTCCTTCTCGGACTCACCGAACCCAGCGGCCGGCTCCCGGTTTCCTTCGCACGCCACGTCGGGCAGCAGCCGGTCTACTACAACCAGGTGCGGGGCCAGCACGGTGACCGCTACGCGGACCTCACCCAGGACCCCCTGTTCGCGTTCGGCGAGGGCCTGAGCTACACCACCGTCACCTACTCCGACCTCACCGTGCACGAGGACGAGGTCTCCGCCGACGGCACCGTCCACGCCACGGTGCGGCTCACCAACAGCGGAAGTCGTCCGGCCCTGGAGACGGTCCAGGCGTACGTCAGTGACCTGACCACCAGCGTCACGTGGGCCGAGCAGGAGCTGAAGGCGTTCACCCAGGCCGAAGTCCCGCCCGGTGAAACCCTCGCCGTCGGCATCAGCGTCCCCGCCGGACACTGCTCACTCGTCACCGCCGACAACCGTCGCGTGGTCGAACCAGGCGAGTTCATGCTCCGCGTCGGCCCCAGCTCACGACGGGAGCACCAGCTCAGCGCGGGATTCCGCATCCGGGCCTGAGGGCCGGCGCCCGGCTGCCCCCAGGGGCAGCCGGCGGGCCCTGCCTGACATACCGAAAGGCACGCGTGTGTCCACTCCACCCCTCGATCCGTACTACCCCGTGGCGCACCTGCGCCCGCCCCGCAACTGGCTCAACGACCCCAACGGGCTGGCCTTCCACGACGGCTACTACCACGTCTCCTACCAGTACAACCCGTACGGCGCGACACACGCGAACCTGCACTGGGGCCACTTCCGCAGCCCCGACCTGATCAGCTGGGACCCGCTGCCGATCGCCCTGGCCCCCACGCCCGGCGGCGTGGACAGCGACGGCTGCTTCTCCGGCAACGCCGTCTCCGACGGCGACCGGCTCGTCGCCTTCTACTCCGCGCACCGCGTGGCGCGCTCGCCCCAGCACCAGCCGGTCACCTGCGCCGTCTCCCACGACGGCGGCACGACCTTCAGCCCGCGAGGCGAACTGCTCATCCCCGAGCTGCCCGAGGGCTGCACCATGTACCGCGACCCGTACGTCTGGCGGGACGGCGACGGCTGGCGGATGCTGGTCGGCGCCGCTCTCGCCGACGGCCGCGCCGCCACCCTCCTGTACGACTCACCCGATCTGGAGACCTGGGCCTACCGAGGGCCCTTCGCGGCCCGTCACCCGGAGCCCATCGGCGGCACCGAGGAGCTCACCGGTGACGGCTGGGAATGCCCCCAGTACCTCCCGGCAGCCGGCGGACAGGCCGCCCTCATCTTCAGTACCTGGACCGAACCCACTGGCCCGATGCGCGTCGCAGCCCTGATCGGCGAAGAGCACGACGGCCACTTCAAAGCCGGCGCACCGGTGTGGGCGGACCACGGCCCGGACTGCTACGCACCCGCCCTGCTGCGTGCACCTGGGGGCACCTCCCACGCCGAAGGCAGTGGGGGAGGCAGATGGCTGCTGTGGGGCTGGTCCTGGGAAGCCCGCGACCAAGCCTGGGCCGTCGCCGGCGGATGGGCCGGCGTCCTCACCGTGCCCCGCGAGATCCATGTCGGCGGCGACGGCACGCTGCGTCAGCGACCCGCCACCGAGCTGCTCGCGCTGCGCGGTGAGCGCACTGTGCAGGCCGAGGGTGCGACCCATGGCCCGGAGCCGGTGGAACTGGGCAGCGTGGGACGGGCCTTCGACCTGACGGCCCGTCTGGAGCCGACCGGGACCGCCGGCCTGCGGCTGCTCACCACCCCGGACGGATCCGAGTACCTCGACATCCGCCTCGATCCGGACGCGGGCGAACTGGTCGTCGACCGCTACCACGCCTCCTTGGACACGCGGGCGCACGGCGGCGCCTACCGGATGCCCTGCCCCACCGGACAGCCGGTCGACCTCCGCGTGGTCGTCGACCACTCCATCGCCGAGGTCTTCCTGACCTCTACCGGCCAGGTCCTCACGCTGCGGTTCTACCCGACAGGGCAGGGCGCGTGGCGACTTCAGGCCCGCACCGCCCCGGGCACGCGCGTCGGCTTCACGGTCGACGCGTGGGAGCTGCACCCGCTGGTGATCAAGACGCCGACCGTCGGCGCCGCAGAGCAGTACTGAACCAACCGGTCTGAAGGAGGATCCTCAATGAGCTCGTACGGTTTTGGACGACGTCAGTTCCTCACCACCGCCATCGGCGTCGCCGCAGCCTGGCCCCAGGTTTCCGGCAACGCTTCCGCCGCCACCTCGTCGCGCAATTCTTCCGTGCAGGTCTGGCTGACCGACATATCGGCCAAGAAGTGGGTCGTCGGCCAGAGCGGTGTGCTGTTCCGGACGAAGAGCACCAGCAACCCGCTCACCATCAAGGTCGACGACAGCGTCAAGTACCAGAAGATCCAGGGCTTCGGGGCGGCCATGACGGACTCTTCCGCGTGGCTCATCGACAAGCTGTCCACCGCTGACCGAGCGAAGCTGCTGCAGAAGCTGTACGACCCCTCCAAGGGCATCGGCCTCAGCCTGATCCGTACGCCGATGGGCGCCACGGACTTCAACGCGTCCGGCAACTACTCCTACGACGACATGCCGGCGGGACAGACGGACCAGACGCTGTCCAACTTCTCGGTCCAACACGATGAGAAGTACATCATTCCGGTCTTGCGGCAGGCTCTCGCACAGAACCCGTCCGCCAAGATCCTGGCCAACCCTTGGAGCCCGCCAGGCTGGATGAAGACCTCGGACTCCATGATCGGCGGCACCCTCAAGAGCGACTACGCCTCCACGCTGGCCGACTACTTCGTGAAGTTCATCAAGGCTTACGACAAGGCCGGTGTGCCCATCTCCTACATCACGCCGCAGAACGAGCCCATGGGCACGCCCAGTTGGCCCGGCATGTTCCTGTCCGCCTACCAGGAATCCGCCGCGATCCAGGAGATCGGCCAGGCGTTCGCGGCCAACCGCATCTCCACAAAGATCCTGGCCTGGGATCACAACTGGGATGTGCCCTCGTATCCCGAGACGATCTTCAGCGACCCCGCCGCCTCCCAGTACACGGCCGGCACCGGATGGCACATCTACAGCGGCAACCCGACCTACCAGACGCTGGTCCACAACGACTTTCCGGGCAAGGAAACCTACATCACCGAGGCCAGCGGAGGCGTCTGGCAGGGCGAAGACGAGACGGCGTTCAACGACGCACTCGGCACATGGATCATCAAGGGCATGCGCAACTGGGCGAACGGTGTGATGCTCTGGAACACCGCGCTCGACCCCAAGCTGGGGCCTCTCAACAGCGACACCAACGGCATCCCCATGTGCCGGGGACTGGTCACGGTCGATCCGGACAGCGGGCAGGTGTCCTACAACGTGGACTACCACGCACTCGCTCACGCCAGCCGGTTCGTGAAGCCCGGAGCGCATCGCATCTACTCGAACACCTTCGGGGAAGGAAGCATCGAGAGCGTCGCGTTCCAGAACCCGGACGGCTCGAAGGTCCTGATCGCCTACAACTCGGGGAGCGCCGCGAAGAACTTCAGCGTGGCGGACGGAACGCAGTCCTTCGACTACACCCTGAACGCCGGCGACGCCGTCACGTTCACCTACACGGGCCGGCGCAGCGGCGGGACCCCCGCTGCGACCAATGTCTTCGACCCGACCCATGACTTCACGTTCAAGTCGTCGCTGGGGCCGATGACGGTCACGTACGACCCGGTACTCCTGCAGTACCAGAACGCCGTCCGCACCGGAAGCAAGCTGCTCACGTACTCCCTGCCGATCGGAGCGTCCATCAAGACACCCGGAACGTCACTGAGCCGTGGCAAGTGGACCGCCACGGCCTCGACGAGCCCGGACTGGGGTGCGGCCTCGAACGCGATCGACGGCGACATCAACAGCCGGTGGAATCTCGGCCAGGGGACCACCAGCGGCGCCTGGTTCCAGATCGATCTGGGAAGCCCGACAAGCTTCAACAAGATCGTCTTCGCCACCGGAGAAAGCAACTCCTTCGACTACGTCACCAAGTACCAGATATACGTCTCGGACGACGGGGCCGACTGGGGCAGCGCGGTCGCGAACGGCAGCGGGAACATAGGGAAGACAGCCGTCACGTTGCCGGCCCAGACGGCTCGGTACATTCGCATCGTCTGCGTCGCGGCATCCGGTTTCTGGTGGAGCATCGCCGAAATCAACGTATACGGATCCTCGAGCGACACCGGTTCCATCGCAGCCCCGACAGCAGTCCCCAAGGGCCTCCAGCTGAAGACCTGGAGCAGCCCGGAAGGGGCACAGGTCACCGCGGTGTTCAACGGCACCGCCGGCAGCCGGAGCTTCCCGGTGTCCGCCGACGGCTCGTACACCTACACCCTGCCGAGCGGAACGTCGGCGATGTTCACCACGCAGAAGCTGTCCAGCTTCCCCGCGCCGGTCTTCGGAAGCCTGAAGCCGAAGCAAGGCATACCGCGCGCCAAGTTCACGATCAGCGGTTCTCACTTCGGTGACGCGCAGGGGCTGGGTACGGTGCGCTTCGGGAAGCTCTTCGCCGAAATCGACAGCTGGTCGGACACGAGCATCAGCGCGTACGTGCCGAGCGGGCTTCCGGTGGGCACGTACAAGGTCTCGGTGAACGGCGCCGGAGGAGCGGACGCGGGTTCAGCATCGTTCGACGTCATAGACCTGGGACCCGCGCTGTCGCGCACGGGCTGGACCGCCACGACATCCGACACAAGCCCGTACAACGACGGTCCCGCGAACATGCTGGACGGCGATTCCGGCACCCGGTACAGCTCCGGAAGGGGCCAGTACGACGGCCTGTGGATCCAGGTCGACATGCAGCAGACCCAGACGTTCGACAAGATCCTGCTGGATTCCGGCAGCAGCACCGGCGACTATGCGCGAAGCGCGGGCGTCTACGTCTCCACGAACGGTACCGACTGGACCAAGGTCTCTTCCATAGAGGAAGGTCAGCGAGTCGAGCTGATCTCCTTCCCGACCCAGACGGCCCGCTACATCAAGATCGTCAACACGGGCGATGTCGCGAGTAACTGGTGGTCGATCGCAGAACTGACCGTCTACAGCTGACGTCGGCTGTCGCGTGGAGTGAAGGCCGTCCGGCGTCGCCCTGCTCGCCCAGATCCGCCGTGTCGAGCCCCACCCAGTGCGCCGCTCCGCAAGCGGCGCATGGGGGCGTCGTGTCCTGATCGCGCGGGACTGGCGGGTGGCTCTACCGGCCTGAGTTCCGGAAGAGGCACCGACTGGCTATGCCTCTGCAGAGCCCCTGTGCGGCGATCGGTGTCCAGAGAGTGTGACATGACAAGCCCCGAGTCCAGGACATCTGTCGGCGACGGCTGAAAAGTGGTTCTGGATCACTTTTGGTGCCGGAGCAACGGAGGGTCACCACCTCCGCGATCATGAGCGGTCGTGACCCA
>NZ_JBIBKW010000014.1:0-261267 GCF_042959465.1 Streptomyces sp. NPDC007901 | reverse complement strand
TCGGGCGGGTTCCGACCGCCAACACCGGGGAATGACCAACATCAACTGACGCAGCGGGGGTCACTTTTCACCCGTCGGAACTGGGTCACGATTCACGCGTCGCCGACACCCTCGTTTGGCGGAGCCGCTTTCCCCGTGATTCCCCGCTGTTCGCCGCTGCATCTGGTGCGCTTGTGGTGCACGGCCGTTGTCAGTGTCTGCCCGTTCGCTGCCCAGTGTTGGGTCGGTCTACTGTCTCGGCAAAGAGAGCGCGCGACCAAGGGGGGCTCAAAAGAGATCCCTGAGCCACGTCGGTCCGGGAGCTCGTGAAGCTTCGACACCAAACGCAGATGAACGCCCCCGAACGACGCCCATCACCCCACCACCACAGATTGCGCGGAGCACGTCTGAATCTGAGCCGACGAAAGTCAGCCAGGACGGCGGGTGCGCCGACAGATCAGGCGCGCGTGTGTCTCGCTGCACCCCCACCAGCCTCAGCCACGCTGCTGGTGCCTTTAAGAGGCAAGGGGAACAGAGGTCGTTACGCAGTCAATCGCAGACCGATTTTCCACGCACTTATTTGCCATCGACCATCAACTAGTTCATTCACGCCGCTCAGTTTGAATTCCCACAAGAACATGGGATCTACGACTTCTTGGCGCCTGAGGACTCTGGTGACGCGCTAGAGGCCGATCCCCCTGACCATGCAGACAAGAGGGAAAAGGGCCTGGGATTTGCGAACGCGAGAGCGCTGCGCAATGAAGGCGCAAGCGCCGACTTGGCTATTTCAGATACGACAGATTCAAGTCCGGCAGTCAAATTATCGAGACCTTCAATGAACATGACGCTCTCGCCGTCTAGCGAATCCCCGTACGGCCTCCGCCTGTTCCTGCTTGAGCCAGCTGAGCGCGCCACAAAGTGATCACGGGCGTCACCGCCAACTTTTTCCGTGGTTACTACCACGGGGATGTCTGGCTGGAAGATTCCAATCTTGGCGCCGAATGAGTACGCGTTCCCCCTGTTGAATTCTTTATCTTTGAGCTCAAAGAGTGCAATCCTGCCATAAATTTCGGCGATGCAGTCGACCTCTTCACCAGAATAGATCTGCTCCATTCTGATGTTTGAAATCGGCACTCCGAGGTTAATGAGCTTCTGAAGCACCAGGACGGACAGCCATCGATTACCATCCAGCATCAGGCGACCAAAATCAGTAACACTGAGGGCCTTCTCCTGCCTTTCGGCTGAGAGGCGTCTGCCGCATGCGCATTTCAGGCCCGCGCCATCCAACTGTTCGAAGAACTCCGCGGAGGGGAGGCGATTGATCTGGGCTGATGTTTCTCGGCAAATTACAACTATCTCGGTATCTACCAAGCCTCTGTCAATTAGCTTCTGTACGAGGTCGTCAATTCTATTGCGTTCTTTGGGTGGAATTTGCTTCGCCGCGTGACCAAGGAGTAGGCCACTTGCAGACTTGATGGCGATTGCAAGCATCCTTGCTGGTTTCTCGGACAGAGCCTCTGCCGCCTTCAAGTCCTCGACGGTAGGGGCTTCGGTGTTGTTGGGTTTCCCGTTTTCAATTTCGCGAAGACGCCGAATTCTGTCTCGCTGCTCAGTCAAATCAATGCCTGGCCAAACCTCGGCGAGGTGCCCTTCGAACTCGGATGTATCCTGATTTTCGGCAGAAGGGATGGCGTATGTGACTGTGACGTAACTATTTTTCTCTTCGGTAGTTACGAGCTCCCCATTTTCGTTGCGGCTGCGTCGAGGGCGAGTTGACTCGTGAATGTTTACGATGATCAAAATGCTTCCGAAAGTGAACACTTCGGAGTCGATGGGTTCATCTTCGAACTGATAACTGGGTGCCGTGCCTGGATCGCGATTCTTGAAGGTCGATTCGGGCACGCCAAAGAGCTCTGATTGACGCTTGATTAGCGGCCTGATCGTTGCTTGATAGGTTGCCGGAAGCCTCTCGGTGAGCAATCCGATGGCATCGGTGGGGTGCTGGTCAACGCTGGCACTCTTGAAGACTCTGCGAAGCATTTGACTGACGATGCCATGGCCTTGCGAGCGCTGCCATAGGGTTGGCAAATTTTGTTGCAGACGTGGTAGTCGGCTTACCGCCTATGGCCCGCGTGATTGACAGCGGAGGTCCAGCCTTAACCGTGTTTGGTGCGCGGCACGGGTGCTGGCCGGGCTGGAGCGGGACGGAGGCAGGAGCGCAGGCCCGGCCAGGGGCCGGGCCGCGCGCGGGGAGCGGAGCGAGCCGCCTTGAACTAGTAGAGAAAGTTGTAACTCAGTCTGAGGCGACGGGCTTGTCTTGTCTCGGGCGATGCTTGACGTTGTGGCCTCACCTGATGCTTGCCACCGCTTGCCTCGGCTTGGCTGTGCGCGCCCATCAGCACGGCCGAGACCCGCAAAAAGGGGCCCGGTCGGCGAATCGCACGACCAAGCCAAGAGCCCTTCAAGCGCGGCGAGTTACCGCCTCAGTGCATCGGTGCGGTCGTGACTCGGGTCCGCCCGCACCTGGAAGAGACCTGGGGCGATTTCTTCGGACACACGGCGTGCGACAGACGCCAGATCCGCCGGCCATTCTGTCTGGTGATCCCAAGTCGCAGAGATCGGCGGCTGGTTGAGGCCACCAGTGGTCCCGAGGCGAGCTCCGGCTAGTTTCGCACTGGTCAGGTTCGCCATGGTCAGATCCGCCTCGGTGAGATCTGCACGGGTGAGGTCGGCATTGGAAAGGTCTGTTTCATGCAGGTTTGCGCCAATCAGGATGGCCTCTGCCAGATTCGCGGCCGTCAGATGCGCGCCGCTCAGATCCGACTCCGTCAGACGCGCGCGCACCAACCGGACCTCTTGCATGTGGGCTCGGGAGAGGCGGGCGCGATAGAGATTTGTGCCGTACATGACCGCGGCGGGAAGTTCCGCGTCGGTGAGGTCGGCTTTGCTTAGATTCGCGTGGCTGAAATTGGCGCGGTGCAGGTCGGCGCCGGTCAGATCCGCGCCGGATGCCCACGCTCCGATCAGACGAGCGCTTACCAAGCGGGCACCGATGAGACGGGTGTTTGACAGAGACGAGTCGCCCAAATTGGCGTTCATCAGGTCGGCGTCGGTCAGGTCGACATCGGCCAGTTCCGCGCCAACCAGGCGGCTGCGTACCAAGCGCGCGCCTGCCAGGTTCGTGCCGGTCAGCTGCGCGCCGGTCAGGTCCGCGCCAGTCAGGTCCGCGCCGTTCAGCATCGCACCGTTCAGGATGGCGCGGGTCAGGTCCGCGCGGTTCAGGATCGCACCGGTCAGGATCGCACCGGTCAGGTCCGCGCCAGTCAGGTCCGCGCCAGTCAGGTCCGCGCCGGCCAAGTTCGTGCCGTTCAGCATCGCGCCAGTCAGGTCCGCGCTGGTCAGACTGACATGGCTCAGGCGGGCGCTGTTCAGGTCCGCACCGGCCAGGTCCGCGTCGGTCAAGTCCGTCCCGGACAGGTCGTAACCCCTTGCGTTCGCGCGCACATCGTCGGCCATGGAATGGCGAAAGGCCAGATTGGAGCGGGTGATAACGGACCAGAGAGACCGATTCTCGCGGTGGCTGATCCGCGTCGATGGCGCGCCGAAGACATCGTGCTTGCGGGTCATGACAGACCAGAGGACAGCGAGCGTGCTATCAACCATCGTCGCCTCCCTCTCCCCCGTCAGGGCTCAACCCGGGCGTGTCCGATGTTCGTGCTGCCACGGCCGTTTGCCGCCGCAGCCCCTCAATGATCTTGGGTGCCGTCATGCCTGCAAGCACGGCACCGAACCCGCCCGACACCTGTCCGAAGACCACCAGGACCGCTGCAACGCCCACCCCCATGCCCGTTCGCAACAGGGAGGCCAGGAGATAGATGTCCCGGGGCGGGCCCCCTCTGACCTTCCAGGGCAGCTTGTTCTTCACCTGGAGGACCTGCGCCAGGTCGGCCGCCTCGACCAGGAGGGCCCCTGCCGCGCCCCAGAGAGACGCCTGCCACCACTGCATCCGTCCCCCTCGCGTCTGCCTAGCAGTGTCCGGTCGCTGGAGGCATGCTCTCAGGACCGCATCGGCTATGGCGGATGTTCGGGCGATCTCGCGATCTCGCGATACTTCCTCGGCGTCCCAAGCATGCCTGTGCTGTCATCGGAAAGGCTTCCGGCTCGCGGCGTACCTTCCTCCCGCAGCACAACTAGGTGCCCCGTGCATGAGGCTTGAAGGCATATGTACAAGCTGGGAGTTCGGTGTCTTGACGGTGGGCCAGCGATAGGAAGATGACCGGCCGAATCGTCCACGTGATGCGGGTGCTGGCCTGGGTGACTGACACGGTGCAGGGTTCTAAGCGCAGCAGTGCTCGTCGTGTTTCGGCGCGGCCGTCGTGGAGCCAGGCCCATACCTCGTCTGAGGCGTCCGGGTCGAGTGCCGGTGAGATCGTGCGGAGCGCGATGGCGACCCACCTGTCCGCCTGAGGTGCGGAGTAGGCGTCGAAGGATGCCCTGAGTGCCGGCCACTGCATCCCGTCGGTGAGGTCCTCGGTCCAGCACTCGCACCAGAAGCCCCGGCGGGGCTTGTCCATCAGCACGGGTGGCCTCCCCTCTGGGCGTTCACGAAGAGTTCCGCGGTGACCGTGTAGCCGCCATCGGCGCCTTGGACGACAACCCTGTGGGCGAGGGCGCTGACCATGCCCAGGCCTCGGCCGTGCTCGGCGTCCTGGTCCTGGTGCTCGGCCTTCGGGGCGCCGCCGCCTCCGTCGTCGGTGACCGACAGCGCGATGACCTGTGGTGCCACCGCCAGGGCCAGGTGGAAGCTCCCGCGTTCCCCGCCGCTGCTCGTGTGGAGGAGCGCGTTCGTGCTCAGCTCGCTCACGATCAGGACCGCGTCGTCCGCCAGGGGCGATCCGCGCAGGATGTCTCTCGTCCAGCGGCGGGCCCGGCTGACCTCTTCCGGAAAACCTGGGCAAGTCAGTCCCCAGACTCGGACTCGGCTCGTATACTCGTGCATACAAGTTCCTTCGTGCTGGTAGGCCGCCATGTGCAGCGGGTTCGGGCTAGACGAGTTTCACGCCGTCGTGGGCGCGGACGGCCGGCGGGGTCATTGCGTCGAGCGCGTCGGTGACGCGGATCGCGTAGGCCTCGTCGGCAAGCTCAGAGACTTCTTCGCGGGTGACCCAGCGAAGGGCGCGGGTCTCGTCGCCGGTCGTGGGCGTGCCGTCGGCGGCCTCGCAGCGGAAGACCAGGGAGACGATCAGGCCCGTCATGTTCTTGTAGACGCCGGTCAGGGTCGCCGGAAGGGCGATCTTGATGCCGGTCTCTTCGAGGACTTCGCGTTGCAGGGCCTCGGGGATGGTCTCCTCGCGTTCGAGGACACCGCCCGGCGGCTCCCACTTGCCGTTGTCACGGCGCTGGATCAGGAGGGCACGGCCCTGGGCGTCGACGACGACCCCGGCGACGCTCACGGAGTGCGGGCGTTCTGTGCTCACGTTCCTCGGCCCTCCCGGATGACTAGGCTCTCCACCGTAGCAACTTCACTCGCCCACTCGTCTAGATACCTAAAGGAGTACACACAGTGAGTCCTCTTTCTTCGGGCCTCCTCGGAGATCTCGACCCCACGAGCGATCGTGCGGTCTTCCGGCAGATCGCCGACCAGCTGCGTGAGGCGATCGACCGTGGGCGATTCAGGGAGGGCGAGAAACTGCCTTCCGAGGCGGAGCTGGTCGAGCATTACGGTGTCTCCCGGATGACCGTCCGCAACTCCTTCTCCGTCCTCACCGGTGAGGGCCTGGTCCACGCCGAGCACGGCAAGGGCGTCTTCGTCCGGCCCCGCCCGCCGGTGCGGCGCCTGGCCTCCGACCGGTTCGCCCGCCGCCACCGCGAGCAGGGGAAGTCCGCGTTCATCGTGGAGGCGGATGCGGCCGGCAGTCACCCGCAGGTCGACAGTCTTGAGGTCAAGGAAGAAAAGGCCAGCCAGGACGTCTCCACCCGCCTCGGCTCCGTCCGCCGCGTGCTCGCCCGGCGTCGCCGGTATCTGCTGGACGGGCGGCCGGTGGAGTTCGCCACCTCCTATCTGCCCCTCGACATCGCCCGCGGCACTCAGATCGCCGAACCCAACCCCGGTCCCGGTGGCATCTACGCCCGCCTCGACCACTTCGAAGAGGAGATCCGCGCGCGGATGCCCTCGCCCTCCGAGGTCAAGACGCTCCACCTCGCGGCCGGCGTGCCCGTGATCCACCTGGTCCGGACCGCCTTCGATACCGAGGGGCGGGCTGTGGAGGTGTGCGACACGGTCATGGCGGCGGACGCCTACGTGCTGTCGTACCAGCTCCCCGCGACCTGATCGCGTGATGGGCGGGAGTGCGGTGCTAGGGGGTGGGCTGATCCGTGGCCTCAGCAGTCGGGGCGCCGAACATGGCGCCGATGTTGTTCCACGTGAAGCCGTCCTGCCAGTCCGGCGTCTCGGCCGCCCAGTCGAGGAGGGCCTGACGGGCCTTGTCCTGGGAGGCGGTCAGGGTTTGGTAGTGCTCTGCGGGGACGCCGTCTCGGTACTCCAGTTGGTAGGTGTTGTTGTCGCGGAACAGCACCTGGATGTACCAGTCGCCCTCGCGGTCCTCGTCCTGCCGCTCAAGGATCAGGTGGTCGCCCTGTCCCAGGTTCGCGAGCATCGTGCCTATCGCCGGCTGGGAGGGGTGCTTCACCGCGTGCCCCTGAACGTTCGTCGCAATCAGCATGGGCAGAGCATGGCGCAAGGGTCTGACAGTGGGGGTCCTCGGGAAGCCTCCGCGGCCGTCCTGCTTGGGCCGTGTGGTCGTTCTTCTGAACTCGTACACCCCAACACGCTTACTCGTATAGACGAGTGGGCAAGTTGTGTGGCAGGGTGATCGTCGTGAGCCCGGGAGACCGGGTTCGCGGATCGCTACATGTATAGACGAGTAGATAGGAAGTGTCCTGTGCGCACCATCCGTGTGGAGACCACCGCCGCCACGATCCTGCTGACCGAGGCCCCCGAGCCGAAGGTCCGCGACCGCCAGACCGGCGAGATCGCCAAGGACGCGGTGAGCGGTGAGGCGCTGATGACCATCGGTGTCGTCTACATCGAGGACGGGGAGTCCGCTCTGATCAAGGTCACCGTTCCCGAGGGAGGTGTGTCCGAGGGGCTCGTGCTCGGCTCGCCCGTCTCGCTGCCGGGGCTCGTCGCCCGGCCGTGGGAGTCCGTGTTCAACGGCCAGCAGCGTCACGGCATCGCCTACCGTGCCGCCGCCGTCACCCCGGCCGCCTTCCCGGCCAGCGCCGGGGCTGCCGCCTGATGTCCGACCTGACGACACTCCTGGAGGTGGGTGGTCCCCTCGCCGCACTCGGCGGCGGGGCCGCCTACACCCGGGCCAAGCACCCGGCGGTCTACTGGTCCGCGGTTGGCGGCCCGATATCCACGGTCCGCCTGCTCAGCTCGTACGGCTCCGTCATGGAAGCCTGCGGCCTGACCGTGGCGCCCTCCCGGCTCCGGGTCCTCGCCGTCAAGGCCACCACCCGTAGGGAGATCCGGCCGGTCCCGCCCCGCCGGGGCATCCTCCGTCCCACCTCGACCGGGTTACGACTCCGGTTGCGGCTCGCTCCCGGGCAGGAACCCGCCGACGTCGCCGCCTCGGCCGAACGCCTGCGGCACGCCTGGGGCGTCCACGCCGTCTACGTCACCACCGTCAAACCGGGCGTCGTCGAACTGCGGCTCGTCGGCTACGACGTCCTGCGCCGCGTCCGCATGCCCCGCAAGACCGGCGGCGGCTTCCTCAAGGTGCCGGTGGCGCTGCGCGAGGACGCCATGCCCTTCGTCCGCGACTACCGCGCCGTTCCCCACCAACTCACCCTCGGCGCCACCCTGTCCGGCAAGTCCATGTACCTGCGCCACCTCATCTCCGGGCTCGCCCGGCAAGAGGGCGTGGCGCTCGTCGGCATCGACTGCAAGCGGGGCGTCGAACTGGCGCCCTTCGCCGCCCGCCTCTCCGCTCTCGCCACCGATCCGGACGAAGCCGCCGAACTGTTGCCAGTGCTGGTCAAGGAAATGGAGGACCGGTACGACCTGATCAAGGCCCGCCAGGGCATCGCCTCGGACGCTCCCGACGAGGAGATCACCTCCGACATCTGGGGCCTGCCCGACAACCAACGCCCCACTCCCATCGTCCTGTTCATCGACGAGGTCGCCGAACTCTTCCTCACCGCCACCCGCAAGGACGAAGACCGCCGCGACGAGATGGTCACCCAGCTCATCCGCCTCGCCCAGCTCGGCCGCGCGGCCGGCATCTACCTCGAAGTCTGCGGCCAGCGCTTCGGCGCCGAACTCGGCAAGGGCGCCACCATGCTCCGCGCCCAGCTCACCGGCCGCGTCTGCCACCGCGTCAACGACGAAGCCTCCGCCAAGATGGCCCTCGGCGACATCGCCCCCGAAGCCGTCTACGCCGCCTGCTCCATCGCGCCCGAGACACCCGGCCTCGCTGCCGCGGGCGACACCTCCGGCGGCTGGTCGCGCATCCGCACCCCGTACCTCTCCCTCGCCGACGCTGCGGCCATCTGCCAGGACTCGGCCGACCTGGTCCCCGACGTCGCCGCCCTCAAGCCCTTCCGGCCCGACGTCCCCGTACGACCACTCACCACACCCGGCCCGGTCGCGCAGCCGCACCCCGTCACCGACTGACCCACCCCTCGCCTCTCCGCGCCATGTCCCTACCCCTCCCATGCCCGAAACCGGAAGGAGCCGCATCATGCGCGCCCAGCTGGCCCGCGTCGACGCGGTGCTCGTCCAGGCGCTCATCGCCGCCGCGCTGTCCTTCGCCCACCTCCACGACGTCGCCTCAGCGGCTGGACAGGACGGATGGAAAGCCTGGGCCTACCCCGTCTCCGTCGACCTGCTGCTCGTCGCCGCCTGGCGCCGACTTCGTACCGGCACCACGAAAGCCGCTGCCTGGTGCTGGTTCGTCATCGCCCTCGTCGCATCCCTCGGCGCGAACGTCGCCACCGCCGGCCTCCTCGACCTCGGCAACGTCCCGGCCTGGCTCCGGATCCTCGTAGCTGGGTGGCCCGCCGTCGCCTTCCTCGGCGGCACACTCCTCGCCCACACGACGCCAAAGGCGCCCGTTGCCATAGAGACCACCGACGACGACCAGGAGCAAGAGCCCGAACCGACTCCCGAGCCACCCGCCGAAGAGCAAGTATCCCCACGTCCACCGGTCCCGGCCGCCCTCGTCGCGCACGCCCGCAAAGTTGCGACCGAGCATCACACCCGCACCGGCAACCCCATCGACACACCGACTCTCCGCGCTCGCCTCGGTGTCCCAGTTCCCATGGCCGAAGCCATCGCCGCCCAGCTCTGAAAGGAGAACCAGGACCCGTGACCGCCAACCGCCGCTTCCGCAACGTCACCCGCATCGGCCCCGTCCAGGTCGGCACCGCCTACGACGACCGGGGCCGCGAGAAGCACACCGCCGCCTGCACTGCCCCGCGCTGCGGCTTCTCCGCCGACTACGACAGCCGCGCCGCCGCCGAACTCGCCGCCCGCACCCACCGCTGCCCCGTCCCCTGAAAGGACCCCGCACCCCATGACCCTCAACCTGCCGCTCGTCGGCGTCCTCGGCTTCTTCGCCTGGGCGGCCGTCAAATACCTCGGCGTCCGCACCTGGATCGTCGTCCTGGTCGCCCTCTTCGGCTTCTGGCTCTCCCACACCTTCCTGGCCCCCGCCATCGAATCCGGCACGCGTACCGGCGTGACCGTCATAAACGGCTCACATACCTAGACGAGTAGATAAGGAGAGCCTGACCGTGTTCCTGCCCAAGTACCCCGACAGCCCCACCCCGCCGCCCGCACACACCCACACCCCGAACGACCCGGCCCCCGCCCGGCGCTCCGCGCTCCCGGCCGTCTCCGTCAGCACCGGCGCCGTCGTCGCCGTGCTCACGGGCGGCGTGGTCCTCACCGCGCTCCTGACCGCCGTCGCCGTATCGGCCATCTCCGTGGCCATCGCCGCCGTGGTCCTGCGCTCCCTGCTGCGCGAACACAACCGGCGCTGAACCGTGCCCGACCCCTGGGGCGGCCACGACACCGCCAAGCATCCGGCCGCCCCGGGGCCCGTCACTCCTGACCGAGCCAGCCAGAAGGAGCCAGCCATCTTCACCCGCACCACCCCGCCCCCGCTCGGCGAACTCACCAACCTCGCCTCGGGCGGCACCCTGCCCGGTATCCTCCGCCAACTCTCCGGCCTCGGCGGCTGCACCAACCCCGTCCGCCTCGACGGCCACCGCACCGAGTACGACGTCGACACCACAACCGGCGAGATCGGCCGCATCCTCCAGAACCTCGACTCGACCGACCTGCCCGCCGGCCAACTCCTCGTCCGCTGCAACAACCGCCGCACCACCCGCTGCGAGGCCTGCGCCGAGGTCTACCGCCGCGACACCTTCCACCTCATCTCCGCAGGCCTACGCGGCGGCAAGGGCACCCCTGAAGACGTCGCCGCTCACCCCCGCGTCTTCGCCACCTTCACCGCCCCCGGCTTCGGCCCCGTCCACAACCGCCGCACCGACAACCGCCCCTGCCGCTGCGGCACCCACCACGACCAGGACGACGACACCCTCGGCACCCCACTCGACCCCGACACCTACGACTACGACGCGGCCGTGCTCTGGAACGCCCACTCCGGTGCCCTGTGGCGCCGCTTCTCGATCTACCTCCGCCGGGAGGTCGCCAAGCGCGCGGGCCTCTCCCAGCGCCGTCTACGCGACCACGCGCGCGTCTCCTTCGCCAAGGTCGCTGAGTACCAAAAGCGCGGTGCCGTCCACTTCCACGCCGTCATCCGCCTCGACGGCCCCAACGGCGGCGACACCCCGCCCCCACCCTGGGCCACCGCGGAACTCCTCACCGACGCCACCGAGGCCGCCGCCACCAAGGTCCGCGTCGACGGCCCGACCCTCGACGACCGCACCCACACCTTCACCTTCGGCCGCCAACTCGACGTCCGCACCATCCGATCCGCCGACTTCAACGACGGCCAGGAGCTGACCGAACGGGCCGTAGCGGCCTACATCGCCAAGTACGCCACCAAGGGCGCCGAGACAGCCACGGGTGCCCTCGACCGGCCGCTGAAGTTCGCCGCCGAACTCGCCCAGCTCGACATCAGCGACCACGCCCGCCGCCTCATCCGAACCGCCTGGACCCTCGGCGCCCGCAAAGACCTCGAACACCTCCGCCTGCGCGCCTGGGCCCACATGCTCGGCTTCCGCGGCCACTTCTCCACCAAATCCCGCCGCTACTCCACCACCCTCGGCGCCCTACGCGACGCCCGCGCCGAATGGCGCCGAGCACAAGCGGCGACAGCAGCCGCCAACCCTCAGCCGGACACGACGTACGTCCTCGCTCACTGGGTCTTCGCCGGCACCGGCCTCAGCGCCGCCGAGACCTGGCTCGCCGCATCCCTCGAACCAGCCCCCGGAACGGAAGGAGAGCCCACGCATGGCTGACGAAGAGCTGCTCACGGTCCCGGACGTCATGGCCCGGCTCAAGCTCGGCCGCTCCACGGTCTATGACCTGATCCGCTCCCGGCGCCTGCCCTCGCTCACCATCGGTCGCTGCCGTCGCATCCCGGCGCGTGCCGTCCGCGACTACATCACCAACGAACTGGAGGCGGCCGCCTGATGGCTCAGCAGCGCAAGCGCAACCCGAACGGCGCCGGCACCATCACCAAGCGCAAGGACGGCCGCTTCCAGTGCGCGGTCTACGTGCTCCAGCCGGACGGCACCACTGCTCGAAAGTTCGCCTACGGCAAGGACTGGGCCGAATGCGACGCCAAGCGCCGGGCACTGCTCGACAAGGTGGATCAGGGCATCCCCGTACCCACCAAGTCCGCCAAGCTCTCCGAGTGGCTGCCGTACTGGCTGGACAACGTCATCAAGCCACGACGGAAGCTCAGCACGTTCGACAAGTACGAGGCACACGTCCGCCTCTACCTGGTGCCCCGCCTCGGTACCAAGCGCCTGGAATCCCTCGGTGTCGCCGACGTCCGCCGCTTCCTCGTCCGCCTTGAAAAGGAAACCACCGCCGCAACCGCCAAGGAATCGCACCGAGTTCTGCGCTCAGCGCTGTCCTCCGCCTGCCGCGAGGAACTCATCACACGCAACGTCGCCAAGCTCGTCGAGCCGCCCCGCACGGACACACCCGAACTGCACCCCTGGACCCTGGACGAGACGCTTGATTTCCTCGCCGCCTCCCGCAAGGACCCGCTCTACGCGGCCTTCGTCCTCGCCATCGCCATGGGCCTGCGCCGGGGAGAGATCGTCGGCCTCCGCTGGTCTGACCTCGACCTCGACAACCGCGTCCTCTACGTTCGCCACCAGGTCCAGCGCCGCCGTGGCGTCCTGTACGACGACGACCCGAAAAGCCGCCGCCGTCGAGCCGTCCCGCTGCCTGCCCTCTGCATCGCGCCCTTGCGCTGGCATCGCATGCGGCAAGCAGCCGCCCGTACCAAGGCGGGGGAGAGGTGGCAGGAGTCCAACTATGTCTTCGCCACCCGCACCGGCCGCCCGGTCGAGCCGCGCAACCTCTACCGCTCCTTCACCCGCGTCGCCGAGTCCGCCGGCCTCCGCGTGATCCGCCTGCACGATGCCCGACACGGCACCGCCACCCTCCTTACGGCGGCAGGGGTCGCGCCCCGCGTCGTGATGGAGATCCTCGGCCACTCACAGATCAGCATCACCATGGACGTCTACACCCACGTCGTCCAGGACACCCAGCGCGAAGCCATGAGCCACATGGACCGGCTGCTGAGTAACAGGAAGAGGCGTCCCGGTCGTGGCTGACCGCCCCCGTTGATGTCAAAAGTAGATGTCAAAGGCCCCGGACCATGATCGGTCCGGGGCCTTTTGCCTGGTGCCCCCGGCAGGATTCGAACCTGCGACACCCGCTTTAGGAGAGCGGTGCTCTATCCCCTGAGCTACGAAGGCGGATCATGGCCCGGTGGGCCACTGGCGTCAGCGTACCGGATTCGGTCGGTGGGGTGTGGGGGTGTCAGGCGAGGGGGACGTGGGTGAAGCGGGAGGCGAGGTGGAGGTCGGACTGGACGCGGTCGGCGGTGGTGCGCAGGTCGGGGAGGACTTCGGTCAGGAAGTTGTCCAGGCTGCGGCGGGCCGCGTGGGTGGCCACGTTCAGGGCGGCTACCGGGCGGCCGGTCCGGTCCCGTACCGGTACGGCGATCGAGCGCAGGCCCGACTCGAGTTCCTCGTCGGCCAGGGCGTAGCCGTGGGGTGAGTCCAGGAGGGCTCGGCCCAGGGCGGTGCGGGTGGCCGGGAGGCGGGTGCCGACGGTGATGTCCACCGTCAGGACGCGGCTGGCGGCGGCCACCGCGACGTACTGGATCTCGGCCGGGTCGGTCCCTGGCACCAGTACCGCCAGTGCCGTCGGTTCGTGCAGGCGGTCGGCGAGGGCGCGGAGGTGGGGGGTCGCGAGGTGGGCCAGGGTGGTGCGGGACAGGGGCGGGTAGCCGAGGGACAGAACGCGGGGGGTGAGGGTGAACCGGCGGTCCTGGGCGGCCACCAGGCCCAGGTGCTCGTAGGTGATCAGGGCCCGGCGGGCTGTCGCGCGCGCGAGGCCCGTCGCCTTTGCCACGTCCGTCAGGGTCAGGGACGAGCGGCCCTCGCCGAAGGCCGTGAGGACGGTCAGGCCCCGGGCCAGGGATTCCACGAAGTCGCGGCCCAGTTCGTGCTTGGAGGCGGTCGTCCAGATGGCGAGGCCCGCGGGGGCCGGGCCGGGCTCGGGAGGTGCGGCTTCCCGTAGTCGTGACTCCATCGCCGCCACCGCCGTACGAAGCCGAGGAAGCAGGGTCTCGCGCAGGTCAGCTGCCGTGTGGCGGCTGGTGTGGCTGACGACGCTCGCCACGCAGGCGATCCGGCCAGGGACGGAGGGGGAGGCGGGGGCTCGGACTGGGGCCGATACCGCTACCAGGCCCGGTTCGATCAGTTGGTCGTCCAGGGACCAGCCGTTGTGGCGGGCCTGGGCCGCCTGGGACTCGAAGTCGGTCGTGGTGGTGGGGGTGCGGGGCGGTACGGCGGGGAAGCCGGCGTCCGTCGGGTCCGCCGCGCGGCGGGTGTGCCAGGCGGACCAGTCCGCCTCCGTCCACTCGGCCGCGAACAGCGGGCCGGGGGCGGTGCGTTCGGCCGGCAGCAGGTCGCCGATGCGGAAGCTGACGGACATGGCGCGGCGGCGGGTCGCCTGGTGGATGAAGCGGATGCCGTCGCGGTCGGCGACCGCGAGGGAGACGGACTCGTCCAGTTCGTCGGCCAGGGCGTCGGCCTCTCCGTCCAGGAGGGAGGGCAGGCGGAGGGCGGCCAGGTAGGCGTTGCCGAGTTCCATCACGCGGGGGGCGAGTACGGCGTCCCGGCCGTCCAGGCGGACGTATCCCATGCGGGCCAGGGTGGCGGTGATCCGGTCCACCGTGGAGCGGGCGAGGCCGGTGCTCCGTTCCAGCGCGCTCGCGCTCAGGGTTCCGCCCGCCTCGGTCAGCGCCGTCAGCACCGCCACACCCCGGACCAGCGGTGTCACCGCCTCGGCGGGCGGTGCGGGGGAAAGAGAGGAGGGGGAAGGGGCGGTCATCGACTCTCCGGTACGGCCATCAGGGCAGACGGTGCCGATCAGGGCACGCCTACCGTAAGCGCCTACGGTAAACCGTCGCCCACCTGGTCAGCGTCGGGTTCGGAAACCCGGAACCCGCTGACACCCTGCCGTCCGCTATCCCCGAATCACCCGCACCCGGTAGTTCCCTGACCCCGTCCCGTCCACCCCTGACACCTGCACCTCGATCCCGTGCTGCGGGTCCTTGAAGGTCTCGCCCGGGCCGAACGGGGCGTCGGAGAGTTCCGCCTGGACGTTGGGGGTGCGGGTGCAGCCGCCGGTGTCGCCGTGGGCGTCGTACACCTTGATCGGTCCGCGGCCGGTGTCGATGTTCGCGTCGACCTTGTAGATGAGGACGCCCGGGCGGCAGACCTCCTCGTCGTTGCCGCCCTTGGTGCGCACCTCCAGGGCGTAGCCGGTGCGGGCGTCGATGGGGACGAAGACCAGTTTGCGGCCGCCGGGGACGGAGAGGGGGGTGAGGGTGTAGTCGGTGCTGCCCCGGGCCGCCGCGCAGCTGACCTGGTCGGCGTCCAGCCAGCCCAGCTTCCACTTGTGCCAGGCGAGCAGGTCGTTGTCGGCCCCCCAGTCCTCGCTCATGATGTCCCAGTGCCCGACCGCGCCCCCGCCCTCCTGGGTGTAGAGGTCGGGCAGGCCGAAGACATGGCCGTTCTCGTGCGGGAGGACCCGGTAGCCGGTGCGGGCGTAGGAGCCGGAGCCGTCGTCCTGGCGGGAGTAGACGAAGGAGGCGTTGGCGACCGGGATGCCGTCGGCGACCGGGGCGTCGGCGTTGCCGGCGAAGGTCACCGACAGGACCGTGTCCAGGGCGGAGGGCCCGGCGTTCGGGGTGACCAGGACGTTCAGGAGGTCGTACGACCGGAAGTCCACGTCCGGGTCGGCGGCGGCCACGATGTCCTGGACCAGCTGCCGGTAGCCGGGGTCGAAGGGGGCGCCGCGCTCTATGCCGTAGGCGGCGAACGGCTTGGGCATCCGCAGCCAGTGGTCGATCGGGGCGGCGGGCTGGTAGTCGAGCTTGCCGTAGGAGGCGGTGCGGAACCAGTCCTGGGTCTGCGGGAAGAACTCGTGGTAGCGGTCGAGCGCGCTGCCCTGGCCGGGGGCGTCGGAGAAGTCGACCATCAGGGTCAGGGCGTGCACGGTGCCGGTGGAACGGGAGTAGCCGCCCGGGGTGGGGATGCCCTCGGTCATCTGGACCTCGTGGCCGCCGCTGATCAGACAGGGGCCGTAGGCGGAGGAGCGGGCCAGCGCGATCGGGCCGGCACCGGCCGGGGCGGGGGCTGTGGTGAGGTGCCCGGTGCCCGCGGACGTACTGACCGCCAGGATCAGCACGGTCACGGCGGCGATCGAGACCGCCCGGCGCGTGCCTGTCCGCCGCCGCCTCGCGCATATCCGCCGGCCGCTCGGGGCGATCCCTCCGCTCGGGGCGATCCCTCCGCTCGGGGCGATCCCTCCGTTCGGGGCGATCTCTCCGTTCGGGGCGATCCCTCGCTTCGGGTCGATACGGCCACTCGGGTCGATCCGGCCACTCACGGGTATCGGGCGGTCCGCAGGTATCGGACGGTCCGTGGATATGGGGCGGTCCGCGGGTATCGGGCGGTCCGTGGATATGGGGCGGTCCGCGGGTATCGGGCGGTCCGCGGGTGTGGCGCGGTGCCCAGGTGTGTGGCGGTGCCCGGGTAGGGGGCGGCGGCTGGGCTGCGGCTGCATGCATGGACCTTTCGCTCCACGGCAGCCGCCGGTCTCCGGCTGCACCCTTTCGATCACCCTGTGTCGACAGGGCCGTGGGCGCGCGTTGGAGGGGCCGATCGTGGGATTCCCCGGGCAGGAGAGTGTGAGTCAGGTCACATGAAGTTTGGGGAAGGTGCGGAAATAACCGGGGAGCCCCTCCCCGTTTAGACCTGTGTCCGCGCGAAACGGGGAGCGGATCCCCGGATCGCGGAAACCAGACAGACCGACGTCCGTCCGACCGACCAGGAGTGCGCCGTGCAGACCGCGACCGCTACCCCCGCCGTGCGCAAGGCACCCCGGCCCCGCGCCGACGCCCTGCGCAACCGGGAGCGGATCGTCACCGCCGCCCGGGAGATGTTCACCGAGTACGGCCATGAGGTGCCGCTCGACGAGATCGCCCGCCGGGCCGGGGTCGGCAACGCCACCCTGTACCGCAACTTCCCCGACCGCGACGCGCTCGTCCGCGAGGTCGTCTGCTCCGTGATGGACCGGACGTCCGAGGCGGCCGAGCTGGCGCTCGCCGAGACCGGGGACGCCTTCGAGGCGCTGGAGAGGTTCGTGCACGCCTCCGCCGACGAGCGGATCAGCGCGCTGTGCCCGATGGTCGCCAGCACCTTCGACAAGAACCACCCCGACCTGGAAGCGGCGCGTGAGCGGTGCGAGCGGCTCATCGGGCAGCTCATGGACCGTGCCAAGGCGTCCGGACGGCTCCGGCCGGATGTGGGCGTCGGCGACGTGATGATCGCCGTGGCCCAGCTCAGCCGGCCCCCGGCCGGCACCGGCTGCCAGATCAACGACCGCTTCGTCCACCGTCATCTGCAGCTGTTCCTGGACGGACTGCAGGCCCCGGCCCGCTCCACCCTGCCGGGCACCGCCGTGACCATGGAGGTCCTTCGCCAGGCCTGACCCAGCCGCGAACCACCGATCAGTTCGGGACCGCCGACCGGTCCCTTACCTCACCACGTTCCGTTCTCCGTCAACGTCACCGAGTCCGACCTTCCGTCACAACGTTCTGACTTCCCGTCACGAAGTCACGAAGTCACGAAGTCACGAAGCCACTCAGTTCTCGCAGTTCTCGCAGTTCTCGCAGCTTTCGCAGTTCTCAAAGTCAACGAAGTCACGAAGTGGGTACCCCCATGTCTGAAACAGCCGCCAAGGCTCCCGGCGCCGCGGACGAGCGTTCCGCGCACGCCAACCGCTGGCGAGCGCTGGTCTTCATCGCGCTCGCCCAACTGATGGTCGTCCTCGACGCCACCATCGTGAACATCGCACTGCCCTCCGCCCAGACCGACCTGGGTATCTCCGACGGCAACCGGCAGTGGGTCGTCACGGCCTACGCCCTCGCCTTCGGCGGTCTGCTGCTCTTCGGCGGCCGTATCGCCGACCTGTGGGGCCGCAAGCGGGCCTTCGTCATAGGCCTGATCGGCTTCGCCGCCGCCTCCGCGCTCGGCGGCGCGGCGACCACCGGCGCCATGATGTTCGGCGCCCGTGCCCTCCAGGGTGTCTTCGGCGCCATGCTCGCCCCGGCCGCGCTCTCCCTGCTCGCCGTGATGTTCACGGACGCCAAGGAGCGTGCCAAGGCGTTCGGCATCTACGGCGCGATCGCCGGTGGCGGCGGCGCCGTCGGCTTCATCCTCGGCGGTGTGCTCACCGAGTACCTGGACTGGCGCTGGACGTTCTTCGTGAACATCCCGTTCGCCATCGTCGCCGCGCTCGGCGCGTACTTCGTCATCCGTGAGCCGGAGGGCGGCCGCAACCGCAACCCGCTCGACATCCCCGGCGTGCTGCTCTCCACCCTCGGCCTGGTCTCGCTGGTCTACGGCTTCACCCGCGCCGAGTCCGACGGCTGGGGCGACACCACCACCGTCGGCCTGTTCGTCGCCTCCGCGGTCCTGCTGATCGCGTTCGTCGTCACCGAGTCCCGGGTCAAGGCCCCGCTGCTGCCGCTGCGCGTGATCCTCGACCGCAACCGCGGTGGCATCTACCTCTCGCTCGGTATCGCGATCATCGCGATGTTCGGCACCTTCCTCTTCCTGACCTACTACCTCCAGGTCATCAAGGGCTTCTCGCCGATCAAGACCGGCTTCGCCTTCCTGCCGATGATCGCGGGCATGATGATCGGCTCCACCCAGATCGGCACCCGGCTGATGACCCGGGTCCCGGCCCGGGCGCTGATGGGCCCCGGCTTCCTGGTCGCCGCGGCCGGCATGCTGGTCATGACCCAGATCGAGATCGGCTCGTCGTACGCCTCGACGATCCTGCCCGCGATGGTGCTGCTCGGCCTCGGCATGGGTACCGCGTTCATGCCGGCCATGTCCCTGGCCACGCTCGGCGTCGAGCCCCGGGACGCCGGTGTCGCCTCCGCGATGGTCAACACCTCGCAGCAGGTCGGTGGCGCCATCGGTACGGCCCTGCTGAACACCATCGCCGCCTCCGCGACGACGTCGTACATCAAGGACCACATCGCGACCGCGGCCTCCAAGCCGCAGCAGCAGCTGGTCCAGATGGAGGGTGCGGTACACGGGTACGCCAACGCGATCTGGGTCGCCGTCGGCATGCTGGTGCTCGCCGCGGTCGTCGTGGTGGGCCTCGTCAACGCCGGCCGGCAGGACACCACGCCGGTCGCCTCCGGTGACGGCGCGGAGGACGAGATGGCGGTTCCGGTGGTCGCCCACTGAGCCGCTGAGCGACCGGTCGATCGGCCAGGCGATCGACCGATCCGAGAACCGATCGACCGGTCGACCCTACGGGTACCCCCTCGCGGACCTGCCCCGGCTCCTCAGCGGAGCCAGGGCAGGTCCGCGCCCGCTTCGCTGGGCTGCAGGCCCTCGGCGACGATCTGCATGATCTCGCCGAGGGCCTGCTGCTGTTCGGGGGTCAGCCGCTCGAACATCGCCTGCCGTACGGCGGCCACGTGGCCCGGCGCGGTGCGCCGCAGCACCTCGGCGCCCTCGTCGGTCAGGACGGCGAACTGGCCGCGCTTGTCGGAGGGGCAGTCCTCCCGGCGTACCCAGCCGTTCTTCTCCAGCCGGGCGACGGCGTGCGAGAGCCGGGACCGGGTGATCTTCGCGTTCATGGCCAGTTCGGTCATCCGCAGCCGCCGGCCGGGCGCCTCGGCGAGCCCGACGAGCAGGCCGTAGTAGATGTGCGGCATCCCCGCGTCCCGCTGGAGCTGACGGTCCAGATGGTCCTCCAGCAGGGTCGTGGCGTGCAGGTACGAGCGCCAGACGCGCTGTTCGTCCTCGGTGAGCCAGCGCTGCTGCTGTGCCGTGGCGGATGCGGATGCCGTATTCATGTATCCCACTCTACGAGGTCTCTCCTTGAAGATTAAACAAGTAGCGCGTAAGGTGTCGGAGAGAAAGCTTGAGAGTTAAAACATTGGGGTCGAAGTGAGGCCCCTGTCTCCGGAGGGAGCCGCCGTCATGTCCGCCGCCGCCCGGGAGCGCATGCCCGCCCTCTATCTGAGCCACGGCGCGCCGCCGCTCGCCGACGACCCCGTCTGGCCGGGCGAACTGGCCGCCTGGAGCGCGGACCTGCCCCGCCCCAAGGCGATCCTGATGGTCTCCGCGCACTGGGAGGAGGCCCCCCTCGCCCTCGGTGCCGTACAGCCCGTCCCCCTGGTCTACGACTTCTGGGGCTTCCCCGAGCACTACTACCGGGTGCGGTACGACGCCCCCGGCGCGCCGGAGCTGGCCGAGAGCGTGCGCAAGCTGCTGCGCGCCCCCGGCACCCCCGTGCAGGACATCCCGGACCGCGGCCTCGACCACGGCGCCTATGTCCCCCTGGTGGAGATGTTCCCGGCCGCGGACATCCCCGTCCTGCAGATCTCCATGCCCACCCTCGACCCGGTCCGCCTGATGGAGATCGGCCGCAGGCTCGCCCCGCTGCGCGACGAGGGCGTGCTGATCGTCGGCTCCGGCTTCTTCACCCACAACCTGGCCGCCCTGCGCCACCTCGGCAGCGGTGTGCCGACCTGGTCCTCCGAGTTCGACGACTGGGGGCACCGGGCGCTGGAGAACCGCGACTGGGACGCCCTGCTCGACTTCCTCGACAAGGCCCCGGCCGGCCGCTACGCCCACCCGCGCACCGAGCACTTCGCCCCGCTCTTCGTCACCATGGGCGCGGCGGAGGCCGGCGGCGAGCTGGACGCGCAGAAGTCGGTGATCGACGGGTTCTGGATGGGGATGGCGAAGCGGTCGGTGCAGTTCGGCTGACGGCCACGGTCGTTACGGTACGGCGATCTACAGGGGCTTCTCGTACCAGGCCACGTCCCAGTAGCGGCCGAACTTGCGGCCCACCTCGCGGTACGTGCCGACGTACCGGAAACCGAAGCGCTCGTGCAGCCGGGTGGACGCCTCGTTCGGCTGCGCGACGCCCGCGTAGGCGCGGTGCAGGTCCTCTCCCGCGAGCGCCTCGAAGAGGGCCTTGTAGAGGAGTGTGCCGATACCGCGCCGGCCGGCGTGCGGAGCGACGTAGACCGTGGTCTCCACGGAGGTCCCGTAGGCCGGTTTCACGCGGTAGGGGCTGGATGTGGCATACCCGAGAATCTCCTGTGAGTCCGCCGACGTGGCAACCATCAGCCGGTACGGGCCGTCTTCCGGGTGGGAGAGCAGCCACGGACGACGCTCTTCCGGCGTGAAGACCACCGTGTCGAATGTGATGGACGTCTCACGTACGTAGTGGTTGTAGATCTCCGTGAGGGCATCGAGGTCTCCCTCGACTCCTGATCTGACCTGCACCTCTGTACGTTCCGACGGCACCTTTCCTCCTCAGGTGGTCGCACAGGGTACTGCATGATCGAAAAATCGGGGGGCGGCATGGGAATTCTGTCCGGATTCCAGTCGTTGTTTCCTTCGGATGCCGGGCACTGGACGAGAGTCCCGGGAGTTCCAGGAGTGGAGTTCCGGGGCATCGCGAGCCGAGCGCCGGGCATGCGCCGTAGGACCGAGTAGGACCGAGAAGAACCGACAGGACCACCCCGCCCGCCCACCATCGCAAGGGAGCACGCATGGCAACCCGTGCCGTCGCCCGTCGTAAGACCGCCACTGGCGAGGCGGCCGAATCGGCAAGCAGTGTCCGCGCCCGTGGCGTTCGCAGCCACGGCGCCGAGATCGCCGACCGCGACCTGGTCGGCATGTACCTCGACGAGATCGCGCGTACACCGCTGCTCGACGCCGCCAAGGAAGTCGAGCTGTCCCAGGCCATCGAGGCGGGTGTGTTCGCGCAGCAGGTCCTCGACGGCGAGGAGGAGTCCACGTCGGACGCCACCCGCGAGGAGTTGGAGGCGCTCGTCGCCGCCGCCGAGCGGGCGAAGGACGTCTTCATCCGCTCCAACCTCCGCCTGGTCGTGGCCGTCGCGCGGCGCTACCCGCGCAGCGGACTGCCCCTCCTCGACCTGATCCAGGAGGGCAACGCCGGCCTGGTGCGCGCCGTCGAGAAGTTCGACTACCGCAAGGGCTTCAAGTTCTCGACGTACGCCACCTGGTGGATCCGTCAGGCCATCACCCGCTCCATCGCCGACCAGTCCCGGACCATCCGGCTCCCCGTCCACCTGGTGGAGGAGCTCGGCCGGATCCGGCGCGTGCAGCGCGAGTTCAACCGTGAGCACGGCCGCGACCCGGAGCCCGCCGAGATCGCCACGGAGCTCGGCTCCACGCCGGAGCGCGTCACCGACGTGCTCGACTGGGCCCGTGACCCGGTCTCCCTGAACATGTCGGTGGACGACGACGGCGACACCCAGTTCGGCGACCTCCTGGAGGACACGTCGGCGGTCAGCCCCGAGCAGTCCGTCCTCACCCTGCTGCGCAGCGAGGAACTGGACGACCTGATCGGCCGCCTGGACCAGCGCACGGCCTCCATCATCAAGATGCGGTACGGCATCGAGGACGGCCGCGAGCGCACGCTGACCGAGGTCGGCAAGGAGCACGGCCTGACCCGCGAGCGCATTCGCCAGATCGAGAAGCACGCGCTGCTGGAGCTGAAGAAGCTGGCCCGCTCCACCGGGTTCGAGCCGGCCGCGTAAGAGGTGAGGTGCGTGGGGTCGGATGCGGGGCTCGCGTGTTTGGGGGCGCGCGAGGCCCCGCTCATCTCCGACGCGTGCGCCGGGTGGCGAAAGACGGCGCAAACATGGCGCGGTACCGCCGCTTCAAGGCTCTGGGTGTAGGGAACAACCATTCAGGGCCGGGGAGTTGAGAAACCCGGCTGCGGCTGCCGACACCTCGGCAAGACCTTCGACCTTCTCCGACGGCCCCTCAGAGAGCCACGTCCCGACGCACCATCCCCCCGGCGCCGGGACTTTCCCCGAGCCGGGCTTCGGCGCCCATCCCCCCGGGTGCCGGGGCCCGGCTCCACTCCGCACAGGCCGCACCTGCGGAAATGGTGGCCCACCCCGTACCTGAACCACGGGGTGAACCACCGGATGGCAGATTCTGCCACAGCGGCATAGCCTGCCGAGGTGAGCACCCCCAGCACCAGCGGCGACACCTCCCGGCAGGATTCCCCCGCCGCCTCCCTGACGGAGCGGCGCAAGGCGGAGACCCGGATGGAGATCGCCAGGGCGGCCGCGGGCCTCTTCGTACGGCGGGGCCTGCGGGCCACCCGCGCCGAGGACATCGCCCAGGCCGCGGGCATCGCCCCCCGCACGTTCTACCGCTACTTCGCCACGAAGGAGGAAGCGGTCGCCCCGCTCTACGCGGCGGGCGCCCGCCGCTGGGCGGAGGCGGTGCGGTCGGCCCCGGCGGCCCTCTCCGTCCCCGAGGCCCTGGAACACGCGGTGCACCACACCCTGACCCCCGGCGAGGGCGTCTCCGCGGCCTCCTGGGAATGGGTCCGCACCCTGATCCACCTGGCCGACACCAGCCCGGCCCTGCGCAAGGTGTGGGCCGAGGTGTGCCGTTCCTCGGAGGACCTCCTGACGTCGATCCTGGCGGAGCGCACGGCCACCCCCGCCGACAACGTTGCCCCGCACCCGCACCTCCGCTTCACCTCGGCGGTGGCCAGCGCGGCGGTCCGGGTGGCGGTGGAGTCCTGGGCGGCGGGCACGTCCCCCGCGTCCGGGGCGCAGGGCCCGGCTGCGCTGGCGCTGCGCAACCTGGGGGCGCTGCGCGGGTTCGCCTGGGGAGCGGGGGAGGGGGCGGGAGCGTAGCCCGTACGGCTGCTCAGCCGCGCCCACCCGCCCGGCTCAACCGGCCGCCCAACTCCCGTACGCACTCCATGAGTTCCGCAGGCTCCCGCACCGCGAACTCACACCCCACCATCACCAGTCGCACCGCCAGCCACTCCATCGGATCCCCGGTGGACCCCCGCACCACACACCACCCGGTGCCTGCCTCGTCCCCCTCGCCTCCCTCTCCTCCCTCGTCCACCGGCGTGCCCAGCCACTTCGGCAGCCGGGCCCCCACCTCCGCCGCCGTCCCGGCGAACGCGACGGCGAACTCGTACGTCTCCTGCTGCCGTTGGATCGACCGCCGCAGGTACTCCGCCGCACTCCCCGTCGGCAACTCCCGCGGCGCGAACCGCGCTCCGGTCGCGAACGGCTCGCTCACCCGGTCGACCCGGAACGTCCGCCAGTCGTCGCGGTCGAGGTCGTACGCCACGAGGTACCACCGCCGCCCGGTCGAGACCAGCCGGTACGGCTCCGCCTGCCGCCGTGTCTCGCTTCCGTCCGCCGCGCGATAGACGAACCGCAACTTCTCCCGCCCCGCCACCGCCGAGGCCATCACGGTCAGCGTCTCGGGCGCGATGCTCGCACCGTCTCCCGATGTCAGCGGAGTGGTCGCGGCCTGGAGCGTGCTCACCCGGTGCCGCAGCCGGGCCGGCAGCACCTGTTCCAGCTTGGCCAGCGCCCGTACGGACGCCTCGTCCACGCCCGCCACGGCGTGCCCGGCGCCGGCCCGCAGCCCGACCGCGATGGCCACCGCCTCCTCGTCGTCGAGCAGCAGCGGCGGCATCGCCTTCCCGGCGACCAGCCGGTACCCCCCGTCGGAGCCCTTGCTGGCCTCCACGGGATACCCCAGCTCCCGCAGCCGGTCGATATCGCGCCGCACAGTACGCCGGGACACCTGGAGCCGGTCGGCGAGTTCACCCCCGGGCCATTCGCGGGGCGTCTGGAGAAGAGACAGAAGCTGAAGCAGCCGAGCCGGAGTGTCTGTCGTCATGCGTCCGAGGATGCCGTACCACTAGGACAATATCTGGCCTAATGCGTCCTTAGGTTGACCCCATGACCTCCAGCGAGATGAGCGCCCTGAAGGGGCGCGGGGAACTGTCCACGCCGCTCCCCGCATCCCCACCCGACCGAACCCGATGGCTGGCCCTGGCCATCGTCATGACCGCGGCCTTCATGGACCTGGTCGACGTCACGATCGTCAACATCGCCATCCCCTCCATCCAGCGGGACGCCGGCGCCACCTTCAGCCAGATCCAGTGGATAACCGCCGGCTACGCCCTCGCCTTCGCGGCCGGCCTGATCACCGGCGGCCGTCTCGGCGACATTCACGGCCGCAAGCGGCTGTTCCTGGTCGGGGTCGCCGGCTTCACCCTCGCCTCGGCGCTGTGCGGCTTCGCCGCGAACCCGGAGATGCTGGTCGCCTCCCGGATCATGCAGGGCGGCATGGCCGCGATGATGGTCCCGCAGGTCCTCTCGATCGTGCACGCGACCTTCCCGGCCCACGAACGCGGCAAGGTCTTCGGCCTGTTCGGCGGGATCGTCGGCCTGGGTGCGGTTTCCGGCCCGCTGCTCGGCGCCCTTCTCACCGAGTGGAACCTCTTCGGCCTCGAATGGCGCCCGATCTTCCTGATCAACCTTCCGGTCGGTATCGCGGCCCTCCTCCTCGGCCGCCGTTACATCAGCGAATCCAAGGCCCCGCGGGCGCTGAAACTGGACCTGGTCGGCGTGGCCCTGGTGACCCTCGGACTGCTGATGCTGCTCTACCCGCTGACCCGTGGCCGCGAGCTGGGCTGGCCGCTGTGGGGGTACGCGTCGATGGCCGGCGCGCTCGTCGTCTTCGGCGTGCTGGTCGCCTACGAGCGCCGGAAGGCCGCCCGCGACGGTTCGCCCCTCATCGAAACGTCCCTCTTCACCGTGAAGAGCTTCGCCGCGGGCATCGCCGTGCAGACCGTCTTCGGTGTCGCGCTCGGTGTGTTCTTCCTGGTCTGGACGCTGTACATGCAGATCGGCCTCGGCTGGACCCCGCTGCACGCGGGCCTGACCGGGGTGCCGTTCTCCATCGCGGTGTCCGTCGCGGCCGGCATGTCCGTGCAGAAGCTGATGCCGCGCTTCGGACGCAAGGTGCTCCAGGCGGGGGCCCTGCTGATGGGCCTCGGTGTGCTGCTCTACATCTGGGAGTCCGACCGCTACGGCCTCGCCATCGCGTCCTGGCAGATGGCCCTGCCGCTGGTCGTGATGGGCGCGGGCATGGGCCTGATCGTCGCCCCGCTGACCGACGTGGTGCTGTCGGAGGTGCCGCGCGAGCACGCCGGTTCCGCGTCCGGGCTGATCAACACCGTCCAGCAGATGGGCAACGCGCTCGGCCTCGGCCTGGTCTCCGTCGTCTTCTTCGGGGTCATCGGCGACCGGCTCACCCCGGCCGAGGTCGGCCCGGCCTTCGCCCACGCCTTCCGGCACGCGCTGGTCTGGGTGGCCGTCGTCATGGCCGTGATCTTCCTGCTGATGTCCGCCCTGCCCAAGCGCCCGGCACAGCATCTGGAAGGCGGCGACACCGATGAGCCGCTCCCGACGGCGGAGTCGGCGGGCGAACTCGTCCACTGACGGTCTGACCAGCGGCGAGGGGCCCGGTACCGGAAGGTGCCGGGCCCCTCGTTATGGGTTCGGAAGTCCGATCATGTCCGATTGAGGCCCGAACCTGTTTACTTTCTGGAAATCCGGGCGTAGCCTCCCTGCGAAACCACAAGTTCGGGCATAAGTCAGACGCAGTCGGACATGGACCGGACAGCAGTCGGACGTATCGTGGAGCGGAGGCGCAGGGGCATGTACGCACCGGAGCGGCAGCAGGAGATTCTCCGGCTCGCCCGTGACGGCGGCCGGGTGGACGTCGTGTCGCTCGCCGAGGAGTTCCAGGTCACGCAGGAGACGATCCGCCGCGACCTGAAGGCCCTCGACCGCGCCGGCCTCGTCCGCCGGGTGCACGGCGGCGCCATCCCGGCCGGACGCCTCGACTTCGAGCCGGACCTCGCCGAGCGCGAGTCCACCTCGGCCGACGAGAAGGACCGCATCGCCAAGGCCGCCGTCCCGGAGCTGCCGACCGAGGGCACCTTGATCCTCGACGCCGGTTCGACGGTCGCCCGGCTCGCCGCGGCCATCCCGCTGGACGCGGAGCTCACCGTCGTCACCCACAGCCTCCCCATCGCGGCCCGCCTCGCCGACCACCCGGGCATCCAGCTCCACCTGGTCGGGGGGCGCGTACGGCACCGTACGCGCGCCGCCGTGGACGCCTGGGCGCTCCGCGCGTACAGCGAGATCCGCGCCGACGTCCTTTTCGTCGCCGCCAACGGCTTCTCCGCCGAGCAGGGCCTCACCACCCCCGACCTCGCCGAGGCCGCGGTCAAGCGGGCGGCCGTCGCCGCGGCCCGCCGGGTGGTCCTGCTCGCCGACTCCGCCAAGCACGGCCAGGAGCACTTCGCCCGCTTCGGCGACATGGGCGACGTGGACCTGCTGATCACCGACAGCGGACTGAGCCCCGAGGACGCCACCGCCATCGAGCGCGGCGGCACGGAAGTAGTACGAGCATGAGCACCACGAGCGCCACGAACGGTACGGGCATGATCCTCACCGTCACCCCCAACCCCTCCCTCGACCGCACCTACGAGGTGCCCGCCCTGGAGCGCGGCGAGGTCATCCGGGCCACCGGCGAACGCATGGACCCCGGTGGCAAGGGCGTGAACGTCTCCCGTGCCGTCGCGGCCGCCGGGCGGCGCACGGTCGCCGTGCTGCCCCTGGGTGGTGCGCCGGGCGCGCTGGTCGCCGACCTGCTGGACGCGCAGGGCATCGAGGTCGCGCCGGTCCCGGTCGCCGGAGCCACCCGCTCCAACATCGCGCTCGCCGAGTCCGACGGGGTGCTCACCAAGATCAATGCGCCCGGTCCCGAACTGTCCGCGGAGGAGCAGGAGCTACTGCTGGACACCGTCCGCGAGCAGTCCCGCGACGCCGACTGGATCGCCTGCTGCGGCAGCCTGCCGCGCGGGCTCGCACCCTCCTGGTACGCCGATGTCGTCGCCCGGGCGCACGCCGGGGGCGCGCGGATCGCGCTGGACACCTCGGGGCGCGCGCTGCTCGAGGCGCTGCGCGAGCAGCCCGACGTGGTGAAGCCGAACGCCGAGGAGCTCGCCGAGGCCGTCGGGCGCCCCCTGGCGACGGTGGGCGATGCGCTGAAGGCGGCCGAGGAGTTGCGGGGCATGGGCGCACGCGCCGTCCTCGCCAGCCTGGGCGCCGACGGCCAGCTCCTGGTGGAGGACGCGGGCGCCTGGTTCGCGAGCGCCCGGGTGGACACCGTCCGCAGCAACGTCGGCGCCGGCGACTCCTCCCTCGCCGGTTTCCTGATCGCCGGCGGCAGCGGCCCCCGGGCCCTCGCCTCGGCCGTCGCCCACGGCGCCGCCGCCGTCCAGCTGCCCGGCAGCGTGATGCCCACCCCCGCCGACCTGGACCCGGCGTCGGTCACCGTCACCGACCGCGTCCCCGTCGACCGCGAACTGACGGAGCCGGTGTCATGAACGTCCAGACCGTGGATACGACGACCCGCGCGGCCGCGCTCCTCCCCGGCGCCGCCCGCCGACAACCGGCCCAGGAGCGGCGAGGTCCCTCGTTACTCGCCGCGCCGACGGGCCGTCGGGGCACCCTGAGCCGCCCCGCCGTCCCCGGGAGGCGGGGCTTCCCCGGCCCCGTCTCCCACCCCGCCCCCCACGGCACCCCCGTCCCCACCCCCGCCCACCCCACACCCCGGGCGATACGCGTGCATAGGAGCCCGCGATGAGCGACATGATCACCGCGGACCTGGTCGATCTCGACCTGTCCGCCGATACGAAGGAAGCGGCGGCGCGCGCCCTCGCCGAGCGCATGGTGAGCCTGGGCCGGGTGACCGACCTGGAGGGCTTCCTCGCCGACGTGGCCGCCCGCGAGGCGCAGATGCCGACCGGCCTCGACGGCGGCATCGGCATCCCGCACTGCCGCAGCGCCCATGTCACCGAGCCGACGCTGGCCTTCGGGCGCAGCGCCGCCGGCATCGACTTCGGCGCCCCGGACGGCCCCGCCGACCTGATCTTCCTGATCGCGGCCCCGGCCGGCGCCGACGACGCCCACCTCACGATCCTCTCCGCCCTGGCCCGTCAGCTGATGAACAGCGAGTTCACGGACGCGCTGCGGTCGGCGGGCGACGCGGAGACGGCGGCGGCGCTGATCCGCGGCGACGAGGCGCCGGCGAAGGGCGCGGAGTCCGCCGCGGGCTCCGCGAGCGCCTCCCAGAACACCGCTGCGGCGCCGGCGGCGGCCTCCGCCGGCACCGCAGCGGCCAGCTCCAGCGCGGGCGCGGCGTCGGGCACGGGTTCGGGCGCGGGCACGGGCTCGGAAGCGGCCGGGCGCCCCTTCCGTATCGTCGCCGTCACCTCCTGCCCGACCGGTATCGCCCACACCTACATGGCGGCCGAGTCCCTGGAGAACGCGGGCCGCGAGGCGGGTGTCGAGCTCGTCGTCGAGACGCAGGGCTCGGCCGGCTTCACCCGGCTCGACCCCGAGGTCATCGCGGCGGCGGACGGCGTGATCTTCGCGCACGACGTCCCCGTTCGCGAGAAGGACCGCTTCGCCGGCAAGCCCACCGTCGACGTCGGCGTGAAGGCGGGCATCAACCGCCCCGCCGAGCTGATCGGCGAGGTGCGGGAGCGGGCGGCCCGTGGCGAGGTGACGTCCGGTTCCGCGCCGTCCACGCCGGTCGAACGCGCCGGTGACCCCGGCGAGGGCTACGGCACCAAGCTGCGCAAGTGGCTGATGTCCGGCGTCAGCTACATGGTCCCGTTCGTCGCGGCCGGCGGTCTGCTGATCGCCCTCGGCTTCGCGATCGGCGGCTACAAGGTCAACAAGGCACCGTCGGTGATGGACCACTTCGTGTGGACCCAGGGCGACAGCTGGGCCGCCCTGCTCTTCCAGATCGGTGTCGTCTCCTTCGGCTTCCTGGTCCCGGTCCTCGCGGGCTACATCGCCTACGGCATGGCGGACCGGCCCGGTCTGGTCCCCGGTTTCGTGGGCGGCATGATCGCCTCCACCATCAACGCGGGCTTCCTCGGCGGCCTGGTCGCCGGTCTGCTGGCCGGTGGCGTGGTGATGGGAATCCAGCGGATCAACATCCCGGCGGCGCTGCGCGGCATCATGCCGGTGGTGGTGATCCCGCTGATCTCCTCGGCGATCGTCGGGTTCCTGATGTTCGTCGTGGTCGGCAAGCCCATCGCCTCCGCCCAGAAGGGCATGACCGACTGGCTGAACGGCCTCTCCGGCTCCAACGCCATCCTGCTCGGCGCCCTGCTCGGCCTGATGATGTGCTTCGACCTCGGCGGCCCGGTCAACAAGGTCGCGTACACCTTCGCCACCGCCGGTATCGCGGTCTCCAACCCCAGTGACTCCGCGATGAAGATCATGGCGGCCGTCATGGCGGCCGGCATGGTCCCGCCGCTGGCGATGGCCCTGGCCACCACCGTGCGCGGCAAGCTCTTCACCCAGACCGAGCGCGAGAACGGCAAGGCCGCCTGGGTCCTGGGCGCCTCCTTCATCTCCGAGGGCGCCATCCCGTTCGCCGCGGCCGACCCGCTGCGCGTCATCCCGTCCTCGATGGTCGGCGGCGCGGTCACCGGCGCCCTGTCGATGGCCTTCGGCGCCACCCTGCGCGCCCCGCACGGCGGCATCTTCGTGGTCCCGCTGATCGGCAACCCGTTCCTCTACCTGATCGCCATCGCCGCCGGTGTCTGCGTCACCACGGCCCTGGTCGTCGTCCTGAAGGGCCTGCGCAAGCCGGTCGGGCAGTCCTCGGCGGGCGGCTCCGCGGCCGGGACGGCCGCCGCCGCGAAGGAGGCCAAGCAGCCGGTCGCGGCCTGACACCGCACCGTCTTGTCCCCTTAGTTCGCTGTGAGTTGTTCACAGCACCTGCGAGATACGTCACGGTCCGGGACAAAAGTCCCGGACCGTGGTGTGTACTGGGGCGTATGCCTGCGCACGACTCAACCCTCCAGCTGATCGGCATGGCCGCGCTCACCCTGGCGACCATCGCCTGGGCGGTCGTCGTGACGCGTCTGCTGCGCCGCAACCGCCGCGCGGCCCTCGCCTGGCACGCGGGCCGGGTACTCCCCGTCCTCCCGCACCAGGAGCAGGCCGGTCCGCCCCGCGAGTCCGTGGAACTGACCCCGGCCGAACAGGACGCCTTCGCCGGCCTGGTACGCCGGCTCGGCGGCCGCTGAGGCCCCCGGACCTCTCCGGACCCTTCCGGTCCGCTAGACCCGCCGCTCCATCGCGTCCCTGGCCGCGTCCTCCGTCGGGTACACCTCGCACCGGTGGCGGCCGTCCGGGGTCGCCGTGTGCTCGACTTCCCACAGGGACAGCTCCCGGCCGTCCCGCAGCAGGAACGCGTGCTCGTAGAGCGAGAAGCTCAGACCCGCACGCCCCGCCCGTCCCGCCCGCCCCGGGCGTCCGAACGCCTGGGTGATCTGGTGCGCGAACGCCGACGTCAGCACCTGGGCCGTCTCCGCGTCCGGCCGGTCGGCGTTCTCCGCGCGGCGCAGCAGCCTGCGCGCGTGGTCCGCGGAGTCGTCCGGCACGTACACATGCCGGGGCTCGGGGACCGGCGCCAGGGTCGTCAGCACCGGCAGCTCGAAGTCCGGGGCGTCCGGCGGCAGCGGCAGCCGGGCGGTCGCCGCCCGCAGCTCCTCCTCGTCGACGTACACCTCGTGCTGCGGGTCGCTGCCCGGCGCGGTGTTGTGCACGAGCTCCCACAGCGTGACCGCCGAGCCGTCGGCCAGCAGCCAGGTGTGCCGGTACGTCTCCCGGTGCAGCCCCGCGCTGTGGTGCGCGGAGTGCAGCGAACTGTCCTGCGCCAGCGCGCAGTCCAGCTGCCTTATGGCCTCGTCCGGCAGCTCGAAGGAGTTCAGGGCACGACCGAGGAGTCGCGCGAGGTGCTCCTCCGGAGACTCGGGCGACTCGGCTGGTTCGTACGCTGCCGTCTCGTACGGAACGCTCAAGGTTTCTCCCGGCGTTGCTGCATGTCACCTTGTGGGTGCATACCGTAGCCCCTCGGTCGGACATCATGTCCGGGAACCGAGAAAACGTACGCCGGGAAAACGCGCGGGCCGCGCGAAAAGTTCCCGCGCGGTCCGACGATCCGTCAAAAGCGGCCGGTCACACGGCGCTTCCGGCGGTCCAGTCGCTCCACGACAGATTCCATCCGTTGAGGCCGTTGTCCGGCTGCACGGTCTTGTCGGGGGAGTTCTTCACGATCACGACGTCCCCGATGAGGGAGTTGTCGTAGAACCACTTGGCCGTGGTGTCGCCCTGGGCGCCCTGCACGTCCGCGAGCCCCACGCAGCCGTGGCTGGTGCCCTCGCGCCCGAACGGCGGGTTGGACTTGTTGTACCAGTAGTTGCCGTGGATGAACGTCCCCGACGTCGTCAGGCGCATCGCGTGCGGCACGTCCGGGATGTCGTACTCCCCGCCGAGGCCCACCGTCTGGCTGTTCATCCGGGTCTGGGTGAACTTCTCGGAGATCACCATCTGCCCGTTGTACGTCGTGTGTTCCGGGCTGCCCGTGGACACCGGCACCGACTTGAGGACCTTGCCGTCCCGCACCACGGTCATGGTCTGCGTGTTCGCGTCCACCGTGGAGACCTGCGAACGGCCGACGGTGAACGACACCGTCTTCTTCTGCACCCCGTAGACGCCGTTCGCGCCCTCGACCCCGTCCAGGTCGATCTTCATCGTGACCTTGGAGCCGGCCTTCCAGTAGTCCTGCGGCCGGAAGTCCAGGCGCTGCGCCCCGAACCAGTGCCCCACGACCTGCTGGCCGCTGCTGGAGGTGACCGTGATGTGCGACTGCACGGCCTTCTTGTCGGTGATGACCTTGTCGAAGTTGAACGACACCGGCATCCCCACGCCGACCGTCGTCCCGTTGTCCGGGGTGTACGTGCCGATGTAGCTGTTCGCCGAATTGACCGTGGTGAAGATGGAGTTGGCCGCCGCCGTGAGCCCCTTGGAGTCCTTGGCGGTCGCCGATATCTCGTACTTCGTGCCGCGCTCCAGCTGCTCCTTCGGCTTCCAGACGCTGCCGTCCGCCGAGATGGTGCCCTCCACGGCCTGCCCCGACCCCGACACGGTCATCTTCACGTCGGTCAGCTTGCCGTCGCTGACCTGCACGCCGGTCGTGTTGATGGACGCGCCGGTCGAGCCGTCCTTCGCCGAGATCACGATCTTCGCCGTGGACGTCTTGGCGGCGCTGTCCTGCCCGCCGCCCTTGCTGTCGTTGGTCTTGGCGTCGGCGTTGCCACCGCAGGCGGTGAGGGTGAGGGCGCCGACCATCAGGGCGGCACAGGCCCCCAGTACGCGCCGCGCTGCAATGTCCGGCGTTGTCACGGGCTGCTCCAGTTCCTTGTGATGTGCGTGATCCGCTACAAGTCGTGGAGATAGAGGGCGCCGGTGCGGGGCGGGGTTCCCCCGAACGGCCGCGAACGCCATCACGTGACAGAACCGGGACAATCGACAGGAACGCGCAAGGTTCCGGGCGCGCCCCGCCGCGGTCATTGCTTCTTGTGCGACTCCCCCCGCGACTCCCCGTACAGCTCCTCGTACGAGGGCCACACTCCGCCCGGTCCGTCCACCGACTCGGCGGCCCGCACGGCGCGCACGATCGCGCGCGTCACCAGGTCCGCGCCGGCCGCGAGGATCTCGTTGAGCGCGAGCGGGTGCTCGCCCAGCGGCTGTGCGCCGGTGGCCAGCGCGAACACCGTGTCCCCGTCGTTGAGCAGGTGCACCGGCCGGATGGCGCGCGCGATGCCGTCGTGCGCCGTACCGGCGAGCTTCTGCGCCTGTGCCTTGGAGAGCTGGGCGTCGGTGGCGACCACCGCGAGCGTGGTGTTGAGCAACGGCGGCGCGTTCTTGGCGGCGGCCTCCGCGAGCCGCCGGCGCGCGCTCTCGTGCACCCGCGGCTCCGGGAAATCCGCTCGCCCCTGGAACAACTCCCCGTACAGCGCGCCGGTCTCGGGCTGCAGCACCGCCCCGGCCGGGTTGGCGACCACCAGCGCGCCCACCGTGATCCCGGAGTCCAGTACGACGCTCGCGCTGCCGATCCCGCCCTTCAGCCCGCCGGCCACCGCACCCGTACCGGCGCCCACGCATCCTTCCCGCACCCGCGCCCCGGGCGCGCTCGCCGCAGCCGCCTCCACCGCCGCCCGCCCCAGCGCCGCGTCCGGCCGGGCCCGGAAGTCCCCGCCCCGGGCCAGGTCGAAGACGCAGGCGGCCGGCACCACGGGCACGACATGCGTCGGGCCGGCCCCGACCCGCACCCCGCGCCCCTGTTCCTCCAGCCAGGCCATCACGCCGGACGCCGCGTCGAGCCCGTAGGCACTCCCGCCGGTGAGCACGATCGCGTGCGCCCGCTGCACCACGTTGCGCGGATCCAGCGCGTCGGTCTCCTTGGTGCCGGGGCCGCCGCCGCGCACGTCCACGGCGGCGACCGCGCCCTCCTCGGGGGGCAGGACCACCGTCGTACCGGTGAGCCAGCCCTCGCCGCTGCGGGTGGCGTGTCCCACGCGCAGCCCGGCCACGTCCGTCAATGCGTCAACCGTCATGGCGGCCAGTCTGGCCCAGCCCGCGGGGTTCGGACGCGGTTCCCGACCGGTCAGGAGGCGGCCGCGGTGGCGTTCGCCGGGCGCTCGCGGGCGGCCGTGCGCGCCGTCAGGGTCGTCCCGGTCGCCACTGCCAGCGCGGAGACGATGCCCGCCGCCGGCACCGCCCAGTCGCCCAGGAAGGTGCAGCAGAGCACCAGCACCGCGGTGACCGGCAGCACCAGCTGCTGGGCGAGGCCGACCTTGAAGTGCCGTGAGTGCAGCGCCCACACGGTCAGCAGGTACAGCGCCGTCGGCAGGGTCACGGCCAACGAGGCGGCCTGCGTCGAGATGTGCGCCTTGCCGACCGTCTCCTCGACGGCCACCTCCAGACCCGCGCCGATCGAGGCCGCCGACGCGAAGATCAGATAGTGGCCGTAACCCCACAGGAACGACTCCCTGTTGGAGCGCAGATGGCCGTGGATCGGCACCACGAAGTAGATCCACCAGGCGGAGAAGACGATCAGCAGGCCGCCCGCCGCGATCGGCAGCAGCTCGCCCAGCGCGTCGTGCTCGGCCGCGGCCGACCTCACGGCGACCGTCGCCGCCGCGATCGTCTCGCCGAGCACGATGATGGTGAAGAGCCCGAAGCGCTCGGCGATGTGGTGCGGGTGCCAGGAGGTGCTGCAGTCCTTCTCCGCGTACAGCGGCACGGACAGCTCGGCGATCGCCATCACCAGGAACACCCAGGGGCGCGCGTGCTCCGGCAGCACCACCAGTCCGACCCAGCCGACCTGGCACAGCAGTACGCCGCCGACGTACCGGAGCGCCATGGTCCGCTCCGCGCCCTCGGCCCCGCGCGCGGCTCTCAGCCACTGCGAGGCGAGCGCCATCCGCATGATCACGTAGCCGATCAGGACCAGGGCGTAGTCGTGGTCGGCGAAGGCTCGCGAGACCCCGGCCGCCAGCACCAGCACGCCGGCGATCTGGACCAGGGTGACGACCCGGTAGAGCACGTCGTCGTTGTCGTACGCCGAGGCGAACCAGGTGAAGTTCATCCAGGCCCACCAGATGGCGAAGAAGATCATCGCGTAGTTCAGGACGCCCTCGCCCGCGTGGCCGGCCGCCACGGCGTGCACCAGCTCCGAGCCCGCCTGTGCGATCGCCACCACGAAACACAGGTCGAAGAAGAGCTCGAGCGGCGAGGAGACGCGGTGGGCCTCCTTCCGGCCACGCGCGGTGAGCCGGCGCAGCGGCCGGTGGGGCTGGGGCGCGCCCTGGGGAGCGGGCGCCGGAGCGGAACTCGACGTCATGCCCCCCAGCACAGCAGAAAACCGCGGCGATATCTTGCCCGGGAGCGCCCGGCAGGCTGCCGGGCGGCGGGGCTGCCTGCGGGGGCGGTGGGGGCGGTGGGGCCTGGGAGGGCGGCTCGGCCGGGCCGGAACCGTACGGACCGTACCCTTGAGGCATGAGTACCGCCCCCGAGCCCGAGCCGCGCGACCCGAAGGCCGCGCTGATCTTCGACGACCCGCTGGACCGGCAGTCGTCGGACGACACGGACCGCGGCTGGGGCGACCGCCCGTCGGGCGACTCCGCGGCCGACCCGGCGGCCGACCTCAGGCGATTCCTCGACGAGAAGCCGCCCCACCACCTCTGAGCCGCCCGCGCCGCCGCTAGCGCTGGTTGTGGCCGTTGCCGCGCTGCGCGACCAGGGCGTCGCGGATCTCCTTCAGCACCTCCAGCTCGGACACCTCGATGACCTCGTGCGTGCCCTCCTTCGCCTTCCTGCGGGCCTCCACCCGGGCCAGGTACTTCGCCATCGGCAGGACCATCAGGAAGTACACGACCGCCGCGGTGATCACGAAGGAGAGCGTGGCCCCCAGGACCGAGCCCCACATGATCTGGACACCGCTCTTCACGGTGCCGTCCGCGTTCAGCGTGCACGGCTCCTTGATGCACGTGCTGTAGCTGTCGAGGTTCTGCGTGCCGATCGCCCCGACCAGCGGGTTGATGAGCCCCTTCACCACCGAGTTGACGATGTTCGTGAAGGCGGCGCCGATGACCACCGCGACCGCCAGATCGACGACGTTGCCGCGCATCAGGAAGGCCTTGAAACCCTCCCAGACGCTCGGTTCCTTCTTCTCGCTCACCTCGGGGACTCTCCTTGTGTGCACAGGGTGTGGAACAAAACGCTCCGCAACCTACGTCACCCTGCGGCCATTGCGCCCAACCCGGTAGCTTGAAAGGGCGACTTGACAGCATTCGGCCGAGAAATCTCCCCAGGTTGTTCAGCACAGCGTCACCGCCAGCCGCGCCGTGGCGCTCGCACCGACCAGCCGCGCGGCCGTGGCCCGCGGGACCGAGAGCACGACCAGCGCCCCGCTCTCGGCGGCTCCGTCCGCCGGCCGGGGCAGCTTCGTGACCCGGACCCCGCGCGCGATCACCCGGGCCTCCCCGCCCCGCGCCGGATCCCCGGCCGCGATGACGTCCACCCGGTCGCCGGGGCGCAGCAGCAGCACGGTGGCCGCGTCCGCGATCCGCACCGGTGCCGTCACCATGTCCACGGGCGGGGCGTGCCGTCGTAGGGGCGGCTGGGTGACCGGATGGCCCCGGGGCCGCTCGGCGGCGTGCGCGGGATCCGTGGCGGCCCGGGGGACCGCCGCGACCAGTGCCGCCGCCGTGACTGCCAGACCGGCCGCGAGGGCCCGCCCGCGGTGCCGCAGCAGCCGCCCCGGCAGATACCGCCCGCCGCGCACCCGCACCGGCTCGAAGTGCGGGACCTCGCAGGTGGCGGGGGCGTCCGTGCCCAGCGGGCGTGGGACACGAAGCGGCGGCGGGACGGCGGGGGAGGGGACGGAGGAGCGCGAGGAGAGGGAGGAGAGGGAGGCGAGAGAGGCGAGGGAGGGGGACGGGGGAACGGACACGTGGACCACCACCTGCGACGAGGAATCGGCTTGCGGAGCCACGATGGGGCCGCGCGCCGGAATCCGCCGGAGCCGGTGGGTTACCCACGGGTTGTGGACAACTCCGCCACCCGGACGAGGGGGCGAGAGGAGGAGGGTGCGCTACGGCAGGGCGAACCCCGGATCCATGCCGCCGAGCGCGCTCGCGCACAGGCAGTCCCGGGCGGTGTTCTCCGGCAGGGCCGCCACCGCGTCGAAGAGCACGCCCCGCAGCCGGTCCACGTTGGCCGCGAACACCCGCAGCACCTCGTCGTGCGAGACGCCCTCGCCGGTCTCGGCGCCCGCGTCCAGGTCCGTGACCAGGGTCAACGACGCGTAGCAGAGCTCCAGTTCCCGGGCGAGCGCCGCCTCGGGGTGGCCGGTCATACCCACCACGGACCAGCCCTGCGCCTGGTGCCACAGGGATTCGGCGCGGGTCGAGAAGCGCGGCCCCTCGATCACGACCAGCGTGCCCCCGTCCACCGGCGCCCAGTCCCGGCCGCGGGCCGCCTTCAGCGCGGCGGCCCGGCCGGTGGGGCAGTAGGGGTCGGCCAGCGACACGTGCACCACGTTCGGCACGGTGCCGTCGGGCAGCGGCAGTCCGTCGAAGTAGGACTGCGCCCGGGACTTCGTACGGTCCACCAGCTGGTCCGGCACGAGCAGCGTGCCCGGCCCGTACTCGGGGCGCAGACCGCCCACCGCGCACGGGCCGAGCACCTGGCGCACGCCGACGGAGCGCAGCGCCCAGAGGTTGGCCCGGTAGTTGATGCGGTGCGGCGGCAGATGGTGGCCGCGTCCGTGGCGGGGGAGGAAGGCGACCCGGCGGCCGGCGATCTCGCCGAAGAAGAGGGAGTCGCTGGGCGGCCCGTAGGGGGTGTCGACCTGGACCTCGGTCACGTCGTCGAGGAACGAGTAGAAGCCGGAGCCGCCGATTACGCCGATCTCTGCGTTCACCATGCCCCGCACACTAGCTGGCCGCCCCGGCGGCCAGGAGCGGTGGCCGGGGAACGCTTCGGACCCCGCCGTCACCTGACGGCGGGGTCCGAGGGGATCCGAGGGGAGGGGCCTCAGGCGGCGGAGCTGCTGGTGGAGCCCGACGAGGACGAAGAAGAGGACGTCGACGAGGACGAGGTCGACGACTTAGTGTCGGACGACTTCGACTCGGACGACGTGCTCGACGAGCCGGAGCCCGACGACTTCGACGCGGGGCTGCTGCTCGACGAGGAGCCGCGGCTGTCGTTGCGGTAGAACCCCGAGCCCTTGAAGACAATGCCTACGGCGGAGAACACCTTCTTCAGGCGGCCACCGCAGTTGGGGCACTCGGTCAGGGCGTCGTCGGTGAACTTCTGCACCGCCTCGAGGCCCTCGCCGCACTCGGTGCACTGGTACTGGTAGGTCGGCACTGTCTTCCTCCTGGCACTCTCACTCGATGAGTGCTAACGACGGTCCATAGTGACGTATTCCTGAGGATCAGTCCACCGTCACCGGCACTCGGTGACCGACGCCACGTGCGACCGTACGGTTCCGGGGCCGGGTGACGAGCCGGGATCGGAGTGCCAGCAGGGTCGCCAGGGCGAGCAGGGTGCCGGCCATCGGCACCAGGAACCCGGCGCCGCCCCACAGGCGGTCCTCCAGCTGTCCGGCGACCGTGACGGCGGCCGCCTGGCCGAGCGCGACGGCGCCGGTCAGCCAGGTGAAGGCCTCCGTGCGGGAACCGGCCGGGACCAGGCCCTCGACCAGCGTGTAGCCGGTGATCAGCGCGGGCGCGATGCACATGCCGACCAGCAGGCCGAGGCCCGCGAGAACGAGCACGGAGTGGGACGTCCACAGCGCCGACGCGGTCAGCGCGAGCGTCGCGTAGCCGGCGACCAGGCGGCGGTGCGGGGCGGCCTTCCAGGCGATCGCGCCGCAGACGATGCCCGAGAGCATGTTCCCCGCGGCGAAGGTGCCGTACAGGACGCCGTTCAGGCCGGGCTCGCCGATCGACTCGGTGAACGCCGCGAGGGAGACCTGCATGCCGCCGAAGACGGACCCGATGCCCAGGAAGACGGCGATCAGGACGCGCACGCCGGGGACGCGGAGCGCGGAGGCGTGCCGCACGCGCGCGTGGCCGGCGTCGGTCACCGTCGGCTGGGTGCCCCGCTGAGCGGCGAACAGCAGGCCGCCGAAGAGGGTCAGCGCGGCCTCGGTGACCAGGCCGGCGGCCGGTGTCACGGCGGTGCACAGGGCGGTCGCGAGCAGCGGGCCGAAGACGAAGGTGAGCTCGTCGGTGACGGACTCGAAGGCGGCCGCGGTGGGCATCAGGGGCGAGTCCTGGAGCTTCACGCCCCAGCGGGCCCGCACCATGGGGCCGACCTGCGGCACCGAGGCGCCGGTCGGCACGGCCGCGACGAACAGCGCCCACAGGGGCGCGTGCGCCAGCGCGAGCGCCGTCAGGCCGAGACCGGACAGGGTGTGGACGAGGGCGCCGGGGATCAGCACCGCGCGCTGCCCGTGGCGGTCGGCCAGGCGGCCGCTGTAGGGCGCGAAGAGCGCCATGGAGACGCCGGTGACGGCCGCGGCGGCACCCGCGGCGCCGTACGAACCGGTCGTGTGCTGGACGAGCAGCACGATGGAGATGGTGAGCATCGCGAACGGCTGGCGCGCCGCGAAGCCGGGGAGCAGGAACGTCCAGGCGCCGCGGGTGCGCAGCAGCTGTCCGTAGCCCGGGCGGGACGGGGCCGCCGGGTCGTCCTTCGACGGCTCGGTGGTGACCGTGGATGCCACGGCCCGTGCCTTTCTGCCGCCTGGTAGCGCGCCCGTGCGGGGGCGCCGAGAGCTGTCCTCTTGCGCGGAACTGCGGTAGATACCGGCGCCCACTACGAGGAGTGATCCGGCCGCCATACGGTCGCGCCAGCTCTGCGTCAGGCAGAGTTGGTTCGATCAGGGTGCTTTCATCGTACAGGGCCGAAGGTCGCGTACACCTGTGAAAACGGGCACCTTCAGGGGTGTTCACCTGGGATTGGCGGGGGTGTGAACCGCCCGAAACATGCCCTTAACGCACGCCCGTCGTCCCGTTCGTGCCCAGCCAGCCGGCGAGCTTGCCGCCGTGGCCGACCGCGCGCAGCCGGCGCTCCGCCGCGTCCCGCACCGGGTCGGTGGCGACGACGAGGAGTTCGTCCCCGCGCCGCAGCGCCGTCGTGGGCAGCGGAACAAACGATTTTCCTTCGCGGACGACCAGGGTGACGGCGGCCCCGGCGGGCAGCCGCAGCTCGTTGACCTCGACGCCGTGCATCAGCGAGCCCTCGGGGATCGAGACGGACAGCAGATGCCCGCGCAGCCGCTCCAGGGGCGCGGACTCGATGCCGAGGTCGGCCGCCTCCGGGCCCTCGCCGAGCCGCAGCTTGCGGGCCAGCCAGGGCAGCGTCGGCCCCTGGACGAGCGTGTAGACGACGACCAGGACGAAGACGATGTTGAAGATCCGGTGGGTGGAGTCGACGCCGTTCACCATGGGGATCGTCGCCAGGATGATGGGCACGGCACCGCGCAGCCCGGCCCAGGACATCAGGGTCTGCTCCGACCAGGGCACCCGGAACGGCGCGAGGCTCAGGATCACGCTCAGCGGACGGGCCACCATGGTGAGCACAAGGCCGATGACCAGGGCGGGCACGATGTCGTCGCCGAGCTCGTGCGGGGTGACCAGCAGGCCGAGCAGGACGAACATGCCGATCTGGGCGATCCAGCCGAGCCCCTCGGCGAAGCCGCGGGTGGCGGGCCAGTGCGGCAGCTTGGCGTTGCCGAGCACCATGGAGGCGAGGTAGACGGCGAGGAAGCCGCTGCCGTGCGCCAGCGCGCCGGCGGCGTACGCGGTGACCGCGATGGCCATCACGGCGATCGGGTAGAGGCCGGAGGCGGGCAGGGCGACGTGCCTGAGGCCCCAGGAGCCGAGCCAGCCGACCGCGAGGCCCATGGTCATGCCGATGCCCAGCTCCAGGGCTATCTCGCCGATCAGGATGTACCAGTGCTGGACCGGGCCCGCGGTGGAGAAGGCGACGACCAGGATGACCACCGGGGCGTCGTTGAAGCCGGACTCCGCCTCCAGGGTGCCCGTCACCCGCGCGGGCAGCGGGATGCGCCGGAGCACCGAGAACACCGCCGCCGCGTCCGTCGAGGACACCACCGCCCCGATGACGAGCGCCTGCCGCCATTCCAGCCCCACCAGGTAGTGCGCGCCCGCGGCGGTGACGCCGACGCTCACCCCGACCCCGACCAGGGCCAGCACGGAGGCGGACGCCAGGACGGGTTCGACCTCCTTCCACTTCGTGCCGAGACCGCCCTCGGCCAGGATCACGACCAGGGCCGCGTACCCGATGAGCTGGGTCAGTTCGGCGTTGTCGAAGTGGATGTCGCCGATGCCGTCCTGGCCCATGAGGACGCCGATCCCCAGGTATACGAGCAGGCTGGGGAGCCCGCTGCGGGAGGAGACCCGGACGGCCGCGACGGCGACGAGCAGGACCACGGAGCAGACGAGCAGGAGCTGGTTGAGGTGGTGGACGGTCAGCGGCGGTTCCCTTCCTTGGCTCACGCGCGGGCGGCGCGGAAGCTCACGTGCACAGACCCGAGGCTGCGGTACACCGCACCCAAGTACTTCGTTACCTTACCTAACTCTTGACGTTTTCTTGACGCTTCGCGCGGCAAGATCGAACGCCCGTGCTTGCGGGTTCCCCACTCCGGGTCAAGTGCCGTGGGGCCCTGCGCCTATGGTTGCTCCAGCGCTCAGTCAAATGCACAAGCCCGCCTGCCGCTCGCGTTAGGACAGCAAGGACAGCGATGCCCCCCAACACCACCGCCACATCGGGTGACAAGCCTGGCAAGTCCGGCAGGAAAAAGGGGCGCAAAGCCCGACTCGTCGTGTTGGTGCTGGTCCTGGCCGTCATCGGCGGTATCGCCTTCGGGGCCTACTGGTCGATCAGCACGGTCCGCGCGTCCTTCCCGCAGACCAAGGGTTCGATCACGCTCAAGGGCCTCTCCGGACCCGTGACCGTGAAGCGGGACGGCTACGGGATCCCGCAGATCTACGCCTCGACCGACGCGGACCTGTTCATGGCGCAGGGCTACGTCCAGGCGCAGGACCGGTTCTACGAGATGGACGTGCGCCGGCACATGACCTCGGGGCGCCTGTCGGAGATGTTCGGCAAGGGCCAGGTGAAGAACGACGAGTTCCTGCGCACGCTGGGCTGGGACCGGGTCGCCAAGGAGGAGTACGACACCAAGCTGTCGGACTCCACGAAGAAGTACCTCCAGGCCTACTCCAAGGGGGTCAACGCCTACCTCGCCGGCAAGGACGGCAAGGAAATCTCCCTGGAATACGCGGCCCTCGGGTTCACCAACGACTACAAGCCCGAGCAGTGGACCCCCGTCGACTCGGTCTCCTGGCTGAAGGCGATGGCCTGGGACCTGCGCGGCAACATGCAGGACGAGATCGACCGCGCCCTGATGACCAGCCGCCTGGGCCCGCAGCAGATCAAGGACCTCTACCCGGACTACCCGTACAGCCGCAACAAGGCGATCGTCCAGGAGGGCCAGTACGACAAGCTCACCAAGACGTTCCAGCAGAGCGGCTCCACAAGCGGCTCCGGGACCTCCACGGGCACGAGCGGCTCGACAACCTCGTCGTCCACCGGTTCGGCGGTCACGAGCCAGCTGGCGGGCCTCTACAACGTCCTGGACGACGTCCCCACGGCCGTCGGCGTGAACGGCCAGGGCATCGGCTCCAACTCCTGGGTCGTCGCGGGCAAGTACACCATCACCGGCAAGCCGCTGCTCGCCAACGACCCGCACCTGTCGGCCTCGCTGCCCTCCGTCTGGTACCAGATGGGCCTGCACTGCACCACGGTCTCCAGCAAGTGCCAGTACGACGTCACCGGTTACACCTTCGCCGGCATGCCCGGCGTGGTCATCGGCCACAACGGCGACATCGCGTGGGGCATGACCAACTCCGGTGTCGACGTCACCGACCTCTACCTGGAGAAGCTCTCCGGCGACGGCTACCTGTACGACGGCAGGACCAAGCCCTTCACGACCCGCGAGGAGACCATCAAGGTCGCCGGCGGGACCTCGAAGAAGATCGTCGTACGGCAGACCGCCGACGGGATGCCCCTGCTGTCCGACCGAGACGACGAACTCGTCCAGGTCGGAAAGAAGGCGAGCGTCGACACCGCGGCACCCGACCGCGGCGACGGCTACGGCATCGCCCTGAAGTGGACCGCCCTGGACGCGGGCACCACCATGGACGCCGTCTTCGCCCTCGACAAGGCGAGCGACTGGAACAGCTTCCGCGCCGCGGCCGCCCAGTTCGACGTGCCCTCGCAGAACCTGATCTACGCCGACACCAAGAACAACATCGGCTACACGCTGCCGGGCAAGATCCCCACCCGCTCCTCGGCCGACGACGGCTCCATCCCGGCACCGGGCTGGGACCCCAAGTACAAGTGGACCGGGTACATCAAGCAGGACGAGCTGCCCTACGAGTACAACCCGGAGCGCGGCTACATCGTCACCGCCAACCAGGCCGTGATCGACAAGGACGAGTACCCCTACACGCTCACCACGGACTGGGGCTACGGCACCCGCAGCCAGCGCATCACCGACCTGATCGAGTCGAAGATCAAGGACGGCGGCAAGATCTCCACGGACGACATGCGCCAGATGCAGACGGACAACAGCAGCGAGATCGCCAAGCTGCTGGTGCCCAAGCTGCTGAAGATCAACCTGGACGACAAGGACGTCCGGGACGCGCAGAAGCTCCTGGAGGGCTGGGACTACACCCAGGACGCCGACTCCGCGGCGGCCGCCTACTTCAACGCGGTCTGGCGCAACATCCTCAAGCTCGCCTTCGGCAACAAGCTGCCCAAGGAGCTGCGGGTCAAGGGCCAGTGCCTGTGGGTCGACAAGATCGACAGCACCGGCCCGGTCGACGACGACACCAAGGTGCGCGAGTGCGGCGAGCGTGACGCCGACCAGGCCCAGCCGGACGGCGGCGACCGCTGGTTCGAGGTGGTCCGCACCCTCATGGACCAGCCGAACAGCGACTGGTGGAAGACGCCGGCCGGAGCGGGTGACCGCAACAAGGCCGACAACATGAACGAGCTGTTCCGGCGCGCCATGGTCGACGCCCGCTGGGAGCTGACCGCCAAGCTCGGCAAGGACATCGACACCTGGAACTGGGGCCGGCTGCACCGCCTGTTCCTGAAGAACCAGACCCTCGGCACCGACGGCCCGAGCATCATCCAGTACGTCCTCAACCGGGGTCCCTGGAAGCTCAGCGGCGGCGAGGCCACGGTCAACGCGACCGGCTGGAACGCGGCCGGCGGCTACGGCGTCGTCTGGGTCCCCTCCATGCGGATGGTCGTCAACCTCGACGACCTCGACAAGTCCAAGTGGATCAACCTCACAGGGGCCTCCGGCCACGCCTTCAGCGCCCACTACACGGACCAGACGGGCAAATGGGCCGACGGTGAGCTGCTCTCCTGGTCGTTCTCGGACAAGGCGGTCGACGACAGCACCAGCGACACCCTCGTCCTCAAGCCCTGAGGCGGACAGGCACACACCGCCGAAACGGCCCTCCACGCACGCGTGGAGGGCCGTTTCGCACGAGGGCGGCTCAGGGGCTCACGAACCGGCGGGCGCCCGACGGCGTCACCACCGCCTGGACCGGCCGGTCGTGCGCCTCGGCGGGCACGCGCCCGACGACCTCCGTGTCGTACAGCAGCACCACGAGCGCGGGGTGCGCGCCCGCGCGTTCCAGACGGGCCAGCACGCGGTCGTACGACCCTCCGCCGCGCCCCAGGCGCATCCCGCGCGTGTCCACCGCGAGCCCCGGCAGCAGGACGACGTCGGCGGCGAGCACGGCGTCCGGCCCCAAGCGTTCGCCGCAGGGTTCGAACAGCGCCATTTTTCCGCCGTGTTGAACGCGGGCGAGGGAACCCTCCCCGGCGTACGCGCCCCAGTCCAGGTCGTGGTCGGGCAGGAGGGCGGGCAGCAGGACGCGCACCCCCCGCGTGAGCAGGGCGTCCAGCAGCGGGAGCGTGCCGGGCTCGCTGCCGACGGAGACGTACGCCGCCACCGTGTGTGCCCGGGCCACCTCGGGCAGTTCCAGCGCGTGCGCGGCCAGCGCGTCGGCCGCCTCCCTGACGACATCCGTCGTCAACCTGTTTCTCACCCCGGCGCATTCTCGCCGCAATGTTCGCTTGTCAGTCTCGCCCCCGGGATCACTGTGCTGCACTGGTCGTCCCCGCATCCTTTCCAATGTGGTCATATGAGTGCCAATTAACCGGTGCCTCAGATTCTTCACAAAGGCACCGGATAAGGTTGCGGACATGACTCAGTCGCACCCCAGGATCAGCAAGGCTGTCATCCCCGCAGCAGGTCTGGGCACCCGGTTCCTGCCGGCCACCAAGGCCACTCCCAAGGAGATGCTGCCGGTCGTCGACAAGCCCGCGATCCAGTACGTGGTCGAGGAGGCCGCGTCGGCGGGGCTCGACGACGTCCTCATGATCACCGGACGCAACAAGCGTCCTCTGGAGGACCACTTCGACCGCAACTACGAGCTGGAGTCGGCGCTTCAGAAGAAGGGCGACGCCGGCCGGCTCGCCAAGGTCCAGGAGTCCAGCGACCTGGCCACCATGCACTACGTCCGCCAGGGCGACCCCAAGGGCCTCGGCCACGCCGTGCTGTGCGCGGCCCCGCACGTGGGCCACGAGCCCTTCGCCGTCCTGCTCGGCGACGACCTGATCGACCCCCGCGACCCGCTGCTGCAGCGCATGATCGAGGTCCAGGAGCAGCACGGCGGCAGCGTGATCGCGCTCATGGAGGTCGCCCCCGAGCAGATCCACCTCTACGGCTGCGCGGCCGTGGAGGCCACCGCCGACGGCGATGTCGTCAAGGTGACCGGCCTGGTCGAGAAGCCGGACCCGGCGGACGCCCCGTCGAACTACGCGGTCATCGGCCGTTACGTCCTCGACCCGCACGTCTTCGACATACTGCGGCGCACCGAGCCGGGCCGCGGCGGTGAGATCCAGCTCACCGACGCCCTCCAGCAGCTCGCCCAGGACGAGAAGGTCGGCGGCCCGGTGCACGGCGTCGTCTTCCGGGGCCGCCGCTATGACACCGGCGATCGTGGCGACTACCTGCGTGCCATTGTCAGACTCGCGTGCGAACGTGAAGACCTGGGCCCGGACTTCCGGACCTGGCTTCGCAGTTACGTAGCCGAGGAGATGCAGCAGAGTTGAGCAGCGCCGCGACCCGCCCCGCCGGCCAGGACCGCCTGTGGTCGGTGGACGAGCACCTGGAGGACATCCTCACCACCGTCCGCCCCCTGGAGCCCATCGAGCTGCAACTCCTCGACGCCCAGGGCTGCGTCCTGGTCGACGACGTCATGGTGCCGCTCTCGCTGCCCCCGTTCGACAACAGCTCCATGGACGGGTACGCGGTACGGGTCGCGGACGTGGCGGGCGCCAGCGAGGAGTTCCCGGCCGCCCTGGAGGTCGTCGGGGACGTCGCGGCGGGCGCGGCGGAACTCACCCCGGTCGGCCCGGGTCAGGCCGCCCGGATCATGACCGGCGCCCCGCTGCCGCCCGGCGCCGAGGCCGTCGTCCCGGTCGAGTGGACCGACGGCGGGCTCGGCGGGGGACCGGTGGACGGGATGCGGGCGCGCAGCCTCGCGCCCGACGGCGCCGAGGGGGAGGTGCGCGTGCACCGGCCCGTGGCGGCACGCGCACATGTGCGCGCGAAGGGCAGCGACGTCCGGGCGGGCGACCGCGCGCTGGAGGCCGGCACCGTCCTCGGCCCGCCGCAGATCGCGCTGCTCGCCGCGATCGGCCGCGGCACGGTACGCGTGCGCCCGCGCCCGCGGGTGGTCGTCCTGTCCACCGGCAGCGAACTCGTCCAGCCCGGCGAGGAACTGGGCAGCGGCCAGATCCACGACTCCAACAGCTTCGCCCTCACCGCCGCCGCCCGGGACGCGGGCGCCATCGCCTACCGGGTGGGCGCCGTCGTCGACGACGCCGACACCCTCCGCTCCACCATCGAGGACCAGCTCGTCCGCGCCGACCTGCTGGTCACCACCGGCGGGGTGAGCGTGGGGGCGTACGACGTCGTCAAGGAGGCGCTGGCGCACGTCGGCGACGAGGACGAGGCGGGCGGCGGCGTCGAGTTCCGCAAGCTCGCCATGCAGCCCGGCAAGCCCCAGGGATTCGGCTCCGTCGGCCCCGACCACACCCCGCTGCTGGCCCTGCCCGGCAACCCCGTGTCGTCGTACGTCTCCTTCGAGCTGTTCGTCCGCCCCGCCGTCCGCACCCTGATGGGCCTCCAGGACGTCCACCGGCCCCGCACCAGGGCGACCCTCCGGTCGGACAAGGCGCTGACCTCGCCGAAGGGGCGCCGGCAGTTCCTGCGCGGGACGTACGCCGACGGCGAGGTGACCGCCGTCGGCGGTGCCGGCTCCCACCTGATCGCGGCCCTGGCCCACGCCGACGCGCTGATCGTCGTACCCGAGGACGTGGAGTCCGTCGAGCCCGGCACCGAGGTCGAGGTCGTCCTGCTCGGCTGACGCGGGCACGCGGACCCGGCCACCGGCGGTCCTGCCCGGTGGCGGGCGCCGGCTTGCGGGTACCGTGTCGCGCACAGCAGGCCCCAGCGCCGCACCGCGACGGGCCCGGACCGGGAGCGCCACACAGCATGACTGAGCCCTTCCGGGGGGAGACCCCCGGACCCTCCGCACCAGACCGACTGACGCACATCGACGAGGCGGGCGCCGCCCGTATGGTCGACGTGTCCGGCAAGGACGTGACCGCGCGCACCGCCCGCGCCAGCGGCCGCGTCCTCGTCTCGCCCCGCGTGGTCGAGCTGCTGCGCGGCGAGGGCGTCCCCAAGGGCGACGCGCTCGCCACCGCGCGCATCGCGGGCATCATGGGCGCCAAACGCACCCCGGATCTGATCCCGCTGTGCCACCCCTTGTCGGTCTCGGGTGTGAAACTGGATCTGTCGGTCGCGGACGACGCCGTGGAGATCGCGGCCACCGTGAGGACGACGGACCGCACGGGCGTCGAGATGGAGGCCCTCACCGCGGTCTCCGTCGCCGCGCTCACCGTGATCGACATGGTCAAGGCGGTCGACAAGGGAGCGGTCATCACGGACGTACGCGTGGAGGAGAAGACGGGCGGCAAGTCGGGCGACTGGAGCCGGGCGTGAACGCCGGGCCGTCCGCCGGTGGTGCGCCGCGCGCGCCGTACCGCGCGCTGGTCGTGACCGCCTCCAACCGCGCCGCCGCCGGGGTCTACGAGGACCGGGGCGGCCCGCTGATCGCGGCCGGCCTGGAAGGCTTCGGGTTCACCGTGGACGGGCCGCGGGTCGTCCCCGACGGGGATCCCGTGGCGGCCGCGCTGCGCGCGGGTGTCGAGGCCGGGTACGACGTCGTCGTCACCACCGGCGGCACCGGCGTCTCGCCCACCGACCGCACCCCCGAGGCCACCCGTGCGGTGCTCGACTACGAGGTGCCGGGCATCGCCGAGGCCGTCCGGGCGTTCGGCCGGGAGAAGGTGCCCACCGCCGCGCTCTCCCGGGGCCTGGCCGGGGTGGCGGGCCGGACACTGATCGTCAACCTTCCGGGGTCCACCGGCGGGGTGCGGGACGGCCTGGCCGTCCTGGAACCGCTGCTGGCGCACGCCGTCGACCAGATCCGCGGCGGCGACCACCCCGGGCCGAGCAGTGGGGGTGCGAGCTGAACAGCCCGTCCTGGCCCGTCGTGCTGGCGGACGGCGATGTCGTCCTCCGGCCCATAAGGCTGCGCGACCAGCGGCCCTGGCGCGAGGTCAACCGGCGCAACCGGGACTGGCTGCGCCCCTGGGAGGCGACCATCCCGCCGCCCACGCCCAGCGGGCCGATCGCGCACCGGCCGACCTACCGGCAGATGGTTCGCCATCTGCGGTCCGAGGCGAACTCGGGCCGGATGCTGCCGTTCGTCATCGAGTACCAGGGGCGGCTGGTGGGGCAGTTGACGGTCGCCGGGATCACCTGGGGGTCGATGTGCTCGGGGCACGTCGGCTACTGGGTGGACCAGGGCGTGGCCGGCCGCGGGGTGATGCCGACCGCCGTGGCGCTCGTGGTGGACCACTGTTTCCGCACCGTTGGTCTGCACCGCATCGAGGTCTGCATTCGCCCCGAGAACCGGCCCAGCCGCCGGGTCGTGGAGAAACTCGGATTCCGCGAGGAGGGGCTGCGGCCGCGTTATCTCCACATCGACGGCGCCTGGCGCGACCACCTCGTCTACGCCCTCACCGCGGAGGAGGTGCCCGAGGGGCTCCTCGCCCGCTGGCAGCGGGCCCGCTCCCCGCGGAATCCGCAGAACACCCCGGGGAATCCCGCCTAGTCGTCGCGGTGCCGGGAAAATTGAATACATGTTCGAAATTGATCGTTCGATGACCGTCTCGGGGCATTGAATTCCCGGGTTCGGCGGCCTGCTGATCGCATCGGTCACAAAAAAAGCTCGAAATATCAGCCGGATCGTGCGACACACCGGCGCAATTGGCAGATGGCCCCACGCAAACCCCTCTACCGTGTGAGGCGTGAGCAGCAGCGGCCTCATCTACGCAGTCATTGTCGGGGCCTGGGCCGCCTACTTGGTGCCGATGTGGCTCCGTAGGCAGGACGAGCTGAACGAGGCCCGTCCGACGGAACGCTTCAGCACCGCCATCCGGCTGCTGTCCGGACGGGCGGGGATGGAGCGCCGGTACGCCAGGGACCTAAGGGCGCGCTCCGCCTCGGAGGGGGAGCAGGACGCCGACGGACCGGACGTCGTCACCGAATCGGTGGACGTCCGGGCCTTCGCCATGCCTCCGACCCGCCGTCAGGTCCGGGCGGACGTCCGGGCGGAGCGGGAACCAGAGGCGCCTGGACGTCAGGAACCGGCGCGCGACCAGACGGTCGCGCCGGCGGCCAAGTCCCCGTCCGCACCGGCACGTCAGACGGGCGGCGCGCCCGCCTCGGCATCCGCCTCCAAACCGGCCTCCGGCCCCGCCCCCAAGTCGGCCTCCGAACCGGCGCGCAAGCAGGTTCCGGCGGCGCGGCGCACGAACTCCGCCTCCGCGCAGGCATCCGCAGCGCGCGCCCGGCGCTCGAAGGTGCTCGCGCGCCGTCGGCGTACCACCGTGATGCTCTTCATCGCCTTCACGATGGGCGCGATCGTCGCCGCCGTCGGGGGACTCGCGTTCCTCTGGGCGCCGGGCGTCCCCGCCGTCATGCTCAGCGGGTACATCGCCTATCTGCGGGTGCAGGAGCGCCGTCGCTTCGCCTACCAGATGGACCGGCGGCAGGCCGAGGTCGCCGCGCAGCGGTTGCGGGAGCGCCAGCCGAGGCGGCGCGCGCCCCTCGACCCGGGCGCCGTGAGCGACGAACCGGACGAGGGACCAGCGACCGACACCGACCCCGGCCTGTCCGCGCTCGCCGCCGACCGGCGCGCCCTCGTCGAGCAGACCGACCACGCCGAGTGGGTCGACCAGCAGCGCGAGCGGCAGCGGCGGCCCGGCCACGGCGACAGCTGGGACCCGGTGCCGGTGCCCCTGCCGACGTACGTGACCGCACCGGTAGCCCCGCGTGCCACCTCCGACGTCGACCTCGGGGCGCCCGACGCGTGGAGTTCGGCGCGGTCCAGTTCCGTCGCCCCGGAGCAGGAGGCGAAGCCGGTGGCGCCGGAGGCCGAGGAAGAGGCGACCGCCGAGGCCGACGACAGGCCGGCGGACGGCCGGACGGACGCCCGCCGCGCAGCCTCCGCCCGCCGGGCGCGCGAGCGCGGCCGCACGCCCCTGTTCGACCAGTACGAGGAAGGCGAGCGCCCGCGCGCGGCCAACGAGTGACCCCACGGCGGCGCGAGGCGCCGCCGGAACCCGGGTCCTGACCAGTCAGGGAACGGATTTCCAAGCACCCCGACGGGGATGCTAGAGTTTCACTCGTTGCAAGGGCCTGTGGCGCAGTCCGGTAGCGCACCTCGTTCGCATCGAGGGGGCCAGGGGTTCAAATCCCCTCAGGTCCACTGCACAACTGTTCTCGAGTTCGCTCGGGGGCGGTTGACGAGATCCCGCCGATCTTCATGATCGGTCGGGATCTTCGTCGTTTCCGGGGCCTGTTCGAGCCCGTCCCCTGTTCGGGGTGGGGCAGCGGCGGCTTTTGGTGGGGTCGGCGAGGAGCGATGCGGTATGCCGGACGGGTTGGCCCAATGGGGACACGAACTGTTCCTCGGCCGGGAACGGGAGCGACGGCGCGGTCCCGCACCGGAGAACCGCGCGGGAAAGGACATCGCGCGAAGGGGGTTCGAGCCGTGCCTGCTCGCCCTTCTCCGGCTGTCGGTGGGCAGCAACCCCGGCCCCGGCCTCACCACGGGGTGGTTCCCGAGGACCCTCGCCCGCACCGGCCATCTCGTGCGCGCGGCCGAGCTGGCGTACACGATCAGCGACGAACGCGAACGGGGCGAGGAACTCCTGGCGCTGGTGAGGACCGCGGCCGGCGAGGGCGACCCGTACGGCGCCCAGGCGCTCGCCGAGTCGATCCCCCTGCGGCAACTGCGGGACGAGGCGCTGGTCGCCCTCGTACCGGCGTGGGCGCGCGCCGGTGAGCGCGACCTGGCGGCCGCGCTGGCAGAAAGGATTCGCTACCCGCACAACCGGGCGCGGGCCTGGGCCGTGCTGGCGCAGGCCGTGGCGGACGGCGGCGACACCCACGAGGCCCTCCGGCTCGCCGCCCGCGCCGACGACGAGGCGCGCGCGTTCGTCTCCGACGGGACGGGAGACGTACTCGTCCTTCTCATGGAGGTGGCCGTCGCCGGCGGCGACCGGATGCGGGCCGCCGCACTCGCCGACCGTGTGGAGGACTTCACCCGGTCCCACGACAGGACCGCATGGTCCCGGTCCCGGCCCCTGACGGCGGTTCTGGCCCACGAGGCCCTGAACGGAGACCTGGACAGGATCGACGCTCTGCTGCGCCCCCCGTCCGGGCCCCCCGTCGACGCCGGCGACACGCTGTGCGGGTGGGCCCTGGAGGCGGCCGCCGGCCACGACGGGGACCCGGAGGGGGACTTCGACGAGGGCGCCCCCCGCCCGCTGCCACCCGCACCCTTCCTTGGAGCCGGGGAACTGGCGGACGTGCTGGACGCCGTCGCGGAAACCGCCGCCCAGGACGTGGCCCTGGCCCTGGCCGACCGGGCCGAGGCGCTGCTCGAGAGCGGCGCCGGCCGTGATCACGACACCCTGCTGAGGGCCGTGACCCTCCTGCTGGCCCGGCGCGGACAGGCGGGGCGGGCCCTGGCCCTCGCCGACCGGATCGACGCCGATCTGCGCGCGGGACGGCAGGCGGAGATCGTCCGGGAGCTGGCCCGTTCCGGCGACCCGGACGCGGCCGAAACCCTCGCCCGCACGATCACCGACCACCGGGCCCGGGCCAGGGCACTGATCGAGGTGGTCCGGGAACTGGCCCGGCGCGGCGCCCCGGACCGGGCCGAGACCCTGGCCCGCGTGATCGACGACCGCTGGGCACAGGACGAGGCACTGGTGGCGGTCGTCCAGGAGCGGGCCCGGCGCGGCGAACCGGACCGGGCCGAGACCCTCGCCCACGCGATCGCCCACCGCGCGGTACGAGCCCGCGCCCTGGCCGCACTCGCCGAACTGTCCGAACCGCCCCGCGCCCGCCGGCTCGCCGCGCAGGTCGTGGTTCTCGACGGCTGGGAGGTCGCCCTGCCGGCCCTGGCACGCATCGTGCCCCGTTCCACGGCAGTTGTCGTCGATCAGATGATGATCCGTAATGGTCTGTGACGTCCCGCCGAACCATCGCCGATTGCGAGCCGCACCATGATCCCCAAACTGCCCTTGCACAGCCCGCGTTGGCGTGACCTCGACGGTGTGACGGCCGAGGAGGTGAAAGCACTCCTGGAGGACATGGCACCGGGGGGTGCCACCGGGAGCGGCGACGCGTGGCCGCAGACCTGGAAGCACCTGGCCGGAGGCCTCGTCGACGACGGAACCGTCTTCGACGGGGCCTACGCTGCCCTGCCGCACCTCGTCGAGGCGGCGGCGGCCCTGCCCCCGGACCGGACCGTGGATTTCTGGGTGGACCTGGGGATCATCGTGACCGCGGAGGACAGACCCCCCGTCCCGGGCGATCTGGCGGCCGGGTTCGGCGCCGCGCTCCTGCTGGCCGAACAGGCCGCCGTACGAAGCCTCCTGGCCGCCGGTGCCGCGGCCGAGGACTGCACCTTCCTCGCGCTGGCCTGCCTCGCGTTCGCCGGCCACCCCATCGCCACGGCGCTGTGGTCCCTCCGGCCCCAGGACGGGTACCTCTCGCTGTGCTGCCCCGAGTGCGGGAGCGACACCGAGATCCCCGACTTCTTCGTGGACCCCGTGCGTCCACCCCTCGATCCTCCGCAGCCGCCCGAGCCCGCCCGGGCCCGTTCGGGGGCGCACCCGTGGAGCGCGGCCGCCACCGCGTTGCGCGAGGCGGAGCTGGGGGAGGGATGGGAGCCCTTCCTGCGGGTGGCGCGTGACACCGCGGCGGCCGGAGTGCACCCCGCGACGCCGGGACAGGCCGTCCTCTGCCTGGTCGCCGGCCTGGTCGCGGCCAAGGGCACCCCGCAGGAGGCCGGGCGGCGACGGGCCCGCGAACTGATGCCGCTCACCGGGTACTTCCGCTGCTGGGACTGCGAACGGACCTGGACGATCGCCGACGGTCTGGCGGAGAACCCGGACGGCGCGCACCCTCGGGACCACGAGACGGGGGAGCGGACGGACGCCGACCGTCCGGCTCCCACGGCGATACCGGCGGCGGCCGGCCCGACGGGTGCGGTGCCGGCCCGGCTCCGGCGGGACGGGAGGGCGCTGGTCACGGCCGACGGCACCCCCTGGGCCCACCTGACGGTGTTCGCCGGCCCTGCACCCGATCCCGTGTCCGGCCCCGCCGCCGTCTCCGCCGGAGGCGTCGGCGCACTGGCGGTCGTGGCTCGTCCCGGTCGGCCCGCACTCGTCGCCGGCGCCGGGGACCGGGGCGCGGTGTGCCTGTGGGATCCGGCCGACGGCCGCCTCGTCCACGATCCGCTGCCGGGGCGTCCCGACCGTGTCCGCTCGATGACGGCCCTGCCGCTGCCCGACGGCCGCGTCCTGCTGGCCACCGGAGACGAGACGGGGACGATCGTCCTGTGGGATCCCGCCACCGGGCGGCCAGTCCGGGATCCGGTCGGCAACACGTCCGGCGAGGTGGTCGGGATGTGTGCCGCGGCCGTCCCCGACGGCCGGACCCTGCTCGTCACCGCCACCTCCCGAGGCGCGGTCCGGTCGTGGGATCCGGCCACCGGGGAGGCCGTCGGACGCCTCAACCCCTACGGCAGCCCGATCCGGTCGATCACCGCCGTCCCGATCTCCGCCGGCCATACGCTGGTCGTCGCCGCGGACACCGGGGGCGGCGTGCACGTGTGGGATCCGGCCGTCGACGACCCCTGGTCGCGGGGCGCGGCCGTGCAGGTGAACGGACGCGCCCTCGCCGGTGCCGCGCACCGGGTGGCGGCCGTGGCGGCCGTGCCCGCCCAGGGCCGTACGCTGCTGGCCACCGGAGACGACCAGGGCGTGGTCAGGCTGTGGGACCCGGCGACCGGAGACCCGGCCGGAGACGCCCTGCCCGCCGGGACAGGCACCGCCGGCCTCCCGGTCATGGCCGCCACCACGCTGCCCGACGGGCGCCGCGTCCTGGCCACCGGCAGCGGACTCGGACGCCTACGGGTATGGGAACCGGAGACCGGCACGGTGCAGCACATCGCCCTGGACCTGGCGCCCACCTGCCTGGCCACCGCGGGCCCGGACCTGATCGTCGGACACGACCGCGGAGCCGTCGCACTCCCGCTCACCGGGCGGTGAACAGGGGGCACCACCTGCCCCTTGGAGCAGTCAACAGGCCGTAAGCCCAGGCCATTTCGCGTTGCGCCGCGCAAACGCGACATGTCACTGTTCGACGGGCGGCCGCCCGTCGAACAGAGCGCCCAGGGTGAACAGGGCGCACAGGGCGTGGGGAGGGGGACGCGATGACCGGTCTCGATGCCGACTACGTGAAGGGCACGCGGCCGGCGGTGGCCGACGGCACGGTGTACACGGCCGGCGGGAACGGAATCCTCTGGGCCGTGGACGCGGCCACCGGCCGCAAGCGCTGGAGGCGCAGACTCAGGCCGCGGTGGCCGCGCACCTACGAGCACTTCACCACCCCCGCCGTGGCCGACGGCCGGGTCTACGTCTGCCACCCCCGCGACTCCCTGTGGGTGGTGGACGCCGCCACGGGAACCACGCTCTGGGACGTCAGGACCTACTCCTCCCCCACACCTCCCCGGTGGTGGCCGACGGCACCGTCTACATCGGTGGTGACCATCGCCTGATCGCGCTGGACGCCGCCGATGGTGGCAAGCGCTGGGAGCTGCGCCTCGGCGACCCGACCTGGTCCACGCCCGCCGTCGCCGACGGGACCGTGTACATCGGCAGCAACGGCTGGTACCTGTGGGCCGTGGATGCCGCCACCGGGAAGAAACGCTGGAAGCGGGAGACCGGAGAGGCTCAGGAGTCGTCGCCGGCGGTGGCGGACGGGACCGTCTACATCGGCAGCGAGGACATGTCGCTCTGGGGACCGTCTACGTGGGCAGCGAGGACGACTTCCTGTGCGCGGTGCACACCTGACGCCCGTGCGTCCCTTCATCCGGGCCGGCGCGCGGGGGCGGCCCGGGGTGACGCGGACTACAGATCCGCGCGCAGGGGCTTCGCGTAGCAGCGGCTCGACTCGTAGTCGCGGTAGTAGCCGAACTTGGTGCACGGCGCGTAGCCGCTGGAGGTGTAGAGGGCGATGGCCTCCGGCTGCTTGGTGCCCGTCTCCAGGACCATCCGCAGCCGGCCGGCCGCGCGGGCGTCGTCCTCCAGGGCCGTGAGCATCCGGCGGGCGAGGCCCCGGCCGCGCATCGCCTCGACGACGAACATGCGCTTGAGTTCGGCGTCGCCGTCCTCGTTGCCCTCGCCGTTCGCGTCCTGGCTGCGCCAGCCGCCGGTGGCCACGGGGCGGTCGGCCGCGTCGTACGCGATCAGGTAGACGCCGTTCGGCGGGTCGAAGTCGGCCGTGTCGAGAACGGTGGCGTCGCCGCCGTCGCCGTAGCGCAGCTGGTACTCGGCCTGGACCTCGTCGTTCAGCTTGACGGCGTCGGGGTGGTCGAAGGCAACGCGACGTATATTCATGTGAGGCATCGTATATTCGTGCGGGCGATGAACGCGGTGGGCATCGGGACTCCGTCCAGTGTGCCGGTATCGTGCCCGGGTGCTGACTGTGACCTCGGTGAATGTGAACGGACTGCGGGCCGCCGCGAAGAAGGGCTTCGTGGAGTGGCTCGCGCAGACCTCGGCGGACGTGATCTGCCTGCAGGAGGTGCGCGCGGAGCCGCAGCAGCTCCCGGAAGAGGTGCGCGCGCCCGGCGGCTGGCATGTCGTGCACGCCCCCGCGGCGGCCAAGGGGCGCGCGGGCGTCTCCCTGTACACCCGGCGTGAGCCGGACCGGGTGCGCATCGGCTTCGGCTCGGACGAGTTCGACACGAGCGGCCGCTGTGTCGAGGCCGACCTGCCCGGTGTGACGGTCGTCTCCCTCTATCTCCCCTCCGGGGAGGTCGGCACCGAGCGGCAGGACGAGAAGGTCCGCTTCATGGGTGAGTTCCTCGCCCACCTCAAGGACCTCCGCGAGCGGGCCGCCGCCGACGGGCGCGAGGTCGTCGTCTGCGGCGACTGGAACATCGCCCACCAGCAGGCCGACCTGAAGAACTGGCGCGGCAACACCAAGAACTCCGGCTTCCTGCCGGAGGAACGCGAGTGGCTCGGCAGCGTCCTGGACCCGGCCGACGGCGGCTACGTGGACGTCGTACGCGCCCTGCACCCGGAGGCGGAGGGGCCGTACACCTGGTGGTCGTACCGGGGGCGGGCCTTCGACAACGACTCGGGATGGCGCATCGACTACCAGATGGCCACGCGCGGGCTCGCGGACAAGGCGGTGAAGGCGTTCGTGGAGCGGGCGGCCACGCATGCTGAGCGGTGGTCCGACCATGCGCCCGTCACCGTCGTGTACGACCTCTGATCCCCACCGGCCTCTGATCCCCACCGCCCTCAGACCGTTACGGCCGCTTGCGCAGCCGTCGGTCAAGCGCCAGGGACACCTCCGCCTCCACCACGCTGCGGGCCAGTGGGCGCAGGCGGGCCATGTCCTCCTCGGGGCCGTGGCGGAGGACGAGTTCGGCGAAGAGTTCGGCGAGGGCGTCGGCGTGCTCGCGGACGCTGCGGCCGGCGGCCAGCACCTCGGCGAGCGGGAAGCCCTCGCGGACCAGGGCCTCGGAGGCGTCCAGCAGGCGCCGGCTGATGTGGACGATGTCGTCGCCGTCGGTGCCGAGGTAGCCGAGGTCCAGTGCGGCGGCGAGGTTCTCCGGGGTGGCCTCGCCCTCGAAGCGGGCGGCGAGTTCCCCGGGGGTCAGCCGGACCGGCTCCTCCTCCGTCGGCTCGACGCCCAGGAGGTCGGCGACGTCCCGGCCGTGGTCGAGGGCCTCGGCCAGTTCCGCGATGCCGTTCAGGGTGTGGCCGCGCTCCAGGAGCGCCGAGATGGTGTGCAGCCGGGCCAGGTGGTGGTCGTCGTACCAGGCGATACGGCCCTCGCGGCGGGGCGGCGCGAGCAGCTTGCGCTCGCGGTAGAAGCGCAGGGTGCGCACGGTGATGCCGGCCAGTCTCGCCAGTTCCTCCATGCGGTACTCGCGGGGTCCGCCCTGCTGGAGGCGGCGGTCGCCGGCCGCGGAGGTCGTTCGTCCACCGTCGTCTGCCACGTGCGCAGCCTATGTTGTACCGCCGGTAACTTTCCCCCGTCCGACCCCTACCCATCGGTACGGAGCTGCTCTACAGTCCCATTGTGCCAGTGTTCACTGGCGTAATCACGGTCGAGGTGTGGAGGCTCCGGGATGGCCGAGCACGAGCATGTACGGGTGGCGGTGATCGGGTCCGGGTTCGGCGGACTGGGCGCGGCCGTGCGGTTGCGCCGGGAGGGGATCACCGACTTCGTCGTCCTGGAACGGGCCGGCAGCGTCGGCGGCGCCTGGCGGGACAACGACTACCCGGGGTGCGCCTGCGACGTGCCGTCGCACCTGTACTCCTTCTCCTTCGCGCCCAACCCCGACTGGCCGCGCACCTTCTCCGGGCAGGAGCACATCCGCGCCTACCTGGAACATGTCGCCGACGTGTTCGGACTGCGGCCCCACCTCCGCTTCGACGCCGAGGTGAAGCGGATGACCTGGGACCCGGAGAAGCTGCGCTGGGACATCGAGACGGCGGCCGGCTCGCTCTGCGCCGACGTGGTCGTCTCCGCCACCGGGCCGCTGTCCGACCCGAAGACCCCCGACATCCCGGGGCTGGACTCCTTCCCCGGCAAGGTCTTCCACTCGGCCCGCTGGGACCACGACTACGACCTGCGCGGCAAGCGGGTCGCCATGATCGGCACCGGCGCCTCCGCGATCCAGATCGTGCCCGCCGTCCAGCCCGAGGTCGCACAGCTCACCCTCTTCCAGCGCACGCCGCCGTGGGTGATGCCCCGCATGGACCGCGCGATCAGCGCCGCCGAGCGCCGGCTGCACCGGGCGCTGCCCTTCACCACCCAGGCCCGGCGCGGGCTGCTGTGGGGCATCCGGGAGCTCCAGGTCCAGGCGTTCACCAAGCGCCCCGACGAACTCGGCCTGGTCGAGAGCATCGCCAAGCGCAACATGGCCCGCGCCGTCAAGGATCCCGCGCTGCGCGCCAAGCTCACCCCGGACTACCGCATCGGCTGCAAGCGGATCCTGCTCTCCAGCACCTACTATCCGGCGCTGGCGCAGCGGAACGTGGACGTGGTGGCGAGCGGGCTGAGCGAGGTGCGCGGGTCGACCGTGGTGGCCGCCGACGGCAGCACCGCCGAGGTCGACGCGATCATCTTCGGCACCGGCTTCCATGTCACCGACATGCCGATCGCCGAGCGGGTGGTGGGCGCCGACGGACGGACCCTGGCGGAGAGCTGGAAGGGCGGGATGGAGGCGCTGCGCGGTGCCTCGGCCGCCGGGTTCCCCAACTGGATGACGATCATCGGGCCCAACACCGGCCTCGGGAACTCCTCCATGATCCTCGTGATCGAGTCCCAGCTGAACTACATGGCCGACTACCTGCGCCAGCTCGACGTCCTCGGCGGGCGGGCGGCCCTCGACGCGCGCCCCGCCGCCGTGGCCGGCTGGAACCACAAGGTCCAGGAACGCATGAAGCGCACCGTCTGGAACACCGGCGGCTGCACCAGCTGGTACCTGGACGCGAACGGCCGCAACACCACCATCTGGCCCGGTACGACCACGGAGTTCCGGCGTGCGACGCAGCGCGTGGACCTCGCGGAGTACGAGGTGATCCGCCCGCCCCTGAGCGAGAGCGTGCACGGCGCCAAGTCCGACGCGGAGGTGGGCGCGTGAGCCGGCTCACCCATGTGACCAGCGGGCCTTACGCCCCGCCCGCCCCCGCCCGCGAACTCACCGCGGTCTCCGCCGACGGCGCCCGGCTGCACGTCGAGGTGCACGGTCCCGAGAACGCGCCCCCCGTCGTCCTCGCCCACGGCTGGACCTGCTCGACCGCCTTCTGGGCGGCGCAGATACGGGAACTGGCCGCCGACCACCGGGTCATCGCCTACGACCAGAGGGGGCACGGGCGCAGTCCCGCGAGCCCCGCGTGCAGTACGCGTGCGCTGGCGGACGACCTGGAGGCGGTGCTGGCGCAGACGCTCGCGCCCGGGGAACGGGCCGTGATCGTCGGGCACTCCATGGGCGGTATGACGGTCATGGCGGCCGCCACCCGGGCCCGCTTCCGTGAGCACGCCGCCGCCGTCCTGCTGTGCAGCACCGGCAGTTCGCGGCTGGTCGCGGAGGCGCGGGTCGTACCGATACGCGCCGGGGCCGGGCGCACCTGGCTCACGACGCGTGTCCTGGCCTCGCGCGCCCCCCTCGGGCCGGTCACGCCCCTCGCGCGGCGCATCCTCAAGTACGCCACCATGGGCGCCGGTTCCGCCCCGCAGATGGTGGAGGCGTGCGCGCGGATCGTGCACGCCTGCCCGCGCGCCGTACGGCGGGCCTGGGGGCTGGTTCTCGCCCAGCTCGATCTCGACGCCGGGGTCCGGGAGTTGCGCGTGCCCACGGCGGTCGTCACCGGCACGGACGACCGGCTCACGCCCCCGCTGCACGCCCGCGCGCTGACCGCCGCGCTGCCGCACTCCCTCGGTCTCACCGAACTGCCGGGCATGGGGCACATGACGCCGGTCGAGGCGCCGGAGCCGGTCAACGGAAGGATCCGGGAACTCGTCACCGCGTATGTGACGGTCACCCCCGACGAAGCCGGCGCCGACGCGCCCGCGACACAGGTCAAGCAGGTCAAGCAGGTCAAGGAGGGCGCATGAGCAGGGTCGGTCTCGAAGGGCAGGTCGCCGTCGTCACGGGAGCGGCGCGCGGTGTCGGCGAGTTGCTGGCCCGCAAGCTCTCCGCGCGCGGGGCGAAGGTCGCGCTGGTCGGTCTGGAGGAGGAGGCGCTCAAGGAGGTCTCCGGCAAGCTGCACAGCGAGAGCGCCCACTGGTACGCCGACGTCACCGACCAGGAGGCGATGAGCCGGGTGGCGGCGGAGGTCAAGGAGCGGTTCGGGAAGATCGACATCGTGGTGGCCAACGCGGGCGTGGCGAACGGCGGTCCGTTCGCCGACTCCGACCCGGTGGCCTGGCGGCGGGTGATCGAGGTCAACCTGATCGGCTCGGCGGTGACCGCCCGCGCGTTTCTGCCGGTGCTGACGGAGAGCCGCGGCTATCTGCTGCAGATCGCCTCGCTGGCCGCGATCACGCCTGCGCCGATGATGACGGCGTACTGCGCGTCCAAGGCGGGCGTGGAGGCGTACGCGCACAGCCTGCGCGCCGAGGTCGGCCACCAGGGTGTGCGCGTCGGGGTCGGATATCTGTCCTGGACGGACACCGACATGGTGCGCGGCGCCGACCAGGACGACGTGATGCGGGAGTTGCGGCAGCGGCTGCCCTGGCCGGCGAACAAGACGTATCCGCTGGGTCCGGCCGTGGACCGGATCGTGGCCGGGATCGAGCGGCGCTCGGCGCATGTGTACGGGCAGGGGTGGCTGCGCGGGATGCAGGGGGTGCGGGGGTATCTGCCGGCCCTCATCGGAACGGTCGGACAGCGTGAGATGAAGCGGTTCGCGCCCCGCTTGCAGGGCATGCGCACGGGGCTCGTCGGCGCAGGTGGGGCGGCTGACGAGGAGACGCGCGCTACGCACCGTAACTGATCGAAATGCGCGCGTAGTCGACCCGTGTGAGTCTGGTCGAGGCCCCACTGAGGGCCGATCCCCTCACCCTCCACGGGAGTGAACCCACATGGGTATGAAGGACAAGGCCGGCAAGACGCAGGGTCAGGCCAAGCAGAAGATGCAGGAGGGCCAGCAGCAGGCGCAGCAGCGCGGCCAGCAGGCCCAGCAGCGTGGCGAGCAGGCCCAGCAGCGTGGCGAGCAGGCGCACCAGCAGGGTCAGCAGACCGGTCGGCAGGCGCAGGAGCGCGGCCGGCAGACCCCTGAGCGCGGTCGCCAGAACCTGGACGACACCGAGCAGGAGATGCAGGACCGGTTCGACCAGGACTACGACGCGTAGCGTCGCACCCGGCTCGGCCTGAACGCGCGTGGGGCGCCCTTCCGTTCGAAGGGCGCCCCACGCTGCCTCCTCATCCGCATACGGGTCGGCGCGCGGAGCCGGGCAGGGCGACGTTCCACAGCTTTACCGTGCCGCCGCTGTCCTGCTGGCCAGCGTGCGGCCGTCGGGGCTGAAGGCCAGGGACCGCACTTCGCCGGTGTGGCCGACGAATTCGACGCGTGAGTACCCGGTGGCGACGTCCAGCAGGGACACCGAGCCGCCGTCGCCGCCCACCCGGCCGACGGCGAGGGTGGCGCCGTCCGGGCTGAAAGCCATGGGTGTCCCCGCGTCGGGGAGGGTCTCCTCGATGCTGCCGGTGGCCGGGTTCCACCGGGGTGTCAGGGAGCCGTCGGCCGCGGCGGCAGCTTCGGGCGGGACCCGTCGGGGACCTCGCCGTAGTCCGGGGGGATCGCCGCCGGGTGGTCGGTCAGCAGGTCCAGGGCCAGCTGGATCGCGTCGTCCATCTCGACGTGGCGGCCCTCCGCCCAGTCCAGGGGGGTGCGCAGGACCTCCAGGTCGGGGGCGACGCCGTGGTTCTCGACGGACCAGCCGTAGTCCTCGAACCAGGCCGCGTTCATCGGCACCGTGATCACCGTGCCGTCGCCCAGGCGGTGGCGGCCGGTCATGCCGACCACTCCGCCCCAGGTGCGCTGCCCGACGACCGGACCGAGCTTCAGCAGCTTGATCGCGGCCGTGATCATGTCGCCGTCGGAGGAGGTGGCCTCGTCGGCGAGTGCCACGATCGGGCCGCGCGGGGCGTTGGAGGCGTACGACACCGGCTGGGCGTTCCTCGTCAGGTCCCAGCCGAGGATGGTCCGGGTGAGCTTCTCCACGACGAGTTCGCTGATGTGGCCGCCCGCGTTGCCGCGCACGTCGACGATGAGCGCCGGCCGGGAGACCTCCCCGCGCAGGTCGCGATTGAACTGGGCCCAGCCCGAGCCGCCCATGTCGGGGATGTGCAGGTAGCCGCACTTGCCGCCGCTCATCTCCCGTACCACCTCACGGCGTTTGGCCACCCAGTCCTGGTAGCGCAGCGGCCGTTCGTCGATCAGGGGGAGGACGGCGACCCGGCGCGGCGGCCCTGACTCGCCCTCGCCCGGGGTGAACGTCAGCTCCACGGTCGTACCGCCCGCCCCCGCGAGCAGCGGGTACGGGCCGGTGACCGGGTCGACCGGCCTGCCGTCGATGTGCGTGAGCACCGCGCCCTCGCGGATGCCGGTGCCCGCGAGCGGGGAGCGTGCCTTGGAGTCGGAGGAGTCGCCCGGCAGGATGCGCTTCACGGTCCAGCCGCCGTCCCGGTGGACGAGGTTGGCGCCGAGCAGGCCCTGGAGGCGCTGGTAGTGCGGCGGGCCCTCGTTGCGGCGGGCGGGGGTGACATAGGCGTGGGAGGTGCCGAGTTCGCCGAGCACCTCGCGCAGCAGGTCGGCGAACTCGTCGGGGGAGGCGACCCGTTCGACCAGCGGGCGGTACTGGTCGAGGACGCCGTCCCAGTCGATGCCGCACATCCCCGGGTCCCAGAAGTAGTCGCGGATGAGGCGGCCGGCCTCGGCGTACGCCTGGCGCCACTCGGCGGGCGGGTCGACCTCGTGCAGGATGCGGCGCAGGTCGATCCAGACGGTCGTGTCGCCGTCGCCGGACTCGGTCGAGGGGACGGCCCGCAGCTCGCCCTCGTCGACCACGACCAGCCGGCTGCCGTCGCCGCTGACCGTGAACCAGTCGAGGTGGTCGACCAGTTCGGACTTCTTCGCCTTGCTGATGTTGAAGTACTCGAGGGTCGGGCGGCCGCTGGTGTCGGCCGGGTTGGCGAAGGTCTCGCCGAGCGCGCCCGAGATCGGCCAGCGCAGCCAGACCAGGCCGCCGCCCGCGACCGGGTACAGCGCCGAGTACTTGGAGGCGGTGACCGGGAACGGGGTCACCCGGTTCTCCAGGCCCTCCACCTCGACCGTCACCGCGCCGCCCTCGCCGGGCTCCTCGTCCTCGACGGGGTCCAGACCGCCGGCGGCCGGCCGCCCGTCCGGGTTGAGGGCGAAGGGGGAGAGGGTGGCGGAGGAGAGCGGGACCAGATAGGGGCGGCAGCCGAGCGGGAAGGAGAGGTCGCCGGTGTGCACGTCGTACACCGGGTCGAAACCGCGCCAGGAGAGGAACGCGAGATAGCGGCCGTCGCGGGTGAAGACCGGGTTCTCGTCCTCGAAGCGGCCGTTGGTGACGTCGATGACGAGCCGGTCGCTGATGCGGGCCATCTTGATCTGCCGCAGCGTGCGGCCGATCCCCGGATGCGACCAGGTCAACCATGACCCGTCCGGTGAGAAGGCCAGATCACGGACCGGACCGTTGATCGACTGGATCAACTCGATGACCACTCCGTCGGCGTCGTCAACGTTGACCGCCTCAACGTCCTCGGCGTCAACGTCCCCAGCCTCAACCTCCTCCTCCGCCACATCGATGAGCAGCAGCCGTCCGTCGTGCGCGGCCACCGCCAGCCGTTCGCCCAGTGGGTCGGAGACCAGTTCCAGCACCCGGCCCAGTCTCCCGGAGGCCAGCCGGCGCGGTGGGCGGTCGCCGCTGGCCCGGGGCAGGTGGGCGATCTCGACCGCGTCCTCGCCGCCGGCGTCCGTGACGTAGGCGATCTGGCCGGTCGAGCCGAGCATCTCCGGGAGCCGTACCCGGACGCCCGGGGTGTCGGCGATGGTGCGGGCGGGGCCGTCGCGGTGGGTGAGCCAGTACAGGCTGCCGCGGACGACGACGGCGCTGGCCCGTCCCGTCTCGTCCACGGAGACGCCGTCGACGTGCTGGGCGGCCGGCACCTGGTAGGGGCGGCGCCCGGCGCGCGGCCCGGACAGCCGTACGTCCAGCCGGCGCGGCGCCGCGTCCGGGCCGAGGTCGTCGACGAGCCACAGGTCGCCCGCGCACTGGTACACCACGCGCGAGCCGTCGCTGGAGGCGTGCCGGGCGTAGAAGGCGTCGTGGTCGGTGTGCCGGCGCAGGTCGGAGCCGTCGTAGGCGCAGGAGTAGAGGTTGCCGACGCCCTCGTGGTCGGAGAGGAAGGCGATCCGGCCGGCGACGAACATCGGGGAGTGCAGATGGCCGCCGATGCCGTCGAGCAGCCGCTGCCCGTGCAGCCACAGCCGGCCCATGGCGCCGCCCCGGTAGCGCTTCCAGGCGGCCGGTTCGTGCGGCGGGGTGCCGGTGAGCAGCAGGGTTCTGCGCTCGCCGTCGATGTCGGCGACCTGGATGTCGGAGACCGGGCCCCAGGGCAGCTTGCGGCCGGGATCGCCGTCGGGGGAGACCTTGTAGGCCCAGGTGAAATAGGAGAACGGCTGCCCGTGCGAGGCGACCGCCAGGATGTCGCCCTCCGGGGTCCAGCCGCAGACCTGGGTGTCGGCGCTGCCCCAGTACGTCAGCTGCCGTCCGGGTCCGCCGTCCACGTCGGCCAGGTGGATCTCGGGCACCAGGCTGCGCCAGCTCGTGTAGGCGATCCGGCGGCCGTCGGGCGAGAAGCGCGGGTGGCCGACCTTGGTGCGGTCGACGGTGAGCCGCCAGGCGCGGCCCGGGGTGTCGATCGAGGTCAGCCAGAGGTCGTCCTCGGCCACGAAGCACAACAGGTCGCCGCTGAGATGCGGCAGGCGCAGATAGCTCACCTCCCCATGCTTTTCCGGTCGCGGGGGGCGAGCAACTCGTGGGAGCGGGTATGTCTTTCACATACGTGAGACAACACACGTACGAAACGGTTTCGTTTCTGTAGATCGCAGGGTATCTTCGAGGTGTACGCATGAAGGTGCCGAGGGAGCAGTGAAGGGTGAGTGGCATGACTGAGGTCGCAACGGCGCGTCGCAGTCGGATCACGCCCGAGCGTGAGGCCGAGCTGTACGAGGCCGTGCTCGACCTGCTCCGCGAGGTCGGCTACGACGCCCTGACCATGGACGCCGTCGCCGCCCGCACCAAGTCCAGCAAGGCCACCCTCTACCGCCAGTGGGGCGGCAAGGCCGAGCTGGTGGCCCGGGCGGTGCGGCACAACAAGCCGGGCGGCTTCGCGAACATCGACACCGGATCGCTCAAGGGCGACCTGCACGCCCTCACCCTGCGCTCGGACGACTGCCAGATGGAGCAGAACTCCGCGCTCATGCGAGGGCTCGCCATGGCGATCCACGGCAGCCCGGAGCTCCTGGCGGCGTTCAAGGAGCATCTGATCGAGCCCGAGATGGCCGATTTCCGCCAGGTGCTGCAGCGTGCGATCGACCGGGGCGAGGTCCGTGCGGACAACCCGGCCATCGACTTCGTGATGCACATGATGATCGGTGGATTCGCCGCTCGTTCGCTGATCGACGAGCAGCCGCCCACGCAGGCCTTCCTGCTGAAGTACATCGACGCCGTGGTGCTCCCCGCCCTTGGCGCGGCCACCCGTTGACCCTTCCCCGCAGCCAGCCCACCTGACGTCTCCGCTCACGTCGTCGGGCCGATCGACCCTGCCACCCACCGGGTCGGTCAACCCTGCCCTGAACACCCCACGACCTGACCGGGAGTACGCCCTCGTGGCCACGTTCCTCTACAAACTGGGCCGGTTCGCCTTTCGGCGACGGCACTTCGTCGCCCTCATATGGGTGGCCCTGCTGACCCTGGCGGGCGTCGGCGCGGCCAGTGCGCCCGCCGCCGGCTCCACGTCCTTCTCGATCCCCGGCACGGAGGCGCAGAAGGCCTTCGACCTGCTGGACCAGCGCTTCCCCGGCTCCAGCTCCGACGGCGCCACCGCGCGGGTCGTCTTCAAGGCGCCGGCCGGCGAGAAGATGACGGACAAGCTCAACAAGGCCACCGTCAAGGCCACGGTGAAGGAACTGGCGGACGGCTCCGAGGTCACCTCCGTCACCGACCCCTACAAGACGCACGCCGTCAGCAAGGACGGCACGGTCGCCTACGCCTCGGTGCGCTACGACGTCTCCGGCATGGAGCTCAAGGACTCCTCCCGCGACGCGCTGGAGGCGGCCGGGCACGACGTGCAGAAGGCCGGGCTGACCGTCGAGATCGGCGGTGACGCCCTGCAGGCCGGGGCCGAACCGGGCGCGGCCGGCGAGGTCGTCGGCCTCGCCATCGCCGCCGTCGTCCTCGTCATCACCCTCGGTTCGCTGGTCGCGGCCGGGCTGCCGCTGCTGACGGCGATCATCGGCGTCGGCATCGGCGTCTCCACCATCACCGCGCTCGCCAAGACGCTCGACCTCGGCGACACCACGTCCACCCTGGCGCTGATGATCGGCCTGGCGGTCGGCATCGACTACGCGCTGTTCATCGTCTCCCGCTACCGCGGCGAACTGGCCGAGGGCCGCGACCGCGAGGAAGCGGTCGGCCGCGCGGCGGGCACCGCCGGCTCGGCGGTGGTCTTCGCGGGCCTCACGGTCGTGATCGCGCTGGCCGGCCTCTCCGTCGTCGGCGTCCCGATGCTCACCAAGATGGGCCTCGCCGCGGCCGGCACCGTCGTGGTCTCCGTCCTGATCGCGCTGACCATGATCCCGGCACTGCTCGGCTACGCGGGCAAGAGGGTCAAGGCGGCCGGCGCGAAGCGCGGCAGGCGCGAGCAGGCCGCGGAGCGCACCAAGCCCGGTCTGGGCGAGCGCTGGGCGAGCTTCGTCGTCCGCCGCCCGGCCGCCGTCCTGCTGCTCGGCGTGGTGGGCCTCGGCGCGGTCGCCCTGCCGGCCTCCCAGCTGGAGCTGGGCCTGCCCGACGACGGCTCGCAGCCCACGTCCACCACCCAGCGCCGCGCCTACGACCTGCTCTCGGACGGGTTCGGTCCCGGCTTCAACGGCCCGCTGATGATCGTCGTCGACGCCAAGGACAGCGCCGACCCGAAGGCCGCGGCCACCACGGTCACCGACGGGATCAAGGACCTCAAGGACGTCGCCTCGGTCAGCCCGGCGATGTTCAACCAGGCCGGCGACACCGCGACGATCACTGTGGTCCCGTCGTCCAAGCCGTCCTCCGTCCGTACCGAGGACCTGGTGCACGCCATCCGCGACGAGGGCACCGCGGTCAAGGCGGACACCGACGCGCGCGTCCTGGTCACCGGCACCACCGCGATGAACATCGACTTCTCGCAGAAGCTCAACGACGCGCTGATCCCGTACCTGGCGCTGGTGGTCGGCCTCGCCTTCCTCCTCCTGATCGCGGTCTTCCGCTCCGTCCTGGTCCCGCTGAAGGCGGCCCTCGGCTTCCTGCTCAGCGTGCTCGCCGCGCTCGGCGCCGTCGTCGCGGTCTTCCAGTGGGGCTGGCTCGGCGGCCTGCTCGGCGTCGAGCAGACCGGCCCGATCATGTCGATGATGCCGATCTTCATGGTGGGCGTGGTCTTCGGCCTCGCCATGGACTACGAGGTGTTCCTCGTGACCCGGATGCGGGAGGCGTACGTCCACGGCGAGAGCCCGGGCCAGGCCGTGGTGACCGGCTTCCGGCACAGCGCGCGGGTGGTGGGCGCCGCCGCGATCATCATGATGTCCGTCTTCGGCGGCTTCATCACCTCCAGCGAGTCCATGATCAAGATGATCGGCTTCGGCCTCGCCATCGCCGTCTTCTTCGACGCGTTCATCGTCCGCATGGCGATCGTCCCGGCGGTGCTCGCCCTGCTCGGCAAGCGCGCCTGGTGGCTGCCGAAGTGGCTGGACCGCGCCCTGCCCAACGTCGACGTCGAGGGCGAGGGCCTGCGCACCCTGTCCGACAGGAAGGCCGGGCAGGACGACGAGGACGAGGACCGGGAGCTGGTACGCGCCTGACGTACCGCTCGTGACAGACCGCCGGTGAGGGTCCGTGGGGACGGGGCGCCCTCACCGGCTTCCTCGTCCCCGAGAGGCGTCCCCGGGGGCGTGTTATCCGCTCGCAGTCGCCGGGGACTCTTGGCTAGCGTGCCCCGTATGACGACGACAGCCGCCACTGACGCCGATGCCGAGGGCTCCGGAGCCCATCCCCGATTCGCCGCCGCGCTGGACGAGCTGGGGCTCGGGGGACTGACCTCCGAGGTCCGGCGCTTCCCGGACGCGACCCGGACCGCCGCCGAGGCCGCCGCCGCGGTCGGCTGCGAGCTGAGCGAGATCTGCAAGTCGCTGATCTTCGCGGCCGACGGGGTGCCGGTGCTGGTGCTGATGGACGGCGCCTCCCGGGTCGACGTGGAACTGGTCCGCAAGGAACTCGGCGCCGAGAAGGTGACGAGGGCCAAGGCCGACGTCGTACGCGAGACGACCGGGTACGCCATCGGCGGCGTGCCGCCCTTCGGGCACCGCACCCGCACGCGCGTGCTCGCCGACCGGGAGCTGCTCCGCCACGACGTGGTGTGGGCCGCCGCAGGCAACCCCCACGCCGTCTTCCCGATCGCCCCCGCCGACCTGGTGAAGCACGCCGGCGCCACCGTCGTGGACGTGCGCGAGCCCTCCGCGTGACCCCTGCCGTCACCGCGGCCGTCCTGCTGGCCGCGGTCACGCACGCCGGCTGGAACGCCATCGCGCACCGGATCACCGACAAACTCGTCGGCTCCTCGCTGATCGCCGCCGGGGGCGTGCTGATCGGGCTGCTGCTGATCCCGTTCTCCGCCGTGCCTGCGGCCGGGGCATGGCCGTACCTGATCGCCTCCGCGGTCGTCCATGTCGCGTACTTCGCGCTGCTGATGCTCTCCTTCCGGCTCGGCGACTTCGGGCAGGCCTATCCGATCGCGCGGGGCACCGCGCCGTTGCTGGTCACCCTGTTCGCCGCGGTGTTCGCGCACGAGGTGCCCGACGCCCCGGCCGCCGCCGGGATCGCCGTGTCCTGCGCCGGGCTCACCGGAGTCGCGCTGTGGGGGCTGCGCGGCCGCCGCCCGGACTGGCCGGCGATCGGGGCCGCCCTCGCCACCGGTGTGACGATCGCCGTGTACACCCTCCTGGACGGCCTCGGGGTCCGCGCCTCGGGCTCCTCCGTCGGCTACATCGCCTGGCTGATGGCCCTGCAGGGCCTGGTCATCCCGGCCTACGCCCTGTACCGCAGACGCGGCGAACTGCTCACCGCCGCCCGCCCCTTCGCCGCCCTCGGCCTGTTCGGCGCCCTTCTGTCCGTCGTCGCCTACGGACTGGTCCTGTGGGCCCAGACCCGCGCCGAACTCGCCCCCATCGCCGCACTGCGCGAGTCGTCGATCATCGTCGGCGCCGCCATCGGCGCGGTGTTCTTCAAGGAGAAGTTCGGCGCACCCAGGATCGCGGCGGCCGGCCTCCTGGTCGTCGGGATCGGGCTGATGCTGCACGCCGGTTGAGCCGCGGACGGGCCGGAGCGTCTCCGACCACTCCGTCGGGGCGGTGCCCGGATTCGGCCGGTATTCGTCTCGCCCTCGGGGGACTTGCCGTTGCCTTGACGAACCGTTCGGCGGGCGTTCAGTTGTTCGTCTGTGGCCGGGTTGTGTGTCGTCCATAAGGTCCCTGCGGATTGCGGAAGAAGGGACGCATGGGACTCATGGACACACTCCACGCAGTCCGGGCCCGCGGGATCACCCAGTGCTTCGGCGATGTCGTCGCGCTGGACGGCGTCGACCTGGACGTGACACAGGGTCAGATCCACGGCCTGGTCGGACCGAACGGCGCAGGCAAGACGACACTGCTCGGCCTGCTGCTGGGGCTGGCCGTCGCGGACGGCGGTCGCCTGGAGATCCTGGGGACGCCGGTCGACCGGGCGCTCGCGGCACCCGACGGTGTCGCCGGGTTCGTGGACGCGCCCGGTCTCTACCCCTCGCTCACCGCCCGGCAGAATCTCGCCGCGCTGGCGGCGCTCCGCGGACTCGACACAGGCACGGCGGGCATCGACGACGTGCTCGGCGAGGTCGGGCTCACCGATGTCGCCGACGACAAGACCCGCGGCTTCTCCCTCGGCATGCGGCAGCGGCTCGGGCTCGCCGCCGCGCTGCTGACCCGGCCCCGGCTGCTCGTGCTCGACGAACCGTCCAACGGCCTCGACCCGGCCGGCAAGAGACATGTGCACGGCGTCCTCACCCGGCTCGCCGCCGAGGGCAGCAGTGTGGTGCTCTCCAGCCACCGGATGGACGACCTGGAGGCCCTGTGCTCCGAGGTCACCATCCTCGCCACCGGCCGGGTCGTCTTCTCCGGCCCGCTGACCAAGCTGGCCGCCGAGAACCGCGAACTCGACTACCGGCTGCGCACCTCCGACCCGGAGACCGCGCGCCGGCTCGCGGCCGGGACCGACGGCATCCGGGTGGTCGACGACAGCGGGGTACGGCAGGACGCCGACGTGCTCGTCGTACGGGCGCTGGTGCCCGCCCTCGACGAACTCGTCGGGAAGGTCGTGCGGGCGGATGTCGCGGTCCGTGAACTCGCCCCCGTCGTATCGCCGCTGGAGGCCGCGTTCCTCGCCCTCACCGAGCAGCAGGAGGCCGGCCGATGACCACGACCACCGCTCCCGCCACCGAGCGTGCCCCCGCCGCCGCGCGCCGGGTCCCGGTCTCGCGCGGCTACCGCTTCGAACTGGTCAAGCTGGTCTCGCAGTGGCGGATCCGGCTGCTGGTGCTCGCCTGCTGGATCGCGCCGGCGCTGTTCGTCGCCGGCGTGAGCCGGCAGAGCACGCTCCCCGCGGACACGCTGTTCGGGCGCTGGATGCACGCGACCGGCTGGGCCGGGCCGCTGGTGCTGCTCGGTTTCGCGGGCACCTGGGCGCTGCCGCTGCTGACGTCGGTGGTCGCCGGTGACGTGTTCGCCTCCGAGGACCGGCTCGGCACCTGGCGCCATCTGCTGGTGGCGGTCCGCTCACCCGCGCGGATCTTCGTGGCGAAGTCGCTGGCCAGCCTGACCGTCATCCTGCTGCTGGTGGCCGGGCTGGCCGTGTCCAGCGCGGTCGGCGGGCTCGTCGCGGTCGGCAACCAGCCCCTGGTCGGCCTCGACGGCCATCTGCTGTCCCCCGGGGACGCGGCCGTCCGGGTCCTGCTCTCCTGGCTCGCCGCCCTCGCCCCGACCCTCGCCCTGGCCGCGATCGGCCTGCTCGGCTCGGTCGCGCTGGGCCGCTCCCCGATGGGCCTGCTGCTGCCCCCGGTCGTCGCGCTCACGATGTCGGTCGCCCAGATGCTGCCGCTGCCCGTCGCCGTGCGCCTCGCCCTGCCCGGCTCGGCCTTCGTCTCCTGGAACGGCCTGTTCACCGACCCGGCCCAGCTCGCCCCGCTCCTCATCGGTGTCGCGGTCGGCCTGGCCTGGGCGGTGCTCGCGACCGTCCTGGCCTATCTGCTGTTCGTACGGCGGGACTTCACCAACCCGGCCTACGACGGTTCCGGGCGCCGCGCGCTCACCCTGGGCGTGCTGCCGCTGGCCGCGCTCACCGCCGTCACCGTCGGGGCGGTCGCCGTGGCCACCCCCTCGACGGGCTCCGGCATCGAACAGGACAAGGTGCAGAAGTCCCTCGCCACGGTCTTCGCGCACCTCTACCGCCTGCAGACGCAGGAACTCCATCGACCCGCCGTCACCGAAACACAGCTGGGGGCCACGGCGGCGTGCACCAAGAGCGACGGCCAGGCCGCCCAGGAGGGCGCGGGGAACGACTGGCGTTGCGTAGTGAGCTGGCACCTCCCCAGCGTCTCGGTGACGGGGACGGCGGTCTACCAGCTCGACATCACCTCGGACGGGCGGTTCGTGGCCGACGGCGACGGTCCCAAGGAAGTCAACGGCTACTTCCTCGTGCGGACTTCCACCGGCGACGCCCCGAATCCGCTGTGGCAGTTCGACGGCAACGTCGACCTGCTCGACACCCACTGAAGGGAACAGTTCCGTGCAGGTAACACGCCAGCGCCGGATCAGCGAGAAAAGACACGTCAACCTCTTCGGTCACCGCGTCGGCCGCCGGGCCATGATGGTGACGGCCGGTATCGCCGTCGCCCTCGGTGTCACGGGCACCGCGGTCGCCTCGACGTACCAGTTCGGCACCCAGCAGGTCGGCCAGACCACCGCCAACGGCCAGGTGGTCTCCGCCGACCAGTACATCAACCCGTACGGCACCCGCTCCGTCATCAACGACGGCAAGATCATGTCGTCGACGGTCAGCCCCGACGGCGGCCACCTCGCGGCCTCGGTCGCCGACGGCGACGCCTCGCTGGTCGTCGTGGACCTGAGCACCGGTCAGGTCAAGCAGAAGGTCGGCACCAACGCGGCGGACGACCTCCGCATCAGCAGCGGCGCGGTCGGCCAGGAAGGCCCGACCTACTCGCCCGACGGCAAGCAGCTGTGGCTGGGACAGGCCAACGGTTACACCAAGTTCACCGTCAACGCGGACGGCACCCTCGCGAACCCCACGGCCGTACCGATCGCGGCCGACGGTTCGAAGCAGGCGCTGGTGGGCGCGGCCGTGTTCTCCGCCGACGGCTCCACCGTGTACTCCGCGGTCAACGGCCAGAACAAGGTGGTCGCGATAGACGCGGCGACCGGCACGGTCAAGCAGACCTGGGCGGTCGGCAACGCCCCGCGCGGGATCGCCCTGGTCGGCGGCAAGCTCTACGTCAGCAACGAGGGCGGGCGCCCGGCCAAGGCCGGCGACACCACCATCAACTCCTACGGCACCGATGTGGTCGCCGACCCGCGGACCGGCGCCAGCACCACCGGCACGGTCAGCGTCATCGACACCGCCGACCCGTCCGCCGCCGTCGGCACCATCGCCGTGGGCCTGCACCCGACCGCGGTGTACGCGAGCAGGGGCGCGGTGTTCGTCACCAACACCGCCGACAACAGCGTGTCGGTCATCGACTCCCGCAAGGACAAGGTCGTCCAGACCATCTCCACCCAGCCGTGGCCGGAGGCGTCCGTCGGCTACGAGCCCAACGCGGTCACCCTCACCGACGACGGCCGGCTCCTGGTCACCCTCGGCCGTGCCAACGCCGTAGCCGTCTACCGCTACACGTCCGCGCAGATGCCGGCCCGCTATGTCGGCCTGCTCCCCACGGACTACTTCCCGTCGGAGATCACCACCGTCGGCAAGAAGGTCGTCGTCACCAACACCCGTGGCGTCGACGCCCTGCGCCCCGACGCCGCCGGCCACAACACCCACGACACCACGTCGAGCCTCACCCAGTTCACGCTGCCGAGCGACCAGGTCGTCAGGTCCCAGACGGCCAAGGTGTTCCAGCAGAACGGCTGGACGCCGGGCTCGGTCAGGACGGCCAAGGGCGGGAACCACACGAAGGCCGTCCCGGTCCCGACCCGGATCGGCGACCCCTCGACGATCAAGCACGTCTTCCTGCTCGTCAAGGAGAACCGGACCTACGACCAGGTCTTCGGCGACCTCCCGCAGGGCAACGGCGACTCCTCGCTCACCCAGTTCGGCGAGAACGTGACGCCCAACCAGCACGCGCTGGCCGAGCAGTTCGGGCTGTACGACAACTTCTACGACATCGGCACCAACTCCGCCGAGGGCCACAACTGGCTGATGCAGTCCGACAACCCGGAGTACACCGAGTCGTCGGCCGGCGAGTACACGCGCAGCTACGACACCGAGAACGACGTCCTCGGCCACCAGAAGTCCGGTTTCATCTGGACCGGCGCGGAGGCGGCCGGCAAGTCGGTGAAGGACTTCGGCGAGTTCCAGTCGCTGGAGACCAAGCCGTCCGGCGCGACCTGGCAGAACCTGTACTGCGACAGCAAGACCATGGCCGCGACCGGCGCCCAGACCCAGTACCCGATCAAGACGGGTTCGGCGATCCCCTCGCTCAACGACGTCTCGGTGCAGGGCTTCCCGCTGTTCGACCTGAACGTCCCGGACATCTACAAAGAGCAGATCTGGCAGCAGGACTTCGAGAAGAACGGTCCGGCGAACCTGAACATGTTCTGGTTCTCCAACGACCACACCGGCGGTCCGGCGAACGCGGCCGCCGAGGTCGCCGACAACGACCTGGCGGTCGGCCGCATGGTCGACAAGATCACCCACAGCAAGTACTGGAAGGACTCGGCGATCTTCGTCGTCGAGGACGACTCCCAGGCGGGCCTCGACCACGTCGACGGCCACCGGGCCCCGGTGCAGGTCATCAGCCCGTACGCCAAGCACGGCACGGTCGACAACCACTACTACTCGCAGATCACCATGGTCCGCACCGTCGAGCAGATCCTCGGGATCCACCCGATGAACCAGCTCGACAGCGCGGCCACCCCGATGTACGGGGCGTTCACGTCGAAGGCCGACACCACCCCGTTCACGGCGGTGCCCAACCGGACCTCGCTGACCCTCGGCGTGAGCCCGCAGCCGTCCTGCGGCTCGGACACCCCGGCGGCCCAGGACGCCCAGGCGGCGCCCGCGCCGACCAGCGTCTCCGTGCCCGCGGCCGAGAAGACCGTGGCCGCGCAGTGGAAGACCTGGGCCTCGCACCAGCGGCTGACCGGCGCGAACGCGGTGCCGGACTACGCCAACCCCACCCAGATGAACCGCTACACCTGGTACCAGACCCACAACTGGACCAAGCCGTACCCCGGTGACAAGAAGATCTACGCGCCGAACGACGTTCCCGGCGCGTACCTCCCGTCCTCGGAGAACGACGGCTGACCGGTCCGCGCACACCGCGGGACCCCGGCCTTCGGGCCGGGGTCCCTTGTGTCTTCCCGCGCGATGCCGCGCGCCGGGTGCCGCGCGGTACGCCAAGCTGTCTGCGGAACGTACGAGGACAGGGAGACGTCATGACCGACAAGCCGACCGTGGCCGTGCTGGGCACCGGCATCATGGGCGCCGCGATGGCCCGCAACCTCCTGCGGGCCGGGCACACCGTACGCGCCTGGAACCGCACCCGGGCCAAGGCCGAACCGCTCGCAGCCGACGGCGCCCGGGTCACCGACACCCCGGCCGAGGCCGTCGAGGGCGCCGACGCCGTCCTGACCATGCTCTACGACGGCGCCACCGCCCTGGAGACCCTGCGCGAGGCGGCCGGCGCCCTGCGGCCGGGGACCGTCTGGATCCAGTCGACCACCGCGGGCCTCGACCAGCTCCCCGAACTGGCCGCGTTCGCCCGCGAGCACGGCCTGGTCTTCTACGACGCCCCGGTCCTCGGCACCCGCCAGCCCGCCGAGGCCGGACAGCTCACCGTGCTCGCCGCCGGGCCCGAGCAGGGCCGCCAGACGGCCACGCCCGTCTTCGACGCGATCGGCGCCCGCACCCTGTGGACCGGCGACGACGGCTCCTCGGCCGCCGCGACCCGGCTCAAGCTGGTCGCCAACAGCTGGGTCCTCGCGGCCACCGCGGCGACCGGCGAGGTGGTGGCCCTGGCCCAGGGGCTCGGCGTCGACCCGCACAGCTTCTTCGACCTGATCGCCGGCGGCCCCCTCGACATGGGCTACCTGCGTGCCAAGGCCGGTCTGATCCTCGACGGCGGGCTGACCCCGCCGTCCTTCGCGGTCGACACCGCCGGGAAGGACGCCCGGCTGATCGTCGCCGCCGGGAAGAGCCACGGGGTGCGCCTCGACGTCGCCGAGGCCGCCGCCGAACGCTTCGCGCGGGCCGCCGCCCAGGGACACGCCGACGAGGACATGGCCGCCGCGTACTTCGCCAGCTTCGAGGACAGGTAGCCGGTCCGCCGACGTGACGGTCCGGGCTCCGGAGGAGCACCCTGGAAACAGCGATTCCGGAGGTGGTCCGCCATGATGAAAACCGCTGTGGGATGGCATGTGGAGATGGAGTTCCTGGAGGACGACACGCACACCCGCGCGGTCGCCCTGGTCCGCCTGCCCGACGGCACCGAGGTACGGGCACACGGCCACGCGAGCCGGCACGAGTCCGACAGCAACCAGCCCAGAGTCGGCGAGGAGATCGCCGGCGCCCGCGCCCTGAACGAACTGGCCATGCAGTTGCTGAGCAAGGCGCACGGCGAGATCGACGCGCTGTCGGGGCGGCACTCGCACCCGATCAACGTGTGAGGAACGCGCGGGTGCGGGCGTACGCGGGGGCGCGCGGGGCGGTTACGACAGCGCCGTGCGCACCGCCCGCACCAGCGCCTGCGCCCGCGGGTCCGCCGTCACGCTCTTGCGGAAGCCGTTGGTGACATAGCCGAAGGCGATCCCCGACTCGGGGTCGGCGAAGCCGAGCGCGCCGCCGCGGCCGGGGTGGCCGAAGGAGGTGGGGGAGAGCAGCGGGGACGCGCTGCCGTGCAGCATGTAGCCGAGCCCGAAGCGGGTGGAGACCACCAGGACGCGGTCGGGGCCCGCGGACTGCTCGGCGCGGGCCAGCTCCACGGTCTCCGGGGTGAACAGCCGCCTGCCGCCGTCGACCTCGCCGATGAGGGAGGCGTAGCAGCGGGCCAGGCCGTCGGCGGTGGCGATGCCGTTGGAGGCGGGCAGGACGGCCGCGCGGTAGCCGGGGTCGTTCTCGTCCGGGAGCGGGCTGATCGCGCCGAACGCCCGCCGGGTCAGCGACCCGGGGTCGGCGTACGCCTCGGAGACGGCACGCTTGGGCCGGGTGCGGAGCGCGCTGGCGGTCTGCGGTGCCTCGACGGGGCCGACGCGCCCCACGCGCGCCTGCTCCGCCGCCGGCAGCCCGAGCCACAGCCCGGCGCCGGCCGGCCCGGCGATCTCGTCCGCGATCCACTCGCCGATGCTCCGCCCGGTCACCCGCCGCACCAGCTCACCGGTCAGCCAGCTGTACGTCTGCGCGTGGTAGCCGTGGTCGGTGCCCGGCTCCCACACCGGCGCCTGCGCGGCCACGGCGGCGGCGCCGAGATCGGGGTCGGCGGCCTCCGCGGGCGTGAGCGGCCGGTCCAGCACCGGCACGCCCGCGCGGTGCGCGAGCAGCTGCCGCACCAGCGTCCGCTCCTTGCCCGCCGCCTTGAACTCCGGCCAGTACTCGCCCACCGGAGCGTCCAGGTCCAGTTCGCCGCGCTGGCGCAGAAGCAGCAGGACCGCGGCGGCGACGCCCTTGGTCGCCGAGCGCACGATCTGGGCGGTGTCCGGCTCCCAGGGCGAGGTGCCGGCGTCCCCGTCGAAGTCCCGGGCACCGGCCCACAGGTCGACGACCCGGTGCCCGTCCCGGTACACGGCCACCGCCGCGCCCCGGTCCCCGAGCAGCGCGAAGTTCGCGGCGAACGCGTCCCTGACCGGCTCGAAGCCCTCGGCCACAGTGCCGTTCACGTGCACGTCCACGTCCGGATCCCTCCACTCGCCCGCGACAGTGAGTGAAACATGGCCGCCGGGCCCCGGATTCCGCGGTACGGCGTGGTCTACGGCACGTTGCCCGGGCTCAGCCGAGCACGATCGTCACCTCGATGTTGCCGCGGGTCGCGTTCGAGTACGGGCACACCTCGTGGGCGGCGTCCACCAGCTTGGCCGCGATGTCCGCGTCCAGCACGGGCAGCGAGACGCTGAGGGCGACCGCGAGGCCGTAGCCGCGCTGCTTGTTGGGGCCGATGCCGACCTTCGCGGCGACCGTGGAGCCGGTCAGGTCGTAGCCCGAGCGGTTGCCGACGAGGATCAGCGCGTTGTGGAAGCACGAGCTGTAGCCGGCCGCGAACAGCTGCTCCGGGTTGGTGCCGTTGCCGTCGCCGCCCAGCTGGGGCGGCATCGCGACCTTGAGGTCGATCTGGCCGTCCTGACTGGTGACATACCCGTCCCGGCCGCCGTGCGCGGTCGCCTCGGCGACATACATGATCTTCGTGGGACGGGTGTCGACGGTGGCGCCTTCGGACACGGCGGGACCTCCCCCAGGACGGAAACGGTGGTGGGCAACACAGAAGTGTGCAAGCACATCGTGCACAAGGTACCGACCGGTAGGAAGCCCTGGGACGGTCAGGGGGTGGAAACCGTGGGTAACAGGAGACGGCTACACCGGCCGTGCGGCCGCCGCCCTGCCCGCCCGCTCCGCGAGCTCGCGCAGTTCCTCGCGGAGCCGCGCCACCTCGGCGCCGCCGAGTCCCGTCGTGGTGAGCAGGGCGCCGGGTACGCGCGCCGCGCGCTCCCGCAGTTCCTCCGCGCGCCCGGTGCAGGCGACGAGCACCGAGCGCTCGTCCCGCTCCGAGCGCTCCCGGCGCACCAGACCCGCCCCCTCCAGCCGCTTCAGCAGCGGCGACACCGTGCCGTAGTCGAGGCGCAGCGCCCCGGCCAGGTCCTTGACCGTGATCTCGCCGCGCTCCCACAGGACGAGCAGCACCAGGTACTGCGGGTAGGTGAGGCCGAGGTCGTCGAGGAGCGGGCGGTAGGCGGCGGTCACGGCGCGTTGCGCCGCGTACAGCGCGAAGCAGAGCTGGTCGTCCAGCCGTGGCGGCCCCGCGGGGGTCCCGGTGTCCTCGTGATGCGTCACGTGCCCATTGTCACGGACCGGGCGAGGTGCGGGACGGCCGTCACGGAAACGCGTCACCCGCTTCCGCGCGCCGCCGTGGCCGCGCGTGGGTCGAAACCGAACGGAAGTTCCAGCCGGTGCGCGCGCATCAGGGCCTCGTCGGAGAGGAGTTCGCCGGTGGGGCCGTCGGCGGCGATGGTGCCCTCGCTCAGGACGAGGGAGCGCGGGCACAGCTCCAGGGCGTAGGGCAGGTCGTGCGTGACCATCAGGACCGTGACGTCCAAAGAGCGCAGAATGTCGGCGAGTTCGCGACGGGAGGCCGGGTCGAGGTTGGAGGAGGGCTCGTCCAGGACGAGGATCTCCGGCTCCATGGCGAGGACGGTCGCCACCGCCACCCGGCGGCGCTGCCCGAAGGACAGGTGGTGCGGCGGGCGTTCGGCGAAGCCGGCCATGCCGACCCGGTCCAGGGCGGTACGCACGCGTGCCTCCAGTTCCGCGCCCTTCAGGCCGGCCGCCGCCGGTCCGAAGGCCACGTCCTCGCGCACCGTCGGCATGAACAGCTGGTCGTCCGGGTCCTGGAAGACGATCCCGACCCGGCGCCGGATCTCGGCCATGTGCCGCTTGGCGACCGGCAGTCCGGCCACCGTCACCGTGCCCGTGCCGCCGCTCAGGATGCCGTTGAGGTGCAGTACGAGGGTGGTCTTGCCGGCGCCGTTCGGTCCGAGCAGCGCGACCCGTTCACCGTGCGCGATGCGGAAGTCGACGCCGAACAGGGCCTGGTGCCCGTCCGGGTAGGCGAAGGCGAGGCCGGAGACCTCCAGGGAAGCAGTCACAGGGCCCATCCCAGTAGACAGACGACGAAGGCGGACAGCGGCAGCGCGAGGGCGCGGGACCACTCGGCCCGGGACGCGGTCACCTCGTCGATGACCGGCATGGAACCGGCGTACCCCCGGCTCACCATGGCGAGATGGACGCGCTCCCCGCGTTCGTAGGAGCGGATGAACAGCGCGCCCGCGGACTTCGCGAGCACGCCCCAGTGGCGCACGCCCCGCGCCTCGAACCCGCGCGACTCCCGGGCGATCCGCATCCGGCGCATCTCGTCGGTGATGACATCGCCGTAGCGGATCATGAAGGAGGCGATCTGGACGAGCAGCGGCGGGAGCTTCAGCCGCTGCAGGCCCAGGAGGAGCTCACGGAGCTCCGTGGTGGCCGCCAGGAGGACGGAGGCGGCGACGCCCAGGGTGCCCTTGGCGAGCACGTTCCAGGCGCCCCAGAGGCCGTTCACGCTGAGCGGGAGGCCCAGCACGTCGACCCGCTCGCCCTCCGCCACGAACGGCATCAGCACCGCGAAGGCGACGAACGGCACCTCGATCAGCAGCCGCCGCAGCAGGAAGCCGGCGGGCACGCGCGCGCGGTGCGCGACGAACGCGAGCAGGACGCCGTACAGGGCGAACGCCCACATCGCCTCGCGCGGGGTGGAGACCACGACGACCACGAAGGCGAGGACCGCGGCGAGCTTGGTGTGCGGCGGGAGCGCGTGCACGGGGGAGTGCGCGTGCCGGTAGAGCCGGTGGGCGTGCCCGGCACCCATGTCAGTGCGCCTCGGACGGGGTGCCGGTACGGCGCCTGCGCACCGCCCAGAACACCGCGCTGCCCGCGACGACGGTCGTGCCGACGCCGATCACCCCCGCGAGACCGCCGGAGAGCCGGGCGTCGGAGACGTCCTGGACGCCGTAGTCGGCGAGCGGGGAGTCGGCGGCGGCGTGTTCGGCCGTCTTCGCGTCGATGCCCTTGTCGTGGGCGACCTTCTCCAGGCCGTCCGGGTCGGCGGAGGCGTAGAAGCTGACGAAACCGGCGAGCACCAGGGACGTCACCAGGCCCGCGATCCACAGCGTGCGCCGAGAGGTGCGCGCCGCCACGGGCGCCGTGGGCGTGTCCACCAGTACGCCGTTCACCCGCAGCTTGAGCGCCTGCCGCAGCCCCCGCGCCCCGTGCACGAGGTCCGGGCGCACGGCGACCACGGCGCCGACCGTGAGCGCGGTGATCACGGCCTCGCCGACACCGATGAGCACATGCACGCCGACCATCGCCGTGGCGACCTTGCCCAGGGACACGTCGGTGGTGCCGCCGACCGCGTAGAGCAGCGTGAAGGCGACGGCGGCGGCCGGGACGGAGAGCAGGGCGGCGACGAAGGAGGCGGCGGTCACCGAGCGCCGGGAGCGGGGCAGGACCTTCAGCAGGCCCCGGAAGACGGCGTACGCGACGACGGTCGTCACGATCGCCATGTCGGTGATGTTCACGCCGAGCGCGGTCAGCCCGCCGTCCGCGAACAGGATGCCCTGCATCAGCAGGACCACGGACACGCACAGGACCCCCGTGTAGGGGCCGACGAGTATCGCGGCCAGCGCTCCGCCCAGAAGATGGCCGCTTGTTCCGGCCGCGACGGGGAAGTTGAGCATCTGTACGGCGAAGATGAACGCCGCCACCAGCCCGGCCAGCGGAGCGGTCCGCTCGTCGAGTTCACGGCGGGCGCCCCGCAGGCTCACGGCGAGGGCGCCGGCCGCGACGACCGCCGTGACCGCGGAGGTGGGGGCGTCGATGAATCCGTCAGGTACATGCACCGTTCGATTTTAGAGTCTTGTTGCAAAGCTTTTGCAAGAGCGAGAGAGTTGTTTGTCGCACGCGAAGGGCGGGGGTTTGCGGCCGCCGCAGGCACAATCGGGAAAATGTGCGACATTGGGTAGGAAGCGGATGCATAGCTTCGCACAGGTCACGGAGTGTAAAGGGCAGTCCGATGTCTGTAGTCGAGCAGTACGCGCGTGCCCACATCGTCACGGACGAGGATGCGCCGGTGGATCCCGGAGCGGTCCCGGTCGTCCTGCGCTACGACCCCGACGCCGACCCGCGGTCGGTGCGGGTCGGGCTGCCCGGGACCGACGAGTGGACGTTCTCGCGCTCGCTGCTGGAGCAGGGACTGAGGGCGCCGGCGGAGAGCGGCGACGTACGGGTGTGGCCGCTGGGGCGGGTGCAGGCCGTGGTGGAGTTCCACTCCGACCACGGCACGTCGGTGGTGCAGTTCGAGTCGAAGGCGCTGCTGCGGTTCCTGAGGCGGACGTACATGGCCACGCCGGTGGCAGGCTGACGTCCTCGTTCCGCGGCGACTCCTACAGCGACGACCCCAGCTTCAGCAGTGCCGCCACGATCGGTCCGGCGGTGTCGCCGCCGTGGCCGCCGGCCTGGACCACGCCCGCGGAGGCGAGGTCGCCGCAGTACGCGGTGAACCAGCCGTTGGGCTTCTTCTGGCCGTCGACCTCGGCCGAGCCCGTCTTGGCGCCGCAGCTCGAACTCAGACCGGACATCGCCTTGGCCGCCGTACCGTACCCGGCCGTGTAGGTCATGACCTCCTTCAGCTCGGACTGCGTCTTCGACGCCATCGTCCGCGAGGCCTTGGCGATCGTCCGGTTGTCGACGCTCGGGTCGACCAGGTACGGCTGGTGGAAGGAGCCGCTCTCCACGGTCGCCGACACCGACGCCATGTTCAGCGGGTTCATGCGCACCCCGCCCTGCCCGATGAGCGAGGCGCCCATCTGCGCGCCGCTCTGCACCGGGACCGACCCGTCGAAGGTCGGGACGCCGATCGCCCAGTTGTTCATGCCGAGGCCGTAGACCTGCTGGGCCTCGGTGGTCAGGTCGCTGTTGGACAGCTTCGGGGCGAAGTTGATGAAGGCGTTGTTGCAGGAGGCGCCGAAGCTCAGCTTGAACGTGCCCTGCTTGATCTCGGAGTCGTCGTCGTTGTGGAACGTCCACCCGGCGAGCTTGTACGTCTTGGGGCAGGGGTGCGAGGCGTCCGGGGTGACGAGGTTCTTCTCGAACAGCATCGTGGACGTGACGATCTTCATCGTGGAGCCCGGGGCCAGCGAGCCCTGGAAGGCGACGTTGAAGCCGTGGCTGGAGTTGGCGACGGCGTAGATCTCGCCGGTCGACGGGCGCATCACGACGACCGAGGCGTTCTTCTGCGTGGTGACCTGCTTCTCGGCGGCCGCCTGCAGGGTCGGGCTGAGCGTGGTCTTCACCGTGCCCGGCGTGCCCTTGCTGAGCTCGACGAGCGTCTTGTCGGAGAGCTTCGCCTTCTCGGACGCCGTGCCGCGCACCACGCGCAGTTCGACGCCCGCCTTGCCGCCGGCCTTCTTGCCGAACTTCTCGCGCAGCCCGTCGAGGACCGAACCCAGCGAGGGGTACTTGGCGGTGGTGATCTCCCCGCCGTCGCGGTCCAGGGCCTTGATGGGCGGGGTCCCGGACTCCCCGGTGACCAGGGTGTCGCCGTCCCTCATGTCCGGCTGGACGACCGAGGCGTGCCAGTCGACCAGCGGCTTGCCGTCGCTCTTGCGGCGGACGACGGTGAACGAGGAGTCGTACGCCAGCGGCTTGCTGACGCCCTTGTACGACACCGTCGCCTTCACGGAGAACGGGACCTCGGCGCCGGTGCGCTTGCCCTCGGTGAGGGTGACGTCCTTGATGTGGGCGTCCTTGGAGTAGCCGGTCAGCAGCCGGATGCAGGCCGCGGCGTCGTCCGTGACGGCGGCGGCCCGGGTGGTCTTGCCCTGCTGCCAGGAGGTCAGGAAGGTCCGGGCGGTGGTCCGCACCTCGGTAGCCGACACCGGGCCGGTCTTGACGGGCTTGTGGTCCGACGACTTCGACGACGCCGCGTCGGCGGCCGCACCGCCGCCGTACAGCGCGTAGACGGCGAAGCCCGCGCCGCCGACGACAGCGACGGCGATCATCCCGCCGATGACGGCGGGTCTCTTCTTCTGTCGCTCGGCGACGCGCCTTCTCTTGCCCACAGCTCAGTTCCTCCGCGCACTTCCCCAGGGTCCCCGCCGCCCCGTAGCCCTCACGCTCCCCAACGACGGCACCAGCCTAGAGTCCCGGCCTGTGGGAGTGACATCAGCCACCGTTCCGTAGCACGGTTGCGACAATAGGCCCGGCCGCGTCGATGCCGTGACCGCCGTCCTGGGCCATGGCCGCGGCCGCGATGTCGTTGCGGTAACCGGCGAACCAGCTGTTCGACTTCGACTGTCCGTCGACCTCCGCCGAACCCGTCTTGGCGCCGATCCTGCCGTTCAGCCCGCGCATCACACCGGCCGCGGTGCCGCTGGTGGCGGTGCGGTTCATCATGGCCTGCAGCTGGGCGGCCGTACCGGCCGACAGGCCCTTCGCGGTGGCCAGTTCACGGCCGTCCAGCTTCCGCGAGACGAGCACCGGCTGCCGGAAGGCTCCCGTCGACGCGGTCGCCGCCACGGAGGCCATGTTCAGCGGGCTCATCTGCACCTGGCCCTGGCCGATCAGGTTGGCCGCGGTGTCCGGGCCGCCGGAGGCGGGGACGCGCCCGTCGAAACTCGGGATGCCGACCTTCCAGTTGTTCTTGCCCAGGCCGAAGCGGTCCTCGGCCTCCTTGGTGAGCGAGTCCACCTGGACCGAGTCCGCGTACTTCACGAACGCCGTGTTGCAGGACTTCGCGAAGCTGTCCGACAGGGTGGCGTTCAGGTCGGGCTTGAGTCCCTCGAGGTTGCTGAAGGTCTGGCTCTGCCAGGTCGCGGTCGGCGGACAGGGCGCCGGTCCGGTCGCTGTCGTCAGACCGGTGTCGATGAGGGTCGCGGCGCTGATGATCTTCATGGTGGAGCCGGGTGCCAGCTCGCCGAGGAAGGCCGCGTTGAAGCCGTCCACCCGGTTGTTGGCGACCGCGAGCACCTCGCCGGTGCTGGGCTTGACGGCCACCACCGACGACTCGGCGTACTTCGTCACCGCGGTCTCGGCGGCGGCCTGCACGCGCGCGTCAAGCGTCGTGGGGAGCTTGCCCGCCCGGCCCTGGGCGAGGGTCAGCAGCGTGGTGTCGGCGGACTCCTCGGACGCGTGCCGGATGACCAGCTCCACCCCCGGGGTGCCGCCCGCCTTGTCGCCGTAGCGGCTGCGCAGTTCGTCCAGGATCGGGCCCAGGGACGGGTACTTCTCCTTGGTGAGCACCTTGCCGTTGCGGTCCAGGGCCTCGATCGGCGGGCTCGCCGCCTCCCCGGTGGACAGGGTGTCGCCGCGCCTGAGCTCCGGATGGACCACGGACGGCTGCCAGTCCACGAGCGCGCGGTGCGTGGACTCGCCGCGCACGATCTTCAGCGAGCTCCTGTAGGCGAGCGGCTTCGACTTCCCGTCGTAGGACACCGTCGCCTTCACGCTGAACGGCACGGTGGCGCCGGTCGCCGTGCCGGGCGTGATGCGCACGTCCTTGATGTGGGCGACGTCGCTGAAGGAGGTGAGGACGGGTTCGGCGTCGGCGGAGTCGTTCGTGTAGGAGGCCGCGGTCACCGACTCGCCCTTCTCCCAGGCCGCGAAGAACTTCCCCGTGGTGTCCTTGATCTCGTCCTTCGTGGGCGGCCCGGTCCGTACGGCCGGTGTGCCGCCGTCGCCCCGCACCGCCGCCAGCACGTTGTAGGCGCCGTATCCCGCCCCGCCCACCAGCACGGTGCAGACGCTGCCGATGATGGCCGCCTTGGCCCCCTTGCGCATGGCGCGAATCCCCTCCCCGTGAGCCTTCGCCGCATTTTGTGAACGCGTTCAAAAGCCTGTTGTGTTTCGCACTGTAGGCGGTTGTGGGGTCCCTGTGGCAGGTGTTGACCGATTGTTGTCCGAACGGAGATCGGGGATGTGGCTCAGACCCAGGTGTCCAGCCACATACGTGAACGCCAGGAGTCGATAGGGATCGCGGTGCCCGTGTACAGGGGCCAGAAGTAGATGAAGTCTGCGCGATCCGGCCCCGCAGGGCCCCGACCAGGATGTTAGCCCCTGGCCGGGGCCGTCTCAGGCGGCTTGGGCCGTCTCTGGGCCGGGATCTTGAGGTGTCGACGCCAGATAGAGGCTGTCCACCGCCTTCCGGGTGCGTCCCTCGCTGCTCGGCATGAGGTGCGTGTAGGTCCGGAGGGTGAACCCCGGGTCGGCATGACCGAGGTAGGAACTCAGGGCCCGGATGCTCTCTCCCGCGTCCAGCAGAACTGACGCGTAGAAGTGCCTGAGTGTGTGCATGCCGTCCTCGGGGGCCGACGCGTATCGTTCGGCCCCATGCCTGGGTACATCGCGGCACGGCGCCAAGAGTGCCTGCCGAGGAGCACGCTCTCGCTCGGTGCGGACGAGACGTGGACGATAGAGGGGGTGGGCTGGGTGGGTGACTACGTCTGAGCAGGTCAACCCTCATGTCGATGTGTGATCTTGGGAGGACTGTAAATCTGCCGGCTCAGCCTTCCCAGGTTCGAATCCTGGCGCCGCCACGCTGATGGGATCGGCCCCTGACCAGCCATTTTGGTCAGGGGCCGTTCTCGTTCCTGGCTCCCGCGACTACCCGCGGTTCCCCGGTGTTCCCCGCCCCTTCTGGCACGGTCGTGGCACGTGCGGCAGTGACCTTGATCACGACTCAGTCCGCCGCGCAGCGACCTCACGAAACAACTCCGCGAGGACACGTAGCTGCTGTTGTCTTGCCTGCACGGCCTTGCGCCTCGCTTGTCGTGCGTCATCCACGACTCCCCATGTCGCGTAGAGAGTGGGGGCGAACCACAGTGCGGCACGGATGTAGGCATGCTGATGCAGATCATCGATGACCAGGACGTAGCCACCGAGGGTAAAAACGATGCCCTGCCATCGCTCTAGCGCATCAGCGTTCCGCTTCAGCCATGACTCCTGCGTGGCCTTCTCTTCGCTCACGTTCTCGCCTTGCTCGCCAGCCCTGCCGATGCCGGGTGGCACCGGGCCGGACGATACCTCGCGGTCGGTGGAGCGACTTTGTGCGGGACCCTCCCCGGTCCGACGATCAAGGCGTCTGACCTGTGTGAATGGCGTGGCGCTCATGATCGATCACCGGAGTCTGTAAATCTGCCGCTGCCTGGAGCCGGGCCGTCCTCGGGCCGTCCGAGGGCGACCCACGACAACCGCTAACGACCAACAACGACCACGAGGGCGCGGCTGTCAGCCGCGCCCTCGTGACGTTTCTGCCCAGCTAGACCCAGGTGTCCAGCCACATCCGAGAGCGCCAGGAGTCGATGGGGATCGCCGTGCCCGTGTACAGGGGCCAGAAGTAGATGAAGTTCCAGGCGATCAGCAGCACCAGCACGCCCGCGCCGGACGCGCCGATCAGCCGGCGGGTGTCGCTGGAGCCCGGCGGGCCGATGATCGCGCCGATCATCATCGCCACCGCGAGACACAGGAACGGGACGAAGACGACCGCGTAGAAGAGGAAGATCGTGCGCTCCTGGTACATGAACCAGGGCAGGTAACCGGCCGCGATGCCACAGGCGATGGCCCCCGCCCGCCAGTCCCGGCGGAACGCCCACCGCCACAGGATGTAGAGGATCGCGAAGCAGGCCGCCCACCACAGCAGCGGGGTGCCGATCGCGAGCACCTCCCGCGCGCACTTCTCACCGGCGTCCGACGGGCAGCCGTCCGTACCGGGGGAGGGCGACTCGTAGAAGTACGACACCGGGCGGCCCAGCACCAGCCAGGACCACGGGTTGGACATGTACGTGTGCGGCGAGGACAGGCCGACGTGGAAGAGGTAGACCTCGTGCTCGTAGTGCCACAGGCTGCGCAGCCAGTCCGGCAGGAACGTCCAGTTGCCGCCCCTGCCGTCGGTGGCCGCCCAGTTGCGGAAGTAGCCGCCGGTGCCGTCGGTGGGGGAGAGGATCCAGGCGATCCAGGAGGTCAGGTAGACGGCGATGGCCACCGGGACGGTCGCCAGGAACGTGATCCCCGTGTCGTGTGCCAGCACCGCCTTGTACGGGTGCGCCGCACCGGCCACCTTGCGGGCGCCCACGTCCCACAGCAGCGCCATCAGGCAGAAAGCGGCCAGGATGTAGAGGCCGTTCCACTTGGTGCCGATCGCGAGCCCGAGCAGCAGGCCGGCGGCCCAGCGCCAGGGGCGCCAGCCGAAGCGGAACGAGTCCGCCACGCGCGCGTCGGGGCGCACCCGGCCGTCCGCGTCCGGCGGGAGCGCGGCGGCGAGTTTCTCCCGTGACCGGTCCCGGTCGATGACCAGGCAGCCGAACGCGGCCAGCACGAAGAACATCAGCACGCCGTCCAGCAGCGAGGTGCGGCTCATCACGAACGCCAGCCCGTCCACCGCCATCAGCCCGCCCGCCAGGCAGCCCAGGAACGTGGACCGGAAGATCCGGCGCCCGATCCGGCACAGGAGCAGCACGCTCAGCGTGCCGAGGAGCGCCGTCATGAACCGCCAGCCGAACGGGTTGAAGCCGAAGATCAGCTCCCCCAGCCCGATGACGTACTTGCCGACCGGCGGATGCACCACGTACGCCGCGTCCGTCGGCACCGCGACATGGCCGTTGGCCTGCAGGATCAGATCGTTGGCGTTCTTGTCCCAGTTGACCTCGAAACCGCGGTGGACGAGCGCCCACGCGTCCTTCGCGTAGTACGTCTCGTCGAATATCACCGCCTTCGGGCTGCCCAGGTTCCAGAACCGCAGCACGCCCGCCATCAGCGTCACCAGCAGCGGGCCGCCCCAACCCGACCACCGCGTGATCCGCTCGGCGAGCACCGGGGGCACGCCGAGGGCGAGCCACAGCCGGGGGCCGGGCTCGGCGTACGGCGGCACCAGACGGTCGACGACGTCGGCCTGCGCGCCAGGGCCCGCGGTGCCTCTGCCGCCCGCGGCGGGCGCCGGGTGCGCCGTGCTCACCGGGTAGCCGAACCGGCGCAGCCGCTGCTGCCACGTCGGCCGCTCGTCGAGCGCTGCCTGGCCCTGCCGGGTGTCCGTGGAGGACGCGGTACTGGTCACCGCGCCATCGTAGGGAACCGTTCTGTGTGAGTCCCGTGCAATGGGTCTTAGAGGTGGGTTCCTTTGCGATGGGGGCCCCGGTTCCGGGGACGGCGCTGTCGGTGGCGGCTGCGAGGATGGAGGGGTGACTGGAACCCTTGTCCTGGCAGGCACCCCCATCGGCGACGTCGCGGACGCGCCGCCCCGGCTCGCGGCCGAGCTGACCGGCGCCGACGTGATCGCGGCGGAGGACACCCGGCGGCTGCGGTGGCTCACCCACGCGCTGGGGGTGACGCCCAAGGGGCGGGTCGTCTCGTACTTCGAGGGCAACGAGGCCGCCCGCACCCCCGAGCTGGTCGAGGAGCTCGTCGGCGGCGCGCGCGTGCTGCTCGTGACCGACGCCGGGATGCCGTCCGTCTCCGACCCCGGCTACCGGTTGGTCGCGGCCGCCGTGGAGAAGGAGATCCGGGTCACCGCCGTGCCGGGACCGTCCGCGGTGCTCACCGCGCTCGCGCTGTCCGGGCTGCCCGTCGACCGGTTCTGCTTCGAGGGCTTCCTGCCGCGCAAGGCCGGCGAGCGCCGCGGGCGGCTCCGCGAGGTCGCGGAGGAGCGCCGCACCCTCGTCTACTTCGAGGCGCCGCACCGTCTCGACGACACCCTTGCCGACATGGCCGAGGTGTTCGGCGGGGAGCGGCGGGCCGCCGTCTGCCGCGAGCTGACCAAGACGTACGAGGAGGTGCGGCGGGGGGCGCTGGCCGAGCTCGCGGTGTGGGCGGCCGAGGGGGTGCGCGGCGAGATCACCGTCGTCGTCGAGGGTGCGCCCGAGAAGGGGCCCGAGGAACTCGACGGGGAGGAGCTGGTGCGGCGGGTGCGGGTGCGGGAGGAGGCCGGGGAGCGGCGCAAGGAGGCGATCGCGGCGGTGGCGGTGGAGGCGGGGATTCCCAAGCGGGTGGTTTTTGACGCCGTGGTTGCAGCGAAGCGTGTTGATGGGTGAGGGCGATTTGGTCGAGCGCCGTTGGGGATGCTCGTGTGTGGTGGTCTGCGGGCCGGCGGAGGGCTGGTTGCGCCCACGCGGCGGAGCCGCACATCGACACAGCCCCGCGCCCCTGAAGGGGTGCTCCGGTCCCCCGCGTTGACCTGCGGAGATGCTTCCACTGAGCAGGTAGTGCCTCCTCTGAGCGCGCGCCCCACGGGACGGTAAAGCGAAGAGGGGAAAGGCAAAGCCAATCCCCCCGTCGCGAGGCCGATTTGGCAAGCAAAGTCCAAAACGGCTCCAACACTCGGCAGGCCAGTCGCATTCGCGTCGGCGAAGGCGTCCACTGGTCAGCAGGGACGCACCCGTCCCTCGTCCCCAGGGGATTCCGGGGGGAATTCCCGCGCCGGGGACGCTTGTCCAGCGGACAGCAGGAGCTGGCATGAGTGAGATCGCAGGGCAGACGGGCCTCCGCGGTGCAGCCACAGCCGTCGTTCACGAGTCGTATTCGTTCGCCTGCATGCGATGCGGGCACGGCTGGGAGCAGTCGTTCGAGATAGAGCACCACACCGACGCGGACAACCACGAGTTCGTCACGTACGTGGCGGACGGCCGGGTCGTCCCGTCGCCGCTGAGCAGGCCCTCGTGCCAGAACTGCGACGGCCAGGTCGTGCGCATCATGCGCGCGGGACAGGTCTCGTCGGTGCGGAGCGCGGCGCAGCGGTCGTCGCGGCCGTCGGCGCAGGGCCGTCCGGCCGGTGCGGAGCCGGAGGAGGCGACGGAGGCCGGCGCCGAGGTCGGGGAGCCGCACCACTGGCACCTGTCCGACCTGCTGCACGCGTTCCAGCGCAAGGCGAGCTGACCCGGGCGCGGGTCCGGCGGGGCATGCCTCTTTCGTAGGATCGGGGCATGCCTTCGAACGCCTCCCGCACGGCCGACAAGAACGCGGCGCCGCCGCTCCCGGAACCCCTCCGGGTGCCGGTCGCCGACTCGCACACCCACCTCGACATGCAGTCCGGCACGGTCGAGGAAGGCCTCGCGAAGGCCGCGTCGGTGGGGGTGACGACCGTCGTCCAGGTCGGCTGCGACCTCAAGGGCTCGCGGTGGGCGGCCGAGACCGCCGCCGCGCACGCGAACGTGCACGCGACCGTCGCCGTGCACCCCAACGAGGCCCCGCGCATCGTGCACGGCGATCCCGACAACTGGTCCCGGCAGGGCGCCCGTGCGGGCGGCGGTGACGCGGCGCTGGACGAGGCGCTCGCCGAGATCGACCGGCTGGCCGGGCTGCCCCAGGTGAAGGGCGTCGGCGAGACCGGCCTCGACTACTTCCGCACCGGGCCCGAGGGCAAGGCCGCCCAGGAGCGCTCCTTCCGTGCCCACGTCGAGATCGCCAAGCGGCACGGCAAGGCCCTGGTCATCCACGACCGGGACGCCCATGCCGACGTGCTGCGCGTCCTCAAGGAGGAGGGCGCCCCCGAGCGGACCGTGTTCCACTGCTACTCCGGGGACGCCGAGATGGCCGAGGAGTGCGCCCGTGAGGGCTACTTCATGTCCTTCGCCGGCAATGTCACCTTCAAGAACGCCCAGAATCTGCGGGACGCGCTCGCGGTCGCCCCGCTGGAGCTGGTCCTCGTGGAGACCGACGCGCCCTTCCTGACCCCGGCGCCGTACCGCGGACGGCCCAACGCCCCGTATCTCGTTCCGGTCACGGTGCGCGCGATGGCCGCCGTACGCGGCATCGACGAGGACGCGCTGGCGACGGCGCTGAGCGCCAACACGGCCCGCGCCTTCGGTTACTGAGCGTATAGCGATCATAACTGTCGCATAACGCCCGCGGCGGCGCCCCTCGGGTCCGATCGCGACCGTGCGTAGTCGTGCCACTTTGGAGAGTCACCGGTGCTCCGCTAGGTTCTGGGGGCCCGATCCGGACCCGCCTGGCCCTCTGGAGCGTGTCGGCGTGAGCACACCGCAGTACGAGACGTTTGAGGCGTACGGCCCCTACACCGCGCCGGGAGCGCACGGCGCGAGTGGCGCGCACGGGGCGCACGGCACGCAGGGCGCGCCTGGCGCGCAGGGTAAGCCGGGAGCGCACGGGGCGCCGGGTACGCGTGGTGCGCCGGGTACGCGTGGTGCGCCGGGCGCGCCCGGTACGCATCGTGCGCCGGGCGTGCACGACGCCGAGACGCTGGCCTACGCCACGCCGTACGGGAACGACACCTACCGGCCGGCGTACGAGGTCGCGGCGGGCGCGGCGCCCGGGCGGGCGGGCGAACCGGCGCTGCCGCGGCAGGGCGGCGGGCGGATGCCGGAGAGCGGGGCCCCCGGGACGGACGGACGCGAGGTGGTGGGCCGGCGGGCCGGACGGCGGCGGAAGACGCGGTACGGCACGCGCTCGGAGTCGGCCGTGCGCCGGCTGCTGCCGCAGGCACTGGTCGTCGCCTTCCTCGCCGGCGGCACCACCGCGTTCCTCGCCAAGGACAAGGCGATCGAGCTGACCGTCGACGGCCGCCCGCGCACCCTGCACACCTTCGCGGACGACGTGACCGAGCTGCTGACCGAGGAGGGCGTACCGGTGGGGGCGCACGACGTGGTGGCGCCCGCCCCCAGCACGGCGTTGGCCAGCGGCGACGAGGTCGTGGTGCGCTACGGCCGCCCCGTACGACTCACGCTGGACGGCGAACGGCGCGAGGTGTGGACCACGGCGCACACGGTGCAGGGGGCGCTCGACCAGCTGGGGGTGCGTGCCGAGGGCGCGTATCTCTCGGCCTCGCGCTCCCGGAACATCGGCCGCGCCGGGCTCGCGCTCGACGTACGCACCGAGCGCACCGTCACGATCCTGGCCGATGGCCGGACCCGCACCATCCGCACCAATGCCGCGACCGTCCGCGAGGCCGTCGAGGAGGCCGGGATCTCCCTGCACGGCCAGGACACCACCTCCACGCCCCTCGACGGCTTCCCGCGCGACGGGCAGACGGTGACCGTGCTGCGCGTCACCGGCAGCAGGGAGGTGCGCGAGGAGGTGATCCCGTTCGAGGTGCGGCGGACCGCCGACCCCACCCTGTTCAGGGGGACCGAGGTGATCGAGCAGGCGGGCCGGCCTGGCCTGCGCCGGGTCACCTACTACCTGCGGACCGTCAACGGCGTCCGGCAGAAGCCGCGCCGCCAGACCTCCGAGCTGGTGCGCGAGCCGCGCACCCAGCTGGTGAAGGTGGGCACCAAGCCGCACCCGGACTCCGTGAAGGGCGCCGACGGACTGAACTGGCACGGTCTCGCCGCCTGCGAGTCCGGCGGCCGGCCGCACGCGGTGGACGCCTCCGGGACGTACGGCGGGCTGTACCAGTTCGACGCCCGCACCTGGCACAGCCTCGGCGGCAGCGGGCGCCCGCAGGACGCGCCCGCCGAGGAGCAGACGTTCCGCGCGAAGAAGCTCTACCTGAGCCGCGGCTCCACCCCCTGGCCGCACTGCGGGGCGCGCCTGCACAGGTGACCGCCGGAGGCGTTCCCGGCGGCCCGTACCCTTGTCCCGTGAGCAGCCCCACCCCCGACGCCCTTCTCGGCCCCGCAGACATCCGCGAACTCGCGGCCGCGCTCGGTGTACGCCCCACCAAGCAGCGCGGCCAGAACTTCGTGATCGACGCCAACACGGTCCGCCGTATCGTCCGCACCGCCGGGGTCCGCCCGGACGACGTCGTCGTCGAGGTCGGCCCGGGACTGGGGTCCCTCACCCTGGCCCTGCTGGAGGTCGCCGACCGGGTGACCGCCGTCGAGATCGACGACGTCCTGGCGGGCGCGCTGCCCGCCACGATCACGGCGCGCATGCCGGCGCGCGCCGACCGGTTCGCGCTGGTGCACTCCGACGCGATGCATGTCGCCGAGCTGCCCGGCCCGCCGCCGACCGCGCTCGTCGCGAACCTCCCCTACAACGTGGCCGTCCCCGTCCTGCTGCACATGCTCGACACCTTCCCGAGCATCGAGCGGACGCTGGTGATGGTGCAGTCCGAGGTCGCCGACCGGCTCGCCGCCGCACCCGGCAACAAGGTGTACGGCGTGCCCTCCGTCAAGGCCAACTGGTACGCCGAGGTGAAGCGCGCCGGAGCGATCGGGCGGAACGTCTTCTGGCCCGCGCCGAACGTCGACAGTGGACTGGTCTCCCTCGTGCGGCGCGCGGAACCGCTCAAGACGACGGCCTCGAAGAGAGAGGTCTTCGCGGTGGTCGACGCGGCGTTCGCGCAGCGGCGCAAGACCCTGCGGGCGGCGCTCGCCGGCTGGGCCGGGTCCGCTGCTGCCGCCGAGGCGGCGCTGGTCGCGGCCGGGGTCTCGCCGCAGGCCCGCGGTGAGTCGCTGACGGTCGAGGAGTTCGCGAGGATCGCCGAGCACGCCGAGCACAGGGAGTCCGGTCAGTGAGCGTCACGGTACGCGTCCCCGCCAAGGTCAACGTCCAGCTCGCGGTGGGCGCCGCCCGCCCCGACGGCTTCCACGACCTCGCCAACGTCTTCCTCGCCGTCGGCCTGTACGACGAGGTCACGGTCACCCCCGCCGACGAGCTGACGATCACCTGCGAGGGCCCGGACGCCGACCAGGTCCCCCTGGACCGCACCAACCTCGCCGCGCGCGCCGCCCTCGCGCTCGCCGCACGCCGGGGCATCGAACCGGCCGTCCACCTCCACATCGCCAAGGACATCCCCGTCGCCGGCGGCATGGCCGGGGGGAGCGCGGACGGGGCGGGCGCGCTGCTCGCGTGCAACGAGCTCTGGCAGGCGGGCGCCTCCCGCGCCGAACTCCTCGCCATCTGCGCCGAGTTGGGCAGCGACGTGCCCTTCAGCCTGGTCGGCGGCGCCGCCCTCGGCACCGGCCGCGGTGAACGCCTCACCGCGCTCGACGTCGGCGGCACCTTCCACTGGGTCTTCGCGATGGCCGGGCGCGGGCTGTCCACCCCGGCCGTCTTCCGCGAGTTCGACCGGCTCGCCGAGGGCCGGGACATCCCGGAACCCGTCGCCTCCGCCGACCTCCTCGACGCGCTCGCCAAGGGTGACCCCGACGCGCTCGCCGCCGCCGTCTCCAACGACCTCCAGCCCGCCGCGCTCTCCCTCTTCCCCGAACTCGCGGCCACCCTCGACACGGGCCGCGCGGCCGGCGCCCTCACCGCCCTGGTCTCCGGCTCCGGCCCGACCACGGCATTCCTCGTCCGCGACCCCGCCTCCGCGGAGAAGGTCGCCGAAGCCCTCCTCACCTCCGGCACCTGCCGCACGGCCCGCACCACGACGTCCCCCGCACCGGGCGCCACCATCCTCACCTCGGCGCACGCCGGAGCCTGACCGCAGCCCGCACTCCGGCGCACGAGGGGGGCGTCCCCGAGCCGGTGCGGGCCGCGCTTTTGCGTTGCGTTCACAACAAGTGCGGTATCTCCACCGGGAATTGGCCTGGATTACTACTGCCGCAGTACGCGTGGGGCTGCTGGGACGGATAAGTTCGTTTGACGTTTCAACCGATCATCCGAACGACCGAGCGCCCGAACGTCTGCGGAAGGCACGTCCGTGTCCGAATCCCCCACCCCGTCCCATCGCAGGAAACCGTCCCTGTCCCGTCGAGGCGTGATCGGGGCCGCCGGCGCCGTGGCCGCGGGAGCCGCGCTGACCCCGGTGGTGTTCGCGGCCACCGACTCCTCCGGCACGGCCGGCGACACCACCGGCACCGAACCCGAGACCTTCCCGGCGACCCGGACGGCCGCCGCCACCGGCACCGGCACGGCCACCACCGCCTTCGCCGCCGCCTTCGTCGGCGTCCGCTGGGACGGCACCGAGGACGGTGTCTCCATCCGCTTCGCGGGCGGTGACAGCAAGCCCGTCACGCCCGGCTGCGCGACCCTGGAGGACGGCGGCCGTACGGCGCTGATGGCGGCCGGCAGCGCCAAGGCGTACGACCTGACGGCACCGGACGGCACGACGGGCCTCGGCTCCCTCGCGATCGACACCACCGGTGGCCCCGACCGCACCTTCCAGGTGCCGAAGGAGCCGACCCGCGTGCGGGGCGTGCGGTACCTGTCCCGTCCGGCCTGGGGCGCCGACGAGTCGAAGCGGTACAAGAACGGCGAGGTGAACTCGCCGGAGAAGTACTACGCGCCGCAGTCGATCACGGTCCACCACACGGACACGCCCAACAACGACCCCGACCCGGCCGCCACCGTCCGCGCGATCTACGAGTACCACGCGGTCACCCTGGACTGGGGCGACATCGGCTACCACTTCCTGATCGACGAATCCGGCACCGTCTACGAGGGCCGCTACTCCGGCGCCGACGGCATCCCCGCCTTCGACCCCGACGGCAACGTGGTCACCGCGTTCCACACCTCCGGCTACAACTCCGGCAACATCGGCATCGCCCTCCTCGGCACCCTCGTCGACCAGGGCCCCACCGACGCCGCCAAGGCCTCCCTGACCCGGCTGATCAAGGTGATCGCCCGCTTCAAGGGCCTCGACCCGAGCGCGAGGATCACCTACGTCAACCCGGTCAACGGCGTCACCAAGGACGTCACCACGGTCTCCGGCCACCGCGACTGGCTGCAGACCGACTGCCCGGGCCGGACCATGTACGACCTCCTCGACGAGGTACGCGCGCGGGCGGGCGGAAAGTAGCTCCCGGCCAGGCGGCCTCCCGGCGCGCATTACGCTGGGAGGCTGACCGTCCCCGTGCGCAGGAGTGAAATGGCCGTCAACCTGGTCAATGTCGAGAACGTCAGCAAGGTCTACGGCACCCGTGCCCTGCTGGACGGCGTCTCGCTCGGCGTGTCGGAGGGCGACCGCATCGGTGTGGTGGGCCGTAACGGCGACGGCAAGACCACCCTCATCCGGATGCTCGCCAAGCAGGAGGAGGCCGACACCGGCCGCGTCACGCACTCCGGCGGACTGCGCCTCGGCATCCTCACCCAGCACGACTCCCTGGACCCGGCCGCCACCGTCCGGCACGAGGTCATCGGCGACATGGCCGACCACGAGTGGGCCGGCAACGCCAAGGTCCGCGACGTCCTCACCGGCCTCTTCGGCGGCCTGGACCTGCGGGGCTTCCCCAAGGGCCTGGACACCGTCATCGGCCCGCTCTCCGGCGGCGAGCGGCGGCGCATCGCGCTCGCCAAGCTGCTCATCGAGGAGCAGGACCTGCTCGTCCTGGACGAGCCCACCAACCACCTCGACGTCGAGGGCATCTCCTGGCTGGCCCGGCACCTGCGCGGGCGCCGCTCGGCCCTCGTCTGCGTCACCCACGACCGGTGGTTCCTCGACCAGGTCTGCACCCGCATGTGGGACGTCCAGCGCGGCGACGTCTACGAGTACGAGGGCGGCTACTCCGACTACGTCTTCGCCCGCGCGGAGCGCGAGCGGATCGCGGCCACGGAGGAGACCAAGCGGCAGAACCTGGTCCGCAAGGAGCTGGCCTGGCTGCGCCGCGGCGCCCCCGCCCGTACCTCCAAGCCGCGCTTCCGCGTCGAGGCCGCCAACGAGCTCATCAAGGACGTGCCGCCGCCGCGCGACACCTCCGAGCTGATGAAGTTCGCCTCGTCCCGGCTCGGCAAGACCGTGTTCGACCTGGAGGACGTGACCGTCCAGGCCGGGCCCAAGGTGCTGCTCAAGCACGTCACCTGGCAGCTCGGCCCCGGCGACCGCATCGGCCTGGTCGGCGTCAACGGCGCCGGCAAGACCTCGCTGCTGCGTGCCATGGCCGAGGCCGCGCGGACGGAGGGCGAGGCGCAGCCGGCGGCCGGCCGGGTCGTCGTCGGCAAGACCGTCAAGCTCGCCTACCTGTCCCAGGAGGTGGCCGAGCTGAACCCCGCCACCCGGGTCCTGGAGGCCGTCCAGCAGGTCCGCGAGCGCGTCGACCTCGGCAAGGGGCGCGAGATGACCGCCGGGCAGCTGTGCGAGACGTTCGGCTTCAGCAAGGAGAAGCAGTGGACGCCGGTCGGCGACCTGTCCGGTGGTGAGCGCCGCCGCCTCCAGCTGCTGCGGCTCCTCATGGACGAGCCGAACGTCCTCTTCCTCGACGAGCCCACCAACGACCTCGACATCGAGACCCTCACCCAGCTGGAGGACGTCCTCGACGGCTGGCCCGGCTCGATGATCGTCATCTCCCACGACCGGTTCTTCGTCGAGCGGACCACCGACCGCGTCTTCGCTCTCCTCGGCGACGCCACGCTGCGGATGCTGCCGCGCGGTATCGACGAGTACCTGGAGCGACGGCAGCGCATGGAGGAGACGGTCGCCGCCACCGCCGTCGCCCCCAAGGCCCCCACGGCCGAGCGCAGCGCCGCCGACCAGCGCGCCGCCAAGAAGGAGCTCCAGAAGATCGAGCGTCAGCTGGACCGCGTCTCCGAGAAGGAGACCAAGCTGCACGACCAGATCGCCGCCAACGCCACGGACTTCGCCAAGGTCGCCGAACTCGACACCCAGCTGCGCGACCTGGCCGGCGAGCGCGAGGACCTGGAGATGCGCTGGCTGGAGCTGGCGGAGGACGCGTAGCGCTCCGCCGAGGGGGCCGCGGATGGGCCGTCGGTCGGGTGCGGGTGCGGGTGCGTGGTGGCTGGTCGCGCCGCGCGGCGGTAGCCGCATGTCGACACAGCCCCGCGCCCCTTCGGGGGCGCTGACCGTCGTGAATCAGCCGTGCGCGATTCCCTTGCGTGCGGGTGGTGAAGGCGCGTAACGGAGGCATCACGGGGCGGTTCTCCCTTGGGAACGGGGGCTTGGACGGCCCCGTGGGCTGTCGGTGCCGAGTGGTAGAAAGGTCCGTCTGAGAACACTCTGAGAGCGCCCTGAGTCCGTCACGGGCCTCGGGATTGGCCAGAAATCAGTGAACGGGGGAAGACCGCTGATGAGCCAGCCGCCCAATCAGCCGCCGCAGCAGGGCGGTTACGGAGCACCACAGGACCAGCCGCCGCCGGGCGGCGGCTTCGGTGCGCCGCAACAGCCGTCGGCGCAGGGCGGTTTCGGCGCGCCCCCGCCGCCTTCCCAGCCGCCCCACGCGCCCTCGGTTCCGCCGCAACCGCAGCCCCAGCCCGGCTACGGCTACCCGCAACAGCCCGGCGGCCCCTACGCGCAGCAGCCGCCCGGCCCCTACGGCGCACCGGGACCGTACGGCGCACCCGGCCCGTACGGCACGCCGGGCCCCTACGGCTCCTCGCAGCAGCCGACGCCCCCGCAGCCCGGATACGGCTACCCCCAGCAGCCGCCGCAGTACCCGGGCGGGCCGGGCATGACCCCGCCGCCGGGTGGCGGAGGTGGTGGCCCGTTCAAGGGGAAGCCCGCGTTGATCGTCGCGGCGGCGGTGGCGGGCCTGTTGGTCGTCGGCGGGACGGTGTACGCCGTGACCGGCGGCGGGGACGGCGGCAAGAAGCCGGTCGCCCAGTCCTCCGGCGACCCCAAGGCCTCCGGCACCGACACCCCGGCCGACCTCGGTGACGGCAGCGGCGGCGGCGCGGACCCGGAGAACCTCAACGAGGGCCGCAAGTCCGGCGAGGCCAAGGTGCTCTGGTACAAGTCGGCACCCGACGCGCCCGCGTCCGGCGCCGACGCACCCGGCATGTGGATCACCGGGAAGACGGCGGTGAAGGCGGCGTACAAGCAGGTCTTCGGCTACCGCGTGGCCGACGGCGACCCGGCCTGGGCCCCGATCACCTTCCCGCAGAAGATCTGCGCGGTCACCTCGGGCAAGTCGGCGGACGACAAGGTCGTCGTGGCGTACATGAACGGCACCAGCGACCGGGCCAAGTGCAACCAGTTGCAGGAGATCGACCTCGACACCGGCAAGAAGGGCTGGACCGCGACCGTCGCCGACGGCGGGCTCTTCGACAGCGCGATCAGCGTCGAGCTGACCATCAGCGGCAAGACGTTGATGGTGGGCCGCTCCCAGTCGGGCACGGCGTACGACCTCGCCAGTGGCGGCAAGCTGTACGACAAGGAGAAGTACGGCGCGGCCTGCTTCCCGACGGCGTTCGCGGGCGGCACGAACCGGCTGATCGAGGTGGCCTCCTGCGCGGCCGGCGCGAGCAACGAGCACGACGAGATCTCGGAGCTCGACCCGGCCACCGGCAAGGTCAGGTGGACCCAGCCGGTGAAGAAGGGCTGGACGGTCGAGCGGACCTACTCCGTCGATCCCCTCGTGGTCTACATGACCAACGAGGCGAAGAAGGCCTGGAACATCTCCACCCTGGACGCCAAGGGCGCGTTCCGCTCCGAGGTGAAGGTCGACGAGAAGTTCGCGCCCGAGTGCGGCTGGGCCTTCCTCGCCCGTGACCTGCAGGGCTGCCAGGGTGTCGCCGTCGACGCGAACACCCTCTACCTGCCGACGGACACCAGCGGCGGCGCCAACGAGATCGTCGCGATCAGCCTCGCCGACGGCAAGGCGAAGTGGCGTGCCAAGTCCCCGACGGACGAGTCGATGTACCCGGTCGAGGTCGAGGGCGGCAAGCTCGTCGCGTACGTGAAGCCGTCGTACGACGCGGGCGGCCGGGTCGTGTCCATTCCGACCGCCGGCTCCGCCCACGGCACCACCACGCTGCTGCAGAACCCGCGGCACACCGCCGACATCGAGGACGGCTTCTACGACGGCGCGGTCGACTGGGTCGACGGCCGCTTCTACCTCTCCTCCACCCGGCTGACCGGCAGCGACGACGCGAAGGAGAAGCTGATGATGGCCTTCGGTGACTGAGCGCGCCCGTTCCCTGTCGTCCGCCATCAGCCCGCGTCGTCCCCAGCCGTCCCACGCGCCGTCCTCCGAGGTACCTCCGTCATGACCCAGCCGCCCCCGCCGCCGCCCAACCAGCCCCCGCAGCAGCCCGGTTTCGGCGCCCCCGCCGGCCCGCCGCAGCAGCCCCAGCCGGGCTACGGCTACCCGCAGCAGCCCCCGCCCCAGCCGGGCTACGGCTACCCCGCGCAGCCGCCGGCCGCCCCCAACCCGTACGCCCAGCAGCCCCCCGCGGCCGCCAACCCCTATGCCCAGCAGCCCGGTTACGGCTACCCGCAGCAGCCCCCGCAGGGCTACCCCGGCCAACCCGGCCATCAGGGCGGCTCCGGTGGCTCCGGCGGCTCCGGCGGCAACAAGGCCACGCTGCTCATCGTCGTCGCCGCGGTCGTCGCGATCGCGCTGATCGTCGGCGGCGGAATCTGGTACTCCAAGTCCTCCGGTTCCTCCGGCGACGACGGAAAGAAGAACGACACCGCGCACTCCAGCGGCGGCAGCACCGGCGGCCAGGACACGGACGGCGGCAAGGGCGGCAGCGAGAAGGTGCCCGCCGACCCCGCCTCCAAGGTCCTCTTCCGGGTCCCGCTGCCCGCGGCGAAGGACACCACCGTCACCTCCGGTTCCTGGCTCACCGACAAGGTGTACGCCAAGAGCGGCATCGCCGAGATCACCGGCTACGACCCCGACTCGGGCGCCAAGCTGTGGACGGTCCCGCTGTCCGGCCCGGTCTGCTACGCGAGCGGGCACGTCAGCGAGGACGGCAGGACGGCGGTCGTCTTCCAGCCGAAGACGCCCCCGAAGGGCTCCACGGCGGGCTGCACCCGGATCGCCGCGATCGACCTGAACGCCGGTAAGAAGCTGTGGACGCAGACGGTCAAGTCCGGTGATGTTCCGGTCAACTTCAACAATGTGACGGTCTCCCAGCACACCGTCGCGGTCGGCGGCACCAGCGGCGGCGCCGCCTTCGACCTCTCCTCCGGCAAGATCCGCTGGCAGCCGAAGCCGGCCGACAGCTGCTACGACGCCGGGTACGGCGGCGGCGCCAAGCTGGTCGCGGTCCGCAAGTGCGGCAGCGGCGACTCCGGCCAGCTGCACATCCAGACCCTCGACCCGGTCTCCGGCAAGGTGGTCTCCGAGTACAGGATGACCTCGGGCATCGACTACGCCAGCGTCGTCTCGACCGACCCGCTGGTGGTGGCCGCCGACGTCAACAACAGCGCCGGCGACGGCAGCGGCTTCTCCGACGTCTTCTCCATCGACAACAGGACCGGCGCGCTGCGCACCCGTATCTCCACGCCGGGCAGCTCGTACGCGGTCCGCTGCGACAACATCTACCAGGTGGAGAAGTGCACGGGACTGGCGGTCGGCAACGACCGGCTGTACCTGGCGACCGAGGAGCACGACGGCGACGGGGACTTCGCCAAGACCAACGAGATCGTCGCTTTCGACCTCGCCACCGGCAAGCAGACCGGTCAGCGCGCCGACGCAGGTGACAACTACACGATCACGCCGCTGCGCATGGACGGTCCGAATGTGATCGCGTACAAGAGCCCTCCGTACGACAAGGGCGGTCAGATCGTCAGTATCGACGGCGGCTCGTTCAAGGAGACCAAGCTGCTGGAGAACCCGGCGACCGAGGCGGTCAAGGCGGTGGAGACCAGCATGTCGCCGGAGTACGCGGAGGTCCTCTACTCCCAGGGGCACCTGTACATGTCCGCCGAGTACGCCCACACCGCCGGCCCGTCGTCCTCGGGGAAGTCGTACCTGGTCGTCGCGTTCGGCGCGGGCGGCTGACGTCACGTCAAGCGCGCGAATACCAGAAAAGCAAGAGATTCCTCCGATCCGGGGCACTTCTCACCAGTAGGGGCAGCGCGACGTCGAACAAGCGTGTAGCTTCCGGGGGCATGAAGGACGAGGTGCCGGGGGGCCCTCTGTCCATGCGGTCCAGTGGGCATCCATAGTGGGGCATCCATTGGGGGGACTGGGGGGTTGCTCTATGGGAGTGCGGCTCATGGTGGTCGACGACCACCGGTTGCTCGCGGAGGCGCTGGCCTCCGCGCTGAAACTGCGCGGCCACCGGGTGCTGGCCGCGGCGGCGCCGGCGGCGGGCGCGGCGGAGCTGGTGATCACACGGGCACCCGAGGTGTGCCTGCTCGGTACGGCGACACCGGCCGAGCCGGGCATCTTCGACCCGGTGGTGCGGATCAAGAAGGAGCGGCCGCAGGTCGCGGTGCTGGTGCTGGGCCCGGTGCCGTCCCCGCGGGGCATCGCGGCGGCCTTCGCCGCGGGCGCCTCCGGATACGTACGGCACGACGAGCGGATAGAGGGCGTCGAGCGGGCCATCATGAAGGCGCGGGCCGGGGAGGCCGCCGTGGCCCCCGCCCTGCTCCAGGGCGCGTTCGGCGAACTCCTCAACCCGGCCGCCCAGCCCGACGACGAGGGTCAGCGCCTCCTCCAGATGCTCACCCCGCGAGAGGTCGAGGTCCTGGTCCGCGTCGCCGACGGCGAGGACACCCGCCTCATCGCCGCCGGCATGGGCATCGCCCCCAGCACAGCCCGCACCCATGTGCAGAGGGTCCTGATGAAACTGGGCGTGGGATCGAGGCTGGAGGCGGCGGCCCTGGCGGCAAGGACAGGCCTACTGGACAGGGCGGGCCCTCTCAACGGCGGAACTGAAGCGCCCCGATAGGGGCGCGGGACTGTATCGATGTGCGGCTGTCGCCGCGTGGGCGCGCTCAGCCCCCACGCACCCGCAGGCGACAAACGACCTACTCCGCTTCTTTCTCCTCCTCCGCAGGAGGAAGCGGCGGCGGCGTGGGACGCAACTTCAGCCACGCCAGGAAGAACACCCCGAGCAACAGCATTCCGATGCCCGTCCACAGGTTGATGTTGATCCCCTGCGCCTTGTCGATCTCGGCCTGCGAGTCGGTGATCCCGGTGATCGTGACGATGATCCCGTACACGACGAACAGCCCGCCGATGATCCGCCGCAGGTCGAAGATCCGCGCGGCGGTCGTGGACCTGCTCTCCAGCTCCGTGACCTCACGCTGGACGTCCTGCTCGGAGTAGTGGAACCCGGAGTGCTCCGAGTGCCCGGAGTCGTCGGTCATGGTTTCTCCATCCTCCCGCGACCGGGACTAGAACGAGAACGGGATGTAGCAGAGGGCGGCGATGATCACGGCGCCCCAGCCGAGCAGCGCCGGCCGGCGGTACCAGGCCTCGTCGCCGGGCGCGGGCGCCTCGGTCATCCCCGGGGACGTCGTGCCGTAGACGAGCCCCGCGAGCTCCGCGTCCGGCTTGGGCGCGGTGAACAAGGACACGATCACCATCACCACCGCGCCGGCGACGAAGCCGGCGATCGCGGAGACGAAGTTGGCGCCCTGGTCGGAGGGGATGCTGATGATGTCCTTCTTGTAGAGGACGAAGTAGTTGACCATCGCGGTCACCGTCCCCGCGAGCAGCCCCCAGAAGCCGGATTTCGCCGAGGCGCGCTTCCAGAACATGCCGACGATGAAGACGACGAACATCGGCACGTTGAAGAAGGAGAACAGCGTCTGGAGGTAGCTCATGATGTTCGAGAAGGACGACGCGAGGAACGCCGTCCCGACGGACGCGCAGACGCCGATCACGGTGATGAGGCGTCCGAAGCGCACGTAGTACGCGTCCTCCCGGCCCCTGACCACGTACTTCGCCCAGATGTCGGTGGTGAACACGGTGTTGAAGGACGACACGTTGGCCGCCATGCCGGCCATGAAGGCCGCCAGCAGACCGGTCACCGCGATGCCGAGCACGCCGTTGGGCAGCAGCTGTGACATCAGGTACGGGATCGCGTCGTTGTACTGGAGTCCGGACGCGGACGTGCCGATGTTCGGCACCAGCGCGGCGGCGACCAGGCCCGGGATCATCACCAGGAAGACGATGAAGATCTTCGGGTAGGCGGCGATCAGCGGGGTGCGCTGGGCGGCGGAGAGGTTCTTCGCCGACAGGGCGCGCTGGACCTCGGCGAAGTTCGTCGTCCAGTAGCCGAAGGAGAGCACGAAGCCGAGGCCGAGGACGATGGTCAGCCAGTTCGCGCCGAGCGGGTTGGCGGAGCCGATGCCGGTGCCGCCCCAGGCGGTCGTGAAGTTGTGGCCGTGGGTGGCGGTGAGCTTGTCGACCAGGCCGTCCCAGCCGCCGGCCTTCTTCAGGCCGAGCACGGACAGCGGGATGAGGGCGGCCAGGATCACGAAGAACTGGAGCACCTCGTTGTAGATGGCCGAGGAGAGGCCGCCGAGGGTGATGTACGCCAGCACGAACGCGCCGGCCACCACGATCGCCACCCACTGCGGCCAGCCCAGCAGCGCCTCGACGACGATCGCGAGGGCGTACAGGTTCACACCGGCGATCAGAATGGCCGCGAAGGCGAACAGGATCGAACTCAGCAGGTGTGCGGCTCTGTCGAAGCGGAGCAGCAGCATCTCGGGGACCGAGCGCACCTTGCTGCCGTAGTAGAAGGGCATCATCACCAGGCCGAGGAAGACCATGGCCGGAATGGCGCCGATCCAGTACCAGTGCACGGTGTACGCGCCGTACTGCGCGCTGTTCGCGGCCATGCCGAGGATCTCGGTGGCGGCCAGGTTGGCCGAGATGAACGCGAGGCCGGTGATCCACGCGGGCAGCGACCGTCCGGAGAGGAAGAAGTCGAGGCTGGTCTTCACCGAGCGGCGGGCCGCGAAGCCGATGCCCAGGACCACGACGAAGTAGATCGCGAGGATCGTGTAGTCCAGGCCGTTGGTGGGGAGCCGGAGCTCCGCCGCGAGGTATGGGGGGGATGTGGGGGCATTTGTGGGGTTCTGCACCCAGTAATTCAACACTTTCGTTGTCTCACCTTGATTGATTGCGATGTTGACTGACCTGGTGAGTTGTGTTTTGGTGTGTTCGGTTCTGTTTGATGATTGGCTGACTCGAACAACGCTCGATTTTCGGGAGTCCGCAGTGAAGAAGACCTCGACCCGACTGGCCGACGGTCGCGAGCTCATCTACTACGACCTGCGCGACGACACCGTGCGGGACGCGGTGGACCGCCGCCCGCTGGAGCGGACGCACACCACCTCGGAGATCCGCCGCGACGCGCTGCTCGGCGACCAGGTCGCCATCGCCTCGCACCGGCAGGGCCGCACCTACCACCCGCCGGCCGACCAGTGCCCGCTGTGCCCGACCCAGGGCGAGCGGCTGAGCGAGATCCCGGACTCGTCGTACGACGTGGTGGTCTTCGAGAACCGTTTCCCCTCGCTGGCGGGCGACTCCGGGCGCTGTGAGGTGGTCTGCTTCACCTCGGACCACGACGCGTCCTTCGCGAGCCTCACCGAGGAGCAGGCGGGGCTGGTCCTCGACGCGTGGACCGACCGGACCTCGGAACTGTCGCATCTCCCCTCCGTCGAGCAGGTGTTCTGCTTCGAGAACCGCGGCGAGGAGATCGGCGTGACGCTCGGTCACCCGCACGGCCAGATCTACGCCTACCCGTTCACCACCCCGCGCACCGCGCTGATGCTGCGTTCACTCGCGGCCCACAAGGAGGCGACCGGCGGCGAGAACCTGTTCGACGCCGTCCTGGAGCGTGAACTCGCCGGCGAGCGGGTCGTCCTTGAGGGTGAACACTGGGTCGCCTTCGTGCCGTACGCCGCGCACTGGCCCTACGAGGTCCACCTGTACCCGCGGCGCCGGGTCCCCGACCTGCTCGGCCTCGACGAGGCGGCACGCTCAGAGTTCCCCCAGGTTTATCTGGAACTCTTGAGGCGCTTCGACCGTATCTTCGGTGAGGGTGAACCTCCCACGCCCTACATCGCCGCCTGGCACCAGGCGCCGTTCGGGACGCTGGAGGAGTTCGACGGTGTCACGCGCGACGACTTCGCGCTCCACCTCGAGCTTTTCACCATCCGCCGAACGTCCGGCAAGCTGAAGTTTCTCGCGGGTTCCGAGTCCGGCATGAGCGTGTTCATCAACGACGTGCCGCCGGAGCGCGCGGCCGAGCGACTGCGAGAGGTAGCGAGTTGATGAAGTACCTGGTGACGGGCGGAGCGGGTTACGTCGGCAGTGTGGTCGCCCAGCACCTGCTGGAGGCGGGCCACGAGGTCACCGTCCTCGACAACCTCTCCACCGGCTTCCGCGAGGGCGTCCCCGCGGGCGCCGCCTTCGTCGAGGGCGACATCCGCGACGCCGCCAAGTGGCTCGACTCCTCCTACGAGGCGGTGCTGCACTTCGCCGCCTTCTCCCAGGTCGGCGAGTCGGTCGTGAAGCCCGAGAAGTACTGGGACAACAACGTCGGCGGCACCATGGCGCTGCTCGCCGCGATGCGCGAGGCCGGCGTCCGCAAGCTGGTCTTCTCCTCCACGGCGGCCACCTACGGGGAGCCGGAGGAGGTCCCGATCGTCGAGACCGCCCCGACGCAGCCGACGAACCCGTACGGCGCCACCAAGCTCGCCGTCGACCACATGATCACCGGCGAGGCCGCCGCCCACGGCCTGGGCGCGGTCTCCCTGCGCTACTTCAACGTGGCCGGCGCCTACGGCGCGCAGGGCGAGCGGCACGACCCCGAGTCGCACCTGATCCCGCTGGTCCTCCAGGTCGCCCAGGGCCGCCGCGAGGCCATCTCCGTCTTCGGCGACGACTACCCGACGCCCGACGGCACCTGCGTCCGCGACTACATCCACGTCGCCGACCTCGCCGACGCCCACCTGCTGGCCCTCACGGCCGCGCGGCCCGGCGAGCACCTGATCTGCAACCTGGGCAACGGCGAGGGCTTCTCCGTCCGCCAGGTCATCGAGACCGTCCGCCAGGTCACCGGCCACCCGATCCCCGAGGTCGTGGCCCCCCGCCGGAGCGGCGACCCGGCCGTCCTGGTCGCCTCGGCGGCCACCGCCCGCGAGAAGCTGGGCTGGAACCCGACCCGCGCGGACCTCGCGGGGATCGTCGCGGACGCCTGGGAGTTCGCTCAGCACATCGCAAGGGAGCAGTAAGTGGGGGCACAGCAGGTGCACGACGGTTTCGTGGAGCTCTACGGAACCGCGCCCGACGGCGTCTGGTCGGCGCCCGGCCGGGTCAACCTGATCGGCGAGCACACCGACTACAACGACGGCTTCGTGATGCCGTTCGCGCTGCCGCACGTGACGACGGCCGCGGTCGCCCGCCGCAGCGACGGCGTGCTGCGCCTGCATTCCTCGGACATCGAGGGCGGGGTCGTCGAGCTCGCCCTCGACGCCCTGGAGCCCGGCACCGACCAGGAGTGGACGGCGTACCCGGCGGGCGTGGTCTGGGCGCTGCGCGAGGCCGGCCACCCGGTCACCGGCGCCGACGTCCACCTCGCCTCCACGGTCCCGACCGGCGCCGGCCTGTCCTCCTCCGCGGCCCTGGAGGTGGTGATCGCCCTCGCGCTGAACGACCTGTACGAACTGGGCCTGCAGCGCTGGCAGCTGGCCCGGCTGTGCCAGCGCGCGGAGAACGTCTACGTCGGGGCGCCGACCGGCATCATGGACCAGACCGCGTCCGCCTGCTGCGAGGCCGGTCACGCCCTGTTCCTGGACACCCGCGACCTCTCGCAGAGGCAGATCCCCTTCGACCTCGCGGCCGAGGGCATGCGGCTGCTGGTCGTCGACACCCAGGTCAAGCACGCCCACAGCGGCGGCGAGTACGGCAAGCGCCGTGCCGGCTGCGAGAAGGGCGCGGCCCTGCTCGGGGTGGACGCCCTGCGGGACATCCCCTACGACGAGCTGGACGCCGCGCTCGACCGCCTCGGCGACGAGGAGGAGGTACGGCGCCTGGTCCGCCACGTCGTCACCGAGGACCAGCGCGTGGAGCAGGTGGTGGCCCTCCTGGAGGCGGGCGACACCCGCGCGATCGGCCCGGTCCTCACCGCGGGCCACGCCTCGCTGCGCGACGACTTCCGGATCTCCTGCCCGGAGCTGGACCTGGTCGTCGACGCCGCCCTGGCCTCCGGCGCCCTGGGCGCCCGGATGACCGGCGGCGGCTTCGGCGGCTCGGCGATCGTCCTCGCCGAGGCGGCCGACGTGGACACGATCACCAAGGCGGTCGAGGAGGCCTTCGCGGCCGCCGGCTTCAAGGCGCCGAGGACGTTCGAGGCGGTGCCGTCGGCGGGCGCCCGCCAGGAGGTCTGAGCCTCAGCCCAGGCGCTTGGTCAGCGTGTACTCCGTGATCCCCGGCGGATAGTCGGGGATCACGCACACCACCTCGTAGCCCTGCTTCTTGTAGAACTCCGGGGCCTGGAAGTCCCAGGTCTCCAGCCGGGCCGCGGTGCAGCCGCGGTTCCGCACGGCGATGCGCTCCGCCCGGGACAGCAGCCGGCCGCCCAGCCCCGCGCCGCGGTGGCGGCCGTCCACCCACAGGTACGTGACGTGCAGCCAGGACGTCCAGGTGTGGCCGACCAGTCCGCCCGCCAGTTCGCCGGAGCGCTCGTCCATCGCCCAGACGTGCAACGGCACTTCGCGTTCGCCGGGCGTGCCCCGCAGGGCCGCGAGGACCGGGGACGCCGCTGTGTTCGTGTTCCGCAACCGTGTGCGGAGGAGATCTCGCCGTTCCTTGTCGACTTCCGCCTCAATACGAAACATGCGGCACACCATAAACGCGTCGGCCGGGCAGTTCTGCAAATTGCCTTCCGCTCTGGGCCCCCGGCCGTACTCTGAGGAGCGGTACCGGTGGGGGCCGGTGCTGATCAGGGGGCGAGACAAGTCGGGTACGACGCCCGCGGTGGGGGTAGCAGTTCAGGCACGGCGGCGGCCGTGCGGTTCCGTCCTCCCGTGGGTGTCGTATCCGCGTGGTTGGCCGTTCTGAGGACCTTGGGGTATCCCCTGCTCGTAAGGAGCTTGGGGGAGGGGGTTACGTGGTTCGTATTCGAGTTCTGGTCGTCGACGACCACCGCATCTTCGCCGAGTCGCTCGCCGCGGCCCTGGCCGCAGAGCCGGACGTCGACGTCTCCGCGGCCGGCAGCGGTCCCGCCGCGCTGCGCTGCCTGGAGCGTGCGGTCGCCGAGGGCCGCCGCTACGACGTGCTGCTCGTCGATGCCGACCTGGGCGGTCAACTGCCCGTCGGCCGCCCGGCCGTGCCGGTGCAGGAGGGCAACGAGGACGGCATCGTGGACGGGATATCGCTGGTCGCGGGCGTCCGCTCGGCCCAGCCCGCCGTCCGGATCGTGGTTCTCGCCGAGAAGGACGACCCCCGGCGCGCGGCCCTGGCCCTGCAGGCCGGCGCCTCCGGCTGGGTCGCCAAGGACTGCTCGCTCTCCCGCCTGCTGAACGTCATCCGGGGCGTGCTGCGCGACGAGACCCATCTGCCGCCGGCCCTGCTCACCGGTGTGCTGCGGGAGCTGACGGCCGCCCGCAAGCACCGCACGGAGAGCGAACGGCTGGTCGAGTCCCTCACGCCGAGGGAGCGGGAAGTGCTCCGGTGCATGGTGGCGGGCCTGGGGCGCAAGGCGGTCGCCGAGCGCCTGTTCCTGTCCCCGCACACCGTCCGTACCCATATGCAGAACGTCCTCGGCAAGCTGGGCGTCCACAGCACCCTGGCCGCGGTCGCGCTCGCGCGCCGGGCCGGGGTGGGGCCGGTCGACCTGGGGCCCACCGGGCGGATCATGTCGGAGGAGAGCAGCAGCGCCTGATCGACGCCGGTGAGCGACAGCGCCCCCAAGGGGGCGCTGGGGGTACCGCCGGCCGAAGGCTGGGGGAGGAACTGCGCGACCAGCCACGACGAAGCCGCGGACGCCGACGGCCCATCGCGGCACGACCCAAGCGGCTCTCCCAGCGGAGCGCCTAGCCGGGGATGTTGTCGAACGGCGCGGTCAACTGGCGGAGCAGTCCGGCCAGTTCGCCGCGCTGGGCGCGGGAGAGCTCCGCGAGGATCGCCCGTTCCTGGGCGAGGAGTCCGGCCAGGGCCTGGTCCGCGCGGTCCTGGCCCTCCTCGGTCAGCCGCACCAGCACACCGCGCCGGTCGCTGGGGTCCGGCAGCCGCTCCACCAGGCCCTTCTTGGTCAGCCGGTCGATCCGGTTGGTCATCGTGCCCGAGGTGACCAGGGTCTGCGTCAGCAGCTGCCCGGGGGAGAGCTGGTAGGGCGTGCCCGCGCGCCTGAGCGCGGTCAGCACGTCGAACTCCCAGGGCTCCAGGCTGTGCTCCGCGAAGGCCAGCCGACGTGCCCGGTCCAGATGCCGGGCCAGCCGGCTCACCCGGCTGAGCACCTCAAGCGGTTCCACGTCGAGGTCCGGGCGCTCCCGGCGCCACGCAGCCACCAGCCGATCGACCTCGTCCTCCATGACGATCAGTGTAGTGGTTGTGTCGACGTGAAGTCTCTTGATGTCGAGTCTCTTGACATCAAGAGAAGTCGCCGGGGAAGGTGGAGCACATGACGACTCCCGCCTGGGACCCCGCCCAGTACCTCCGGCACGCCGGCCACCGCGCCCGCCCCTTCATCGACCTCCTCGCCCGCGTTCCCGACCTGCCCGGACGGCCCCCGGTCGTCGCCGACCTCGGCTGCGGCCCCGGCAACATGACCGCCCTGCTCGCCGACCGCTGGCCCGCCGCGCACATCACCGGCTACGACAACTCGCCGGAGATGCTCGACAAGGCGCTCGTCGAGTACGAGGGCCCCACGGCCGGCGGCGGCCGGCTGGACTTCTCCCACGCCGACGTCCGCACCTGGGCGCCCGAGCGGCCGTACGACCTGATCATCAGCAACGCCACGCTGCAGTGGGTCCCCGGGCACGCCGAGCGCTTCGCCGACTGGATCGACGCCCTCGCCCCCGGCGGCACCTTCGCCTTCCAGGTCCCCGGCAACTTCTCCGCCCCCAGCCACCGGCTGATGCGCACCCTCGCCCACTCCGCCCGCTGGCACGACCGCCTCGCCGAGACCCTCCGCCACGACGACGCCGTCCTCACCCCCGGGGCCTACCTGGAGCGGCTGACCGCCCTCGGCTGCACCGCCGACGTCTGGGAGACCACGTACCTCCACCTGCTCACCGGCGAGGACCCGGTCCTCGACTGGGTGAAGGGCACCGGACTGCGCCCGGTCCTCACCGCCCTCGCCGACGATCCGGCCGCCCGTGACGCGTTCCTCGCCGAGTACCGGGCCGCGCTGCGCGAGGCCTACCCGGCCGGCCCGCACGGCACCCCGTTCCCGTTCCGGCGCGTGTTCGCCGTGGCCCGGAAGGGGAAACACTGATGCTCGCCGCCCTCGATCATGTCCAGCTGGCATCGCCACCGGGCTGCGAGGACCTGCTGCGCGCGTACTACGTCGACGTACTGGGCATGACCGAGGTGCCCAAACCGCCCGCGCTCGCGGCGCGCGGCGGCTGCTGGTTCCGGGCGGGGGCCGTGCACCTGCACCTGGGGATCGAAAGGGACTTCCGTCCTGCGCGCAAGGCCCACCCCGGGCTTCGCGTCACGGGCATCGGGGCCTACGCCGACCGGCTCGAAGCGGGCGGCGCCCCCGTCACCTGGGACCACGACCTCCCCGGCCACCGCCGTTTCTACTCCGAGGACCCCGTCGGCAACCGCCTGGAGTTCCTGGAACCCCTCGCCTAGGCCTTCCGGTGGCCTATCAGCCGCGGCTTCTGCTCCAGGCCGTCCAGGCCGTGCCAGGACAGGTTCACCAGGTGGGCGGCGACCTCCGCCTTCTTCGGGCGGCGGACGTCCAGCCACCACTGGCCGGTCAGCGCGACCATGCCTACCAGCGCCTGCGCGTACAGCGGGGCCAGCTTGGGGTCGAAGCCGCGGGACTTGAACTCGCGGCCCAGGATGTCCTCCACCTGGGTGGCGATGTCCGAGATGAGGGACGCGAAGGAACCGGTCGACTGGGGGATGGGGGAGTCCCGGACCAGGATCCGGAAGCCGTCCGTGTACTCCTCGATGTAGTCGAGGAGGGCGAAGGCCGCCTGCTCAAGGAGCTCCCGCGGATGCCCGGCGGTGAGGGAGCTGGTCACCATGTCCAGCAGCCGGCGCATCTCGCGGTCGACCACGACCGCGTACAGCCCCTCCTTGCCGCCGAAGTGCTCGTACACCACCGGCTTGGAGACCCCGGCCTTCGCCGCGATCTCCTCCACCGAGGTGCCCTCGAACCCCTTCGCCGCGAAGAGGGTGCGACCGATCTCCAACAGCTGCTGGCGACGCTCCGCCCCGGTCATACGGGTGCGACGCGCCCGCCGCTGCTTGCTGTCGGGACTGGGGGTGCTGGAGTCGGTCGCCACGCCGTCAATCATGCCGCCTTCGCGGCCTCCGCCCCCTGCCGGGAGCCGCTGTCGTCGCTGTTACGGCGCGAATCGATACGTGAGCGTGACGGCCAGCGCACGTCGTACGCCCAGCCCAGCTGCTCGCACCAGCGGATGATCCGCGCGGAGGAGTCCACCTGGCCCCGCTCCACACCGTGCCGCGCCGAGGTCGGGTCGGCGTGGTGCAGGTTGTGCCAGGACTCGCCGCAGGACAGCACCGCCAGCCACCACACGTTGCCCGAGCGGTCGCGCGACTTGAACGGCCGCTTGCCCACCGCGTGGCAGATCGAGTTGATCGACCAGGTCACATGGTGGAGCAGTGCCACCCGCACGAGTGAACCCCAGAAGAACGCGGTGAACGCGCCCCACCAGGACATCGTCACGAGCCCGCCGATCAGCGGGGGCAGCGCCAGCGACAGCATGGTCCAGTAGATGAACTGCCGGGAGATCATCCGGATCGCCGGGTCCTTGACCAGGTCGGGCGCGTACTTGTCCTGCGGGGTCCGCTCCTCGTCGAACATCCACGCGATGTGCGCCCACCAGAGGCCCTTGAGCAGCGCCGGCACCGTCTCGCCGTACCGCCACGGCGAATGCGGGTCGCCCTCCGCGTCGGAGAACTTGTGGTGCTTGCGGTGATCGGCCACCCACCGCACCAGGGGCCCCTCCACCGCCATCGAGCCCGCGACGGCCAGCGCGATCCGCAGCGGCCGCTTCGCCTTGAAGGAGCCGTGGGTGAAGTACCGGTGGTAACCGATCGTGACGCCGTGACAGCCCAGGTAGTAGAAGAACACCAGCAGGCCCAGGTCGAGCCAGCTCACGCCTCCCCAGCTCCACGCCAGCGGCACCGCCGCCAGCAGCGCGAGGAACGGCACGACGATGAACAGCAGCAGGGTGATCTGTTCGAGCGATCCCTTCCGCTCGCCGCCCAGGGTGGCGGACGGGACCGGGCCGTCCGCCTTCCGGGGGTCTTCGATCACATCGGAACTAGACGAGGTCATGCGCGTCCCCTGTGGGGTCGAGGGTTGAGAGAGGTGCCGATCCGCGGCGACCGAACGGGACGATAGAGGTCCTTCCCTACGGTTCCGTAACCTACGGCGACGTAAGTATGGCAGCGAGGCGTCTCACAGCAAGAGCCCGACAGCCTGCGCGTCCTCATGGACACCTATCCTTGAAGTCGGTCGGACAGCGCGGTCCGCTCTGTTTCCTTCCCGGATGTCCGGCCCGTATGCGGGGCACGCACGCCACCGCGCGGCCGACGGCCGGGTTCCCCTCCAGACGAGCTTCACCACTGCAAGGAGCCGCACCTGTGAGCAGTGCCGACGACCAGACCACCACGACCAGCAGTGAGCTGCGCGCCGACATCCGCCGACTGGGTGACCTCCTCGGCGAGACCCTCGTCCGGCAGGAGGGCCCCGAGCTGCTGGAACTCGTCGAGCGGGTCCGCCACCTGACCCGCGAGGACGGCGAGGCCGCCGCCGACCTGCTGCGCGGCACCGAACTGGAGACCGCAGCCAAGCTGGTCCGCGCCTTCTCCACCTACTTCCACCTCGCCAACATCACCGAGCAGGTCCACCGCGGCCGGGAACTGCGCGCCCGCCGCGCCGCCGAGGGCGGCCTGCTCGCCCGCACCGTGGACCGGCTGAAGGACGCCGACCCCGACCACCTGCGCCAGAGCGTCCAGAACCTCAACGTCCGCCCGGTGTTCACGGCCCACCCCACCGAGGCCGCGCGCCGTTCGGTCCTGAACAAGCTCCGGCGCATCGCCGCGCTCCTGGACACGCCCGTCATCGAGTCCGACCGCCGCCGCCACGACGTCCGGCTGGCGGAGAACATCGACCTGGTCTGGCAGACCGACGAGCTGCGCGTGGTCCGCCCGGAACCCGCCGACGAGGCCCGCAACGCCGTCTACTACCTGGACGAGCTGCACGCCGACGCGGTCGGAGACGTCCTGGAGGACCTGACCGCCGAGCTGGAGCGGGTCGGGGTGAAGCTCCCCGACGACACCCGCCCCCTCACCTTCGGCACCTGGATCGGCGGCGACCGCGACGGCAACCCCAACGTCACCCCCCAGGTCACCTGGGACGTCCTGATCCTCCAGCACGAGCACGGCATCAACGACGCCCTGGAGACCATCGACGAGCTGCGCGGCCTGCTCTCCAACTCCATCCGCTACACGGGTGCCACCGAGGAACTCCTGGAGTCCCTCCGCGCGGACCTGGAGCTCCTCCCCGAGATCAGCCCCCGCTACAAGCGCCTCAACGCCGAGGAGCCCTACCGGCTCAAGGCCACCTGCATCCGGCAGAAGCTGACCAACACCAAGCAGCGCCTGGCCAAGGGCACCCCGCACGAGCCCGGCCGGGACTACCTCGGCACCGCCGAACTCCTCAGCGATCTGCGCCTGATCCAGGCCTCCCTGCGCGAGCACCGCGGCGGCCTGTTCGCCGACGGCCGTCTGGCCCGTACGATCCGCACGCTGGCCGCCTTCGGCCTCCAGCTCGCCACCATGGACGTCCGCGAGCACGCCGACGCCCACCACCACGCCCTCGGCCAGCTCTTCGACCGCCTCGGCGAGGAGTCCTGGCGCTACGCCGACATGCCCCGCGAGTACCGCGCCAAGCTCCTCGCGAAGGAACTGCGCTCGCGTCGGCCGCTCGCGCCGACCCCGGCGCCGGTGGACGCGGCGGGGGAGAAGACCCTGGGCGTCTTCCAGACTGTGAAGAAGGCCCTGGAGGTCTTCGGACCCGAGGTCATCGAGTCGTACATCATCTCCATGTGCCAGGGCGCCGACGACGTCTTCGCCGCCGCGGTGCTGGCCCGCGAGGCCGGTCTGGTCGACCTGCACGCCGGCTGGGCGAAGGTCGGCATCGTGCCGCTCCTGGAGACCACCGACGAGCTCAAGGCCGCCGACACCATCCTGGAGGACATGCTCTCCGACCCGTCCTACCGCCGGCTGGTGGCGCTGCGCGGGGACGTCCAGGAGGTCATGCTCGGCTACTCCGACTCCTCCAAGTTCGGCGGCATCACCACCTCGCAGTGGGAGATCCACCGCGCCCAGCGCCGGCTGCGCGACGTCGCCCACCGCTACGGCGTGCGGCTGCGCCTCTTCCACGGCCGCGGCGGCACCGTCGGCCGCGGCGGCGGCCCCTCGCACGACGCGATCCTCGCCCAGCCCTGGGGCACCCTGGAGGGCGAGATCAAGGTGACCGAGCAGGGCGAGGTCATCTCCGACAAGTACCTGATCCCCTCCCTGGCCAGGGAGAACCTGGAGCTGACGGTCGCGGCCACCCTGCAGGCCTCCGCCCTGCACACGTCCCCCCGCCAGTCCGTGGAGGCCCTGGCCCGCTGGGACGCCGCGATGGACGTGGTCTCGGACGCCGCCCACGCGGCCTACCGCCGCCTGGTGGAGGACCCCGACCTGCCGACGTACTTCCTCGCGTCGACGCCGGTGGACCAGCTCGCCGACCTGCACCTGGGCTCCCGGCCCTCCCGCCGCCCCGGCTCCGGCGTCTCGCTCGACGGACTGCGGGCCATCCCCTGGGTGTTCGGCTGGACCCAGTCCCGGCAGATCGTCCCCGGCTGGTTCGGCGTCGGCTCCGGCCTGAAGGCGCTGCGCGAGGCGGGCCTGGACACCGTCCTGGACGAGATGCACGAGCAGTGGCACTTCTTCCGGAACTTCGTCTCCAACGTCGAGATGACCCTCGCCAAGACGGACCTGCGGATCGCCCGGCACTACGTGGACACCCTCGTCCCCGACGAGCTCAAGCACGTCTTCGACACGATCCGCGAGGAGCACGCGCTGACCGTCGCCGAGGTCCTCAAGATCACCGGCGAGAGCGAACTGCTGGACGCCACCCCGGTGCTGAAGCAGACCTTCACCATCCGCGACGCCTACCTGGACCCGATCTCCTACCTCCAGGTCGCCCTGCTCAAGCGCCAGCGTGACGCCGCGGCGGCGGGCACCGAGCCCGACCCCCTGCTCGCCCGCGCCCTGCTCCTCACCGTCAACGGTGTGGCGGCGGGCCTGCGCAACACCGGCTGACCGTTCTCAGCACGGCGGTGCCCCCGGGGTCGTCCACCCCGGGGGCACCCGTCGTCTCACTGCAGGGCGGCGAACGCCGCGGTGAGCAGCGCGATCCCGGTACCGCCGAGGATCCACGCCACCCGCGTCAGCCGCAGCCCGCCGGCCACCACCACCGACGCCAGCAGCAGCGCGCCGCCCAGCGGCACCCAGGAGTACAGGACCCCGGCGGGGCCCGACCGGACCACCTCGTCGGTGCCGGGCTTCACGATCACGTTGTAGGTTTGCCCCTTGCGCACCGCGACCGACTTGTCGATGACGACAGCGGCGCGCTTCGACGCGCCGGCCGAGACGGGCGTGAACGGGCCCGTGCAGGTGTCCGCACCGCACGCGGACACCTCGATCGTGCCCCGCTCCTTGCCCTTGGTCAGCATCACGTGCTGCGCCGTGCCCCAGGACCCCCACACCCCGGCGACCAGGATCAGCACGGCGACCGCGCCCATCGACACGACACGCAGCGCGTCGACCGGAGCCGTACGGGAGGAAGCGGCGGAGGCAGCAGGCATGGCCGGGATCATTGGCCATTTCCCTACGGTCGGTCAACTGCCGTGGGGGACAGGCAGGGTACGAACAAGTGACAAGTCAGGAGTTGTACGTGCTTTGCGCCCGCTCCAGACCCTCGGTCACCAGCGCCTCCACCGCGTCGGCCGCCCGGTCCACGAAGTAGTCCAGTTCCTTGCGCTCGGCGGAGGAGAAGTCCTTCAGCACGAAGTCGGCGACCTGCATCCGGCCCGGAGGGCGCCCGATCCCGAACCGCACCCGGTGGTAGTCCGGGCCCATCGCCTTCGTCATCGACTTCAGCCCGTTGTGCCCGTTGTCCCCGCCGCCGAGCTTCAGCCGGAGGACGCCGTAGTCGATGTCCAGCTCGTCATGGATCGCGAGGACGTTGGCGAGCGGCACCTTGTAGAAGTCACGCAGCGCGTTGACCGGGCCGCCGGAGAGGTTCATGAACGACATCGGCTTGGCCAGGATCACCCGCCGGTTCGCCGGTCCGGGCGCCCCGATCCGCCCCTCCACGACCTGTGCCTGCGCCTTCCCGGCCCGCTTGAACTTCCCGCCGATCCGCCCGGCGAGCAGGTCCACGACCATGAAACCGACGTTGTGCCGGTTCGCCGCGTACTCGGGCCCGGGGTTGCCGAGACCGACGATCAGCCAGGGGGCGTTGGCGGGGGAGCCGCCTGCGGGGGTGGTCACGTCCATGTCTCCTTGATACGCGCCAGCCGCCGCTCCCGGGAGGAAGCAGCGGCTGACGAACGATGAAACGAAGGTGAGGATCAGGCCTCGGCGGCCTCTTCGCCCTCGGCGCCCTCGCCCTCGGGGGCCTCCTCGGCCTGCGCGGCCAGGACCTGGAGGACGACCGCGTCCTCCTCGACGGCCAGGGTCACGCCGGACGGCAGGGTGATGTCCTTGGCGAGGACGGAGGCGCCGGCCTCCAGGCCCTCGACGGAGACGGTGACGGCCTCGGGGATGTGGGTGGCCTCGGCCTCGACCGGAAGCGCGTTGAGCACGTGCTCCAGCAGGTTGCCGCCGGCGGCCAGCTCGCCCTCGGTGTGCACCGGGATCTCGACCGTGACCTTCTCGCCGCGCTTGACCAGCAGCAGGTCGACGTGCTCCAGGAAGCCCTTGATCGGGTCGCGCTGCACGGACTTCGGGATCGCCAGCTCGTTGGTCTTGCCGTCGATGTCCAGGGAGATCAGGACGTTCGGCGTGCGCAGCGCGAGCAGCAGGTCGTGGCCCGGGAGGGTGAGGTGCAGCGGGTCCGAGCCGTGGCCGTAGAGGACACCGGGGACCTTGGACTCGCGGCGGATACGGCGCGCGGCACCCTTGCCGAACTCGGTGCGCGACTCGGCGGCGATCTTAACTTCGGCCATGTTGATCACTCCTCGTAGAGGTAGATGCGATGGGGGTCCCCCCGCTCGAGCGAATTCGAGAGTGGGGGAGGTCACCCGGCCACGAACGGCCTGCTACGAAGAGCGCGTCGATAACGGAGGCGTGGCCTCCCTCGCCGAGCAACTGGAGAAGTCTACTCGGCGAGGAAGGCCACAGAGAAATCGATCAATGCCCTCCGGGCGCGGGCGATCATGCAGAAGCGTTTTTACAGCTCACTGCTCGTCGAAGAGGCTCGTGACCGAACCGTCCTCGAACACCTCGCGCACCGCGCTCGCGATGGTCGGAGCGATCGACAGCACCGTGATCTTGTCCAGGTCGCGGCTCAGCTCACCCGGCGTCGGCAGCGTGTTCGTCAGCACGAACTCGCTCACCCGGGAGTTCTTCAGCCGGTCCGCCGCGGGGCCGGAGAGCACGCCGTGCGTGGCGGTCACGATGACGTCCTCCGCGCCGTGCGCGAACAGCGCGTCGGCCGCCGCGCAGATGGTGCCACCGGTGTCGATCATGTCGTCGACCAGGACACACACGCGCCCCTTGACCTCACCCACGACCTCGTGGACGGTCACCTGGTTCGCCACGTCCTTGTCGCGCCGCTTGTGCACGATCGCCAGCGGCGCGCCCAGCCGGTCGCACCAGCGGTCGGCCACCCGCACCCGGCCGGCGTCCGGGGACACGATCGTCAGCTTGTCCTTGTCCACCTTGTTGCCCACGTAGTCCGCCAGCAGCGGAAGGGCGAACAGGTGATCGACCGGGCCGTCGAAGAAGCCCTGGATCTGGTCCGTGTGCAGGTCGACCGTGAGAATCCGGTCCGCGCCCGCCGTCTTCATCAGGTCGGCGATGAGGCGCGCCGAGATCGGTTCACGGCCCCGGTGCTTCTTGTCCTGCCGCGCGTAACCGTAGAACGGCACGATGACGGTGATGGAGCGTGCCGACGCGCGCTTCAGCGCGTCGATCATGATCAGCTGCTCCATGATCCACTGGTTGATCGGAGCCGTGTGGCTCTGGATCACGAAGCAGTCGGCTCCACGCGCCGACTCCTGGTATCGGACGTAGATCTCGCCGTTCGCGAAGTCGAAGGCCTTCGTCGGGACGACCCCGACACCCAGCTGGTGGGCGACCTCCTCGGCAAGCTCGGGGTGGGCGCGGCCGGAGAAGAACATCATCTTCTTCTCGCCGGTCGTCTTGATCCCGGTCACAGCACTGTCTCCTCAGAGGTGTGTCAGCCGTACAGCAGGCTGTCCAGCGACCTCTCGGCTGGGCGCGAGAGGCCGATTCAGCTGGTTAGGTGCGGGTGTGCACTTATCACGGTACGACGTCTTCGGCGCACCTGTTTCCGGTCAGTCCTCGCTCGCGCCCTGCCGGGACGCCGCCTCGGCGGCCTTCGCCGCCGCGCTCCCCGGACGCTTCCGGGCCACCCAACCCTCGATATTCCGCTGCTGACCGCGGGCCACGGCCAGCGAACCGGGCGGCACGTCCTTCGTGATCACGGACCCGGCGGCGGTGTACGCACCGTCCCCGACCGTGACAGGCGCCACAAACATGTTGTCCGAACCCGTCTTGCAGTGCGACCCGACGGTGGTGTGGTGCTTGTTCTCGCCGTCGTAGTTCACGAACACGCTGGCCGCACCGATGTTCGAGTGGTCGCCGATCGTCGCGTCGCCCACGTAGGAGAGGTGCGGAACCTTCGTCCCCTCCCCGATCGTGGCGTTCTTCGTCTCGACGTACGTGCCGATCTTGCCCTTCGCCCCCAGCCGGGTCCCCGGCCGGAGGTAGGCATACGGTCCCACGGTCGCGTCCGGACCGATATGGGCGGAATCGGCCACCGTGTTGTCGACCCGTGCCCCGGCGCCGACCCGGGTGTCCTTCAGCCGGCTGTTCGGCCCGACCTCCGCGCCCTGCCCCAGATGCGTGGCGCCGTGCAGCTGCGTCGCCGGGTGCACTACGGCGTCCTGCTCGAACGTCACCGTCACGTCGATCCAGGTGGTCGCCGGGTCCACGACCGTCACGCCGGCGAGCATGGCCCGCTCCAGCAGCCGGTCGTTCAGGATCCGGCGGGCCTCCGCCAGCTGCACCCGGTTGTTGATGCCGGCGATCTCCCGGTGGTCGACGGCCACCGAGGCCCCCACCCGGTGCCCGGCCTCCCGCAGGATCCCGAGCACGTCGGTCAGGTACTCCTCGCCCTGGCTGTTGTCGGTCCGCACCTTGCCCAGCGCGTCCGAGAGCAGCTGCCCGTCGAAGGCGAACACACCCGAGTTGATCTCCTGGATCGCCCGCTGCGCCTCGGAGGCGTCCTTGTGCTCGACGATGGCCGTCACGGCCCCCGAGGCGCCGTCGCGCACGATCCGGCCGTACCCCGTCGCGTCCGGGACCTCCGCCGTCAGCACGGTCACGGCGTTGCCGTCGGCGTGATGCGTCCCGGTGAGCGCCTTCAGGGTCTCCCCGGTCAGCAGCGGGGTGTCCCCGCAGACCACGACCACGGTTCCGTCGACCGCCCCGCCCAGCTCCTCCAGTGCCATCCGTACGGCGTGCCCGGTGCCGTTCTGCTGCTCTTGTACGGCGGTACGGACGTCGGCGTCGACCTCACCGAGATGCGCGGCGACCTGCTCACGCGCGTGCCCGACGACGACGACCAGGTTCTCGGGGTCCAACTCACGGGAGGCGGCGAGCACATGACCCACCAGGGAACGGCCACAGATGTCGTGCAGGACCTTGGGTGTGGCCGACTTCATACGGGTGCCCTCACCCGCTGCGAGAACGACGACGGCTGCCGGGCGAATGGCGCTCACGGAGTTGCCCTTCGGCTTTTGGATGGTGGGGGTGACATCCGCAGGATACCGGGGCGTTTCGCGGGGGACATGGGAGCGGGCCCTGACGGTGCTGTCAGGGCCCGCTACTTGTCATGCTCCCGGAGAAGGATTCGAACCCTCATTCAACGGACCAAAACCGTTTGTCCTGCCCTTAGACGATCCGGGATGGTTTTTTCGCTATGTCCGATTCTGTTGATCGGCTTCGCGTGCGGAACCCACTATGCCGTACCAGGCGCCCTCGATGCGACGGTACAAGTCGGCACCCTTCAGGACTTTGATCACCAGGCAACCCCGGTAGCTGTCGCCTGTGTTCTTGCGTACCGTTTTGGGGTTGTGCCTCTTGAGGGTCGTCTTGTTGAAGGCGGAGGGGTCGGAGCGTACGAGGTTGGCCCAGTATTGCTCGGCAGCGGTTACGTCCGCGTTCTCGTGAATCATCACCGTATACCGGAGGCGCTCACGTTCCACTCCGAGGAGTTTGAGCCAGGCGAGGAAGACCTCGATCATGCCTGGATCGCTGTTGACGAACGTGACGTTTTCGCGGCGGGCGTATGGCTTGTCCTTGGCGCCTTCGGCCCAGTAAAGGCCAACGCCCACGAGGAACAGTTCGCGAGCGGACAGGCTGCCCACCGACTCTTCGGCTTCCTTCTTTACGCGTTGCCGTTCCTCGTCGCGGATGGCCAGTTCGTGCTCCCAGCGCCTATGTGATGCCAGCCTGGCCTGTTCGGCGGGGTTGCGCCGCTCCGGCTTCGGCAGATCCCGTACCCACAACGAGATCGAACTCTTCGAGCACCCCAGCTCCACCTGGATCTGGTCGTACGTCCGCCCCTGGAGCCGCATCTCCCGTGCCCTCTCCCTCAGGTCGTCCTTGGCGTTGGGGCGGTTCGTCCAGGGCGGGGGTGGCTCGCCCTCCAGGAGACGGTTGAGGATGTCGTTGTTGTCGACGTGGAGGCGGTCGCGGATCTGGCGGCGGCTGAGTCCGTCCCGTCGCAGCGCCACCGCCTGCTCTCGTAGCCCCTCGAAGTCCCGGTATTTGCTGTGTGGATGTGCCATAGGCATACCGTCCGGGCGGAATGGTCGGTTCCGGGGTCGAACGTGGGTGGTTCAGTAGTTCGAGGGATTCCAGTGGGTTTCGGCGTTGTTCGGTTACGGAGTGTGGTGTAGGCGAGTAGACGAAACTCACCGGAAAAGCCCACCCTCGCGCCCGTAGGCTGGAGGCATGACCACGACGGGGGCAGACCACGTGACGGCCTTGACCGGGCCGTGGTGGTGGGTGCGGTGGCGTAGTGCGGTGTTGGACGTGGGGCTCGCGCTGGTGTCGGCGCTGGAGTGTGCCGCGGAGGGGATTCCGTTCGCGCGGGACGCGGGGATCCCGGTGTCGGCGGGGATCGTGTTCGGTTTGCTGGCCGGTTCCGTGCTGGTGTTGCGCCGGAAGTGGCCGATAGCCGTGGTGCTGGTCGCGATCGCGATCACGCCGGCCCAGATGGGTTTCCTGATGGGCATTGTCGGCCTGTACACGCTGGCGGCGGCGGAGCTGCCGCGGCGGATCATCGTGGCGCTGGCGGGGATGACGTTCCTGGGGACGTTGATCGTGACGTTCGTGCGGGTGCGGCAGAGCATGGCGCGGGGGGACCTGACGCTGGGGGACTGGTTCGTTCCGTTCGCGTCGCTGGCGACGTCGTTGGGGTTGACGGCGCCTCCGGTGCTGCTGGGGTTGTACGTGGGGGCTCGGCGCCGGCTGATGGAGAGCCTGCGGGAGCGGGCGGACAGCCTGGAGCGGGAGCTCCAGCTGCTCGCGGAGCGGGCCGAGGAACGCGCGGAGTGGGCCCGGGGTGAGGAACGGACCCGGATCGCGCGGGAGATGCACGACGTCGTCGCGCACCGGGTGTCCCTGATGGTGGTGCACGCGGCGGCGCTGCAGGCGGTGGCGCGCAAGGACCCGGAGAAGGCGGTGCGCAACGCGGCGCTCGTCGGCGACATGGGGCGCCAGGCGCTGACGGAGCTGCGCGAGATGCTGGGCGTGCTGCGCTCGGGCGAGGGGATACCCGGTCGTACGGCCCCGGCCTCGGCGTCCGCCCCGGCGTCCGCCGTGGTGCCGTTGGCGGCGGTCGGGGTGGCGGCCGCGGCGGCCGCTTCGCGGGTGGTCGAGGAGGACGGGCCCTGGCTGTCGGAGCTGGAGGTACTGATCGGGCAGTCGGCGGCGGCCGGGATGGTGGTGGATCTGTCGGTGGAGGGGGAGGTCCGCTCGTACACGGTGGAGATCGAGCAGACCGCGTTCCGGGTGGTGCAGGAGGCGCTGACGAACGTCCACAAGCATGCGGCGGGCGCGAAGACGCACGTACGGCTGGCGCACCGGGTGGCGGAGATCGCCATGCAGGTGGAGAACGAACCGCCGCCGGAGCCCGCGTCGGCCGCGTCGGCGGGGCTGCCGTCGGGCGGGAACGGTCTGGTGGGGATGCGTGAGCGGGTGCTGGGGCTCGGCGGGGTGTTCGTGTCGGGGCCGACGGACGCCGGGGGTTTCCGGGTGTCGGCGGTGATCCCGGCGGCCTGAACGCCGGTCCGGTCAGGCGTGGGTGGTCAGGCGTGGGTGGTCAGCCGCTGGGGTTCGACGCCCGCGATGAGCGTGGTGAGCGCGTGGTCGATGTCGGGGCCGACGTACCAGTCGCCGGTGTGGTCGAGGGTGTAGACCCGGCCCTCGGCGTCGATGGCGAGCAGGGAGTGGGTGTCGGTCTCCGCGCCCAGCGGGCAGATCTCGGTGTGCAGGGCGCGGCCGAGGTCGCCGAGGGTGCGGGCGAGATGGAGGCCGTGCAGGGGGTCGAGGTGGAGGGCGGCGGGGGCGATCTGACGGCCGGGACCGCCGGGGCTGATGCGCAGGCCCCCGAACTCGGCCCAGGCCTCCACGGCGGCCGGGAACACGGCGTGCCGGTGCCCGGCGGGCGAGGTGTGCTCGCGCAGGGTGTCGGCCCAGACCTCGGCCTGCTTTATGTCCCAGCGTCCGGGCTGCCAGCCGGCGGCGCGCAGCGCGGCGTCGACGGGCACGGAGAAGCGCGTGGTCGTGGTGCGGTCGGGGTGCATCTGCCCTTCGTTCGTGTGTGGTGCGGGTGCGGGTGCTGTGCGGGCCGGGGTGCGTCAGCCGTCGGTGGCGGTGGCGGTGGGGTCGACGACGCGGACACCGAAGTGGGCGGTGAGCGCGGCGCACGCCCGGCAGGGGGCGGCGAAGCTGCCGTGCAGGGGGTCGCCGTCCTCACGTATGCGGCGCGCGGTGAGCTTGGCCTGCTTGAGGGCCCTGCGGGCCTCGCCGTTGGTCATGGGTTTGCGCAGGGCGCGTTTGCTGCGGGCGCCGTCGGCGGCGCTGATGTGCCGTGAGATGAGGATGGCCTCGGCGCAGCGGCCGGTGAAGCGGTCGCGCTGTCCGCTGGGCAGCGTGTCGAGGAACTCCTGGACCAGCGGGTGCAGCGGGGGCGGCTGGTCGCCGCGGGCGGCGGTGCCGGTGAGGGTGGCACCGCGGACGGAGAGGGCGGCGGCGACGGTGGGCAGAATGCCGTCGCGGCGGTGCTGGAGGCTGGGCACGGGAGGTATGTCGGTGCTGCTCCAGCCGATGCGGGGGTCGCCGTTGGAGGCGCCGTGGCCGGCGCCGGACATGGCGGTGTGCGGTCCCGTCTGTGTGGCGTTCATGATCGTCTTCCCCTCCCGGGCATCCCCCCGAAAGTCACAGACTGCCAAATCCCGTGGCGGGTGCGGAAGCTGGGGCGGTGCGACACGCCCGTGTTTGGGCACGCTGTCACGGCGGGGTGACGGCTGGTCACGGAACCGGAGGGCCGATGACCGGGGTTCGCGTACCGCATAGGCTGTCGGCACCGCGATGGGCGCGGTCGACGCGTCTGGGACGTGGGAGAGACAGCCGGATACGGGCCGTGGCGCGCCGCAGGGGTGTGGTTCCGGTTCGTACAGAGTGCCGCAGGGGGCAACCGTCATGACGACAGGTCGGCTCGGGCAGGCCGCGCCGCCGAACGCGGCCTATGCCGGGCAGGTCGTGCATTTCCCGGATCCGGTCCGGGCGGCACGTCACCCGAGAGGGGTACGTGTCGACGAGCGTGGCTACCCCGATTTCTCGCCCTACGCGCGTGCGGCGGCGGAGATCGCCGACCCGCCGGAGGGTTTCGGTGTCGACGAGTTGCGGCTGACGGACTTCGTGTCCGCGAACGCGGTGCAGGCGGCATCCGGTCATGAGCTGTGGGACACGGTGCCGGCGGTGGCGACCCCGCACGGCTGGACGTGGCACCACGTGGTGGGCTCGCGCCGGCTGGAGCTGGTCCCGGTCGAGGTGAAGGCGTTGCTGCGGCACCACGGTGGCGTGGCGACGACGCGTGTCGACCAGGGCAAGCGCGGGACCCGGCCGTTGCAGGAGACGCGTCCGGCGCACTTCGGGCTGCCGAAGTCGGGTCTGGCGGTGACGGAGTCGCAGGTGCAGGGGGTCGAGGAGGACCTCGGGTACCGGCTGCCGGGCGCCTACCGCTCGTTCCTGAAGGCGGCGGGCGGCTGCGCGCCGGTGGGCACGGCCCTCGACGCCGAGCTCGGACTCCTGCTGGACCAGCCGTTCTTCACGGTCCGCGACGAGGCGGCGGTGAACGACCTCGTGTACGTCAACAAGTGCCTGCGCGACCACCTGACCAAGGACTACCTGGGCGTCACCTTCGTACAGGGCGGTCTGGTCGCGGTGAAGGTGAGGGGCGACCGGCTGGGCTCGGTGTGGTTCTGCGCGTACGACGACGTGCGCGACGCGGACCCGTCGTGGTCGCCGGCCGAGCGCGTGGAGCGGCTGCTGCTGCCCTGTGGTGAGGACTTCGACGTGTTCCTGTCGCGGCTGGCGGGGTCCCCGCCGGAGCTGGAGACGGTGGCGAACCTGATGGTGGACGGCGGTTTCGCGCATGCCGTTCCCGCCGGGGCGGGGGAGTGAGTTCGGCATGGTGACGTTCGCGCAGGCGCAGGAGCGCGCGGAGGAATGGGTCAACGGGGACGTCCCGGCCTATCAGCACCGTGAGGTGCGGGTACGGGAGTTCGGCCTCGGGTTCGTGGTGTGGGGCGAGGACCGGGCCGAGGGCCCGCGCTCCGACGCGGGCGGGCAACGGCTGGTCATCGCCCGCGACAGCGGCGAGGCCACGCTCTGGCCGGCGCTGCCGGTGGGCGAGGTGATCCGCCGGTACGAGGAGGAGTACGGCCGTGAGGCCGAGGTCGCCGACGCGGTGCCGGCACCGGCGGCCCGGGTCGACCTCAACCAGACGTCGTTCCTGTTGAGCCCCCCGGAGTGGCTCCAGGAGGCGGCGGACAAGCTGGGCATTCCGGATCGGCGGTCCGGGGCTGACGGGACGTCGGCCGGTGCAGGTGAGACGCCGGTCGGGCTCGCCGAGACGCAGGCGGGGGTGCCGGCGGCCTCTGGCGGCGCAGGTGCGGGTGCGGGTGCGGGTGCCGGGGCGCCCAACGTGCCCGCCGGTGCGACTCCTTGGGCCGGTACCGACACCAACGCCGACGCCGGTGACGACCGTTCCGTCCCGCTCCCCGCGACCGTCTTCGCGCCGCCGCTGAGCGACGCCGACGACGGCGCCCTGGGCGACGCCGAGACGGCACTGATGGCGGGCGGCAGCCAACTGCCGCCCACGGCGGTGTCCCCGGCTCTGGACGGCACGGAGGCGCCGGGTGTGCGCGGTGGCGCCCCGGGCGGGCCGGGCGGGCCGGGCGGTGTGCCGGGCTCGCGCGGTGGTGTGTCCGGGACGGCGGGTGCGCCGGGGGTGCCCGGTGCGCCCGGGGTGCCTGCCGCACCGCAGGGCAGCAGCACGCCTCCGCCTCCGCCGCCTCCGCCGGGTGCCCAGTCGTACGGCTACCCGCAGGCACCGGCGGCTCCGGGCACACCCCCGCCGGGCGCGCCCGGATATCCCCAGACACCCGCGTCGCCGCCGCCCGCGCCTTCCAACGGCTACCCGCAGGGGCCCGGCGCCCCGGGATACGGCTATCCCCAGGCGCCCCAGTCGCCGGCCGGTCCGGCCACCCCGGGTCCGGCCGGTCCGGCCACCCCGGGTCGGCCTCTCGCGCCGAACGCGGGTGACATAGCGGACGCCGCGACGAGCAGGGCCGCGCCTCCTCCGCGCAGGGCGCGTGGCGGGGCGGGCGCGCCGCCTCCGCCGCCGGGCGCACCCGGAACGCCGGGCGTGTACCCCGGTGGTGCGCCTCAGCCGCCCGCGCCGGGTGGGCCGGTGGGCGGGTATGTGCCGACGCAGATGGTGTCGGCGCTGGGTCCCGAGGGACCGGAAGCTCCGGCGGGCGCGGGACCGGCGCCGGGCGCCCCCAACTCGCCCGGTGCGCCGGGCACTCCGCCCGGCACGCCCCCCGGCGATGTCCATCGCGCGGCCACGATGATGGCCGGCCCGAGCGTGGTGGGAGGGGGCGCTCCCGGCGCTCCCGCCGCTCCGAATCCGCCCGGCGCTCCTGGAGCACCGGGCGCCCCGGGCGTACCCCCCGCGCCGGGCGCACCGCAGCCGCCGAGCGCCCCCGGCGCCCCGGGTGCACCTTTCGCGCCCGGCGCACCACAGGCCCCAGGAGCTCCGGGCGCTCCGGCTGCTCCCGGTGCCCCGCAGCCTCCGGGCGCCCCCGGCATGCCTCCCGCCCCCGCCCCGCAGGGCTCCGCCGGAGGTGCGGGCGGGGCGGTGCACCACGCCGAGACCGTGCTGGCCGCGCCCCCGGTGAACGTCCCGGGCGGATACGCGCCCCCGCCGCCGCCCGCCCCCGGCGCACCGCACGCCCCGGGCGCCCCCGGCATGCCGCCGGGCGCTCCGCAGGCGCCGCCGTCGATGCCGGCCGGTGCGATGCCGCCGCCTCCCGGGCAGCCCGGGCCGGGGCAGCAGCCGCCGGCGTACGGATATCCGCAGCAGGGGCAGCCGACCGTGGGCCCCGGCTACCAGGCGGTGCTGCGCTACCGGGCGCAGGACGGTTCGGAGCAGCAGCTGATCCGGCGTTCGGCGCCGGGCACCCCGCACCCGGAGTGGCAGATCTTCCACGAGCTGCGCGCCATGAACGTGCCGCCGGACCAGGTGCTGGAGCTGCACACGGAGCTGGAGTCCTGCGAACTGCCGGGCGCCTACTGCGCGCGGATGATCCGGGAGCAGTGGCCGCAGGCGCGGCTCGCGAGCATCGCGCCGTACGGGACGGACCACGCGAGCCGGCAGCAGGGCATGCGGCAACTGCTGGCGCACCAGGGCGAGTTGCACCAGGTCGCGGCGGGTCCCGCGCGGCCCGCGCCGGTACGGGCGCCGCTGCCGCAGGTGCAGGCGGCGCCGCCGATCCCGCCGGAGGCGATTGCGCAGGAGCTGGCGGCGGCGTTCGGGCCGGGCGTGTTCCGGTTCGAGCAGGCGGCGGTGGACCGGCAGGGCGTGCCGCCGATCGTGGCGCACACGCTGGTGGCGGCGGGGCTGCCGCTGGACATGGGGCCGTTCTTCTGGGCGCAGGCCCAGCCGGGCCGCCCGGTGCCGACGCTGGCCGAACTGGCGCAGGAGCGCGGGGTGCAGCCGGCGCCGGACGCGGCCTCGTACCTCGTCATGGGCACCGACTTCGGCAAGGCGCTCTGTGTGCAGTACGGCACCGCGAACATCGTGGCCGTGCCGGTGGAGGCGGGGCCGGGCGGGGCGTCCGTGCCGCCGCAGTTCGTCAACACCGGGCTGCCGGAGTTCGCGCGCTGCCTGGCGCTGCTGGGCCGGATGTGGCGGCTCAGGTTCGGCCTGAACCAGGAGCAGGCGGGCCGCTGGACCGTCGACTTCCAGGCCCAGCTGGCCTCCCTGGACCCGGCGGCGCTCGGTTCGCCGGAGAGCTGGTGGTCGGTGCTGCTGGAGCAGATGTGGGACGGGCTGCTGTAGCCGGACCGCCGTAGCGGGCAGTCAGGACGGCCGTGCGGGGCCGGTCCGGTCGGGTGACCGGGCCGGCCCCGCACGCGCGTGCGCGTCCACCGCCCCTGCGGGCATGATGGGCGGGTGGACTTCGAGCCGTACCGGGGCGAGTTGGTGGCGTACTGCTACCGGATGCTGGGCTCGTTCCACGAGGCCGAGGACCTGGTGCAGGAGACCATGCTGCGCGCCTGGAAGGCCCGTGACCGCTACGACCCCGCGCGGGCGTCCGTGCGGACCTGGCTGTACCGGATCGCGACGAACGTGTGTCTGACGGCACTTCAGGGGCGGGCGCGGCGGCCGTTGCCGTCGGGACTGGGGGCGCCCAGCGGGGACCCGGAGGCGCCGCTCACGCCGGCGCTCGACGTGCCCTGGCTGGAGCCGTTCCCCGACGCGCGCTTCGACGTGGAGGCGCGCGCGGATCTGCGGCTCGCGCTGGTGGCGGCGCTGCAGGTGCTGCCCGCGCGGCAGAGGGCCGTGCTGGTGCTGCGCGAGGTGCTGGAGTTCAGCGCCGCCGAGGTCGCCGACCAGCTGGCGACCTCGGTGCCGGCCGTGAACAGCGCGCTGCAGCGGGCGCGCGCCGCGCTCGCGGGCGTGGGCGCCGCGGACGAGGTGACCGAGCCGGACGACGCCGTCGTGCGGGAGACGGTCGGCAGGTATGTGCGGGCGTTCGAGGCGGCCGATGTGCCCGCGCTGGTGCGGCTGCTCACGGACGACGCCGTCCTGGAGATGCCGCCGGTTTTGCTGTGGTACCGGGGCCGTCGCGAGTACGGCCTGTTCATGGAGCGGGTGTTCCGGCTCCGCGGGACGGGCTGGCGGATGCGCTCCCTCACCGCCAACGGCCAGCCCACGCTCGCCGCGTACGCCCCCAAGCCCGGCGGCGGGCACCGGCTGCACACCGTGCAGGTCCTCACGGTCACCGGCGGCGGCCGGGTCGCCTGCAACGTGGTGTTCGCGGACCCGCGCGTGCTGTCGGCGCTCGCGCCGGCGCAGCCGCCCGCGCCCTCCGCCCCCACCGGCTGACACCGGCGGAACCCCCGCCGAAGAGAATCCCCCGAAGAAAATCCGGCGACGGCGATGAGTCCGCCCGGTGCCGCCGGTATGTACCGGTGACCATCGAGCGAAGGGACCACCGCCATGAGCGTTGTCGTCATCGAATTCACCACTGTGGACGGGATCGTGTCCGACCCGGACGGCTCCGGGGGCACGCCCTACGGCGGCTGGATCTTCCGGTTCGGCCGGGAGGAGATCGCCGGGGACAAGTTCCGTCTCGGCCGCACCCTGGACGAGGGGGTCGTCCTGCTGGGACGGTCCACCTGGGAGGCCTTCGCGCGCCTGTGGCCGGGCCGCGACGACCCCTTCTCCGCGCGCCTGAACGCCGTACCGAAGCTGGTCGTCTCCCGCACTCTCTCCGACGTGTCGGCGTGGGCCAACTCCCGTCTCGTGGAGGGCGATCTGCTGGACGCGGTCAAGACCGAGCAGCGGGACGTGGTCGTGATGGGCAGCATCGGTGTCGTCCACGCGCTGGCCGCCGCCGACCTGGTCGACGAGTACCGGCTGCTGACCTTCCCCACCGTCCTCGGCACCGGCCGGCCGCTCTTCCCGGCCGGCGGTCCGCCCGCCGAGCTGGAGTGCGTGTCCGCGGAGCGTTCCGGCGCGGCGGTGCTGACCCGCTACCGCAGGGCGCGCGGCTGAGATTTCGCGCCCCCGGACGCGTCGGCACCCCCGAAACGACCCGTGCGGTGCTTCGACCGTGACATCTCTGCGGAGTGTCGCGTTATGAACACTTAAGACCTATCCATCAAGATGTGCGCGAAATCATCATTTCGTGCGGGTCTGCGGAGAGGGGTTCCAGGGTGAGCAGCGCATCGGTGTCGCCGAACGGTTTCGTGACCGTCCGGGGGCGTGGTTACCGCCCCGAGCAGGTCGACACGTTCATGGCGGCGCTCTCGGAGGACCGGGACGCCGCGTGGGAGCGGGCCGCGCGGCTCACCGTGCTCGCCAAGGAGATGGAGGCGGAGGCCGAGCGGCTGCGGGTCGTCGTCGCGGAGCTTCCGCCGCAGACGTACGAGACGCTCGGGGACCGCGCGCAGCGGGTGTTCCGGCTGGTGCTCGACGAGGCGGCGGCCGTCCGCAACAGCGCCCTGCGGGAGCTGACGGAAGGGGTCGCGGAGGTCGAGGAGCGCGCCGAGAGCATGTGCCGGGCGGTGCGGGAGCAGGCCGACGCGCTCCGCGCGGACGCCGAGGAACGCTCCCGCCAGCTGCTCCTCGCCGCCCGTGCCGAGGCCGACGACCTGCGCATCGGCGCCCGGCTGGAGGTGAAGGAGTGGCGCGGCGAGGCCCTCGGGGCGCTGCGCGAGGTGCGGCAGCGCACCACCGCGATGCTCGCCGACCAGGCCAAGGAGCACGCCGAACGCTGGGCCGAGGCGGAGCGCGAGGAGGCCGCGAGCGCCGCCGCGGTCGACGCGCACAACGCCGAACGCATCGCCCGCGCGGAGGCGGCCCTGGCCGAGGCCGAGCGTGCCCGGGTGGAGGCGGAGGACTCGGAACGCCGGTACCAGGAGGCGGCCCGGGTGCGGGCCGCCGAGATCCTGGAGGAGGCGCGGGTCCGGGAGGACCGCATCGCGCGGGAGACCGAGCGGGTGCTGCGCGAGCACGGGGAGACCTGGGACGACGTGCAGGCGCACATGGATCACATGCGCGACAGCCTCATGACCCTGACGGGACGCGCGACGGCGGAGTAGCACCGGCCAGGATGCGGCCCTCCACCGCCTCGTACTGCCGCCGCTGTTCCGCGGCCCGGCGCCGGCCGGAGGTCACCGTCCCCAGCCACCCCAGGAAGAAGCCGGCCGGGATGGAGACGATGCCGGTGGTGGTGAAGGGGAACCAGTTGAGGTCGGCGTGCGGGAAGGCGGCGCCCGGCGAGCCCGAGACCAGGTTGGTGCCCGGCATCAGCAGCAGCACGGTGAGGGTGCCGCCGAGCAGCGTGCACAGCAGGCCGGTGCGGGTGTAGCGGCGCCAGAAGAGGCCGTAGACCAGGGCGGGGGCGAGGGCGGAGGCGCCCACGCAGAAGGAGAGGGTGACCAGGGGCTGCAGGCTGTGGTGCTGCACCAGGGTCGCCAGCAGGATCGTCGGAACCCCTATGGCGAGTGCGGAAGCCCGGGCCAGGGTCATCTCGCGGCGGGCCGGCAGCTCCCGGGCGCGGGTCGCGAAGACGTCGTGGGCGAGGGAGTTGGCGCAGGCGAGGATCATGCCGGCGACGGAGGCGAGCAGGGTCAGGAAGATCGCCGTGGTGACGGTGGTGAAGAGCAGGCTCTCCGCCGTCGACACGTCGGTCCCGAACGCCGCGCGGGAGCCCAGCAGATAGGCGGTGTTGCCCTGCGGGTCGGCCGCGGCGATCGCACTCCGGCCGACCAGGGCGGTGGCGCCGAACCCGATCACGCTGATGATCAGCACGAACAGGGCCACACTCGACACCGCCCAGGACATCGAACGGCGTACCTGGCGGGCGCTGGAGGCGGTGTACATGCGCATCGTGATGTGCGGCAGGCAGGCGCCGCCGAGGACGATGGTCAGCTCCGACGTGATCATGTCGAGGCGGGCGGCGGGCCCGCCGGTGAACTGGAGGCCCGAGTGCAGGAAGGCGGGGCCGGCGCCGCTGCCCCGGGCCGCCGCGGTGAGCAGGGCGCCCGGGTCCCAGTCGAAGCGGTGCAGGACCAGCAGGGCGACGACCGTGCCGGAGCCGAGCAGCATCACGATCTTCAGGATCTGGATGAGGGCGGTGCCCTTCATGCCGCCGATGGCCGCGTAGCTGATCATCAGGGCGCCGAGGCCGACGACACAGCCGGTCTGCACGGCCTCGTTGGAGAAGCCGAGCAGGAAGGCCATCAGCTGCCCGGCGCCGGCGAGCTGGACCAGCATCAGCGGCAGCAGCGCGGCGATGGTCACCGCGCAGGCCGCGATCCGCACGCTCCGGCCGGGCATCCGGCGGGCCAGCGCGTCGCCCATGGTGAACCGGCCCGCGTTGCGCAGCGGTTCGGCCAGCAGGAACATCAGCAGCATCAGCGACAGGGCCGTGCTGAGGGCGAGCACGACACCGTCGTAGCCGCACAGGGCGATCACCCCGCCGGTGCCGAGGACGGTGGCCGCGGAGATGTAGTCACCGGCGATCGCGAGGCCGTTGCGGAGCGGGGAGAGCGAGCCGTAGCCGGTGTAGAACTCGGCGAGGTCGTCGCGGTCCGGGCCGGTCATCACGCACAGCAGGAGGGTGAGGGTGGCGACGACGGTGAAGGCGACCAGCGACATGGACTGCGCGGTACCGCTGAAGCCGCTCACCGTACGGCCCCCCGCCGGGCGTCCAGCTCCGCGGTTCTGCGGATGCGCTCGGCGAGCGGGTCGACATGGCGGCGCGCGGTGTGCTCGTACAGGGCGATCGCCAGCCAGGTGACGGGGAGCTGGAGGAGCGCGAGGAGCAGGCCGGTGGGGACGCCGTCGGCGACCGTGCTGGTCATCACGGACGGGGCGAACGCCGACAGCACCAGGAAGAGGGTGAAGTAGCCGAGCGCGGTGAGGGTCGCGGTGCGCCGCTGCAGCCGGTAGGCGCCGCGCAGCACCCGCAGGTCGCTGTGGTGCCCGACCGGCTCCCGGTGCGGCACATGGCGGGGCCGCGGCGGCTCCGGCGCCGGCGGCTGCCAGGGGTAGGTGTACGACGGCTCGCGCGGGGACGACGGTGGGGAAGGCGGGGACGGGTCGTAGGACATCCCGGTGCTCCTTGCGTGGCTCGGGTCCGTGGCGGCGGACCGCAGGGAGAGGTGGGGAGCGGGGCACGCACGTTACTCGCAGGTATCCGGGGCGCGCGGCCTTTTCCGGCAACTGGCCGGTCGGTATGCGCTTACTGCGGGAGAGCGTTGTTGACCTGGGGTGTTACCCGCGTTAACTCCGGGGCGGGAGTCAGTCCTTGAGGACCGGGAAGCGTCGCGGCGCGACGAACAGCAGGACCAGGAACGCCAGTGCGGCCGCGCACGCCGCTCCGAGGTACACCGCGTGCACCGCGTCCGCGATCGCGTGGCGGGTGGCCTCGGGAACCGCGCCGTCGTCCAGCGCGCGGGTGACCGAGTCGAGGTCGCCCGCACCGCCCAGCCGGGCCGCCAGCACCCCGTTGGCGACCGCGCCGAACACCGAGGCGCCGATGGTCTGCCCGGTCTGCCGGCAGAACAGCACCGACGCGGTCGTGGTGCCCCGCTCCGCCCAGCCCACCGTCGACTGCACGCCCACGAGCAGCGGCAGCTGGAACAGGCCGAGCGCGGCGCCCAGCAGGAGCATCAGCAGCGTCGGCTGCCAGGCCGACCCCGGATAGGGCAGGAAGGGGAACGCGAACAGGATCAGCGCGGCCGCGCCGATGCCGAGCATCGCGGTGTCGCGGAAGCCGATGCGCCGGTAGACGTGCTGGCTGAGGGCGGCCGACACCGGCCAGCTCAGCGTCCACACCGACAGCACGAAGCCGGCGGCCACCGGCGCGAGCCCGAGGACCGACTGCGCGTACGTCGGCAGGAACACCGTCGGCGCCACCATCAGCAGGCCCAGCGCGCCGAGCGCCAGGTTGACGGCCGCGATCGTACGGCGGCGCCACACCCACCCCGGGATGATCGGCTCCGCCGCCCGGCGCTCGATCCACACCACGAGCCCCGCCAGCCCCAGCCCGCCGGCGAACAGCGCGCACGACGGCGCGGACCACCACGCCCACGCCACCCCGCCCTGCACGAGCGCCGTCAGCAGCACGCCCCCGCAGGCGAAGACCGCCAGCGCGCCCGCCCAGTCCACCTTCGGGGGCGTGCGCGGCGCGCGCTCCGGCTCGTGGAGGTGACGCACTATCAGCCAGAGCGCCGCCGCGCCGATCGGCAAGTTGATCAGGAAGATCCACCGCCAGTCCGCGTACGCGGCCAGCACCCCGCCGAGCCCCGGCCCGGCGACCGCCGACACCGCCCACACCGTGGAGAGCTTCGACTGGATCTTCGGCCGCTCCTCCAGCGGGTACAGGTCGGCCGCGAGGGTCTGCACGGTGCCCTGCAGCGCCCCGCCGCCGAGGCCCTGCACGATCCGGAAGGCGATCAGCGCGGCCATGTTCCAGGCGGCCGCGCACAGCAGCGACCCCAGCAGGAACACCGCGGCGCCCGCGACCAGCACCGGCTTGCGGCCGAAGGTGTCGGAGAGCTTGCCGTACACCGGCAGGGTCACGGTCACGGCCAGCAGATAGCCCGAGAACAGCCAGGAGAAGACGGAGAAGCCGCCGAGGTCGCCGACGATCTGCGGTACGGCGGTGGAGACGACGGTGGAGTCGAGCGCCGCCAGCGCCATCGAGAGCATCAGCGCGGCCACCACGGCCCCGCGCCGGCCCGTCCCCGTCTCCCGGCCCGCCGCGCGTATCGCGGGTGTCGTGCTCCCCACCCCGGATCCCCTCCCCGTGTGCCCCTCATGCATCTATGTCGTGTACGACAGCTTCCCATCCGTCCGCACCCGGCGGGAGTACGTGTCCACCTGGCAAGAACGGGCCGCCACCCGGCGGGAACCGGCGGCGGCTTGACCCTCACGCCACGGGAGGGTGGAGGCTGCCCCGGTCGAAGGGTGGAGCCCGACCCCGAGAAGGGCTCCACCCGGCGGTGGACGTCCCCTAGGGGGGTCCTCCGTACTACGGCTCGGGGAGGGTTCGTACCGCCGGAGGAGGAGACGGCACCCCGTCCGTCCTTAACCTGGCTTTACGCCGCCGGGGGGCGGTTGACCGAACCGGCGGGGGTGGGGTTTTCCCCCGGGCAAGACGGGGCTCCGCACCAGCGCGGAGCGACCCCGCCGACCGCGAGACTCATCGTCGTACCGAACGCAGCACGGCAAGGCGCAGCACCACGCTGTCCCTTCGCCGACCGACTTAGGAGACATACCGTGACATCGGCTGTGACCATTCCCAGGCACGGGGGTACTGGAGGGCGAACGGCCGTTGCCGCGCGGGCGCGGCAGGTCGTCAAGGCGTACGGGGCCGGAGAGACCCGGGTCGTCGCCCTCGACCACGTCGACGTGGACATCGCGCGGGGCCAGTTCACCGCGATCATGGGCCCCTCGGGCTCCGGAAAGTCCACCTTGATGCACTGCCTCGCCGGGCTCGACACCGTGACGAGCGGTCAGATCCACCTGGACGAGACCGAGATCACCGGCCTCAAGGACAAGAAGCTCACCCAGCTGCGCCGGGACCGGATCGGGTTCATCTTCCAGGCGTTCAACCTGCTGCCCACCCTGAACGTGCTGGAGAACATCACGCTGCCCATGGACATCGCCGGGCGAAAGCCCGACAAGGAGTGGCTGGGGCGTGTGGTCGACACCGTGGGGCTCGCGGACCGGCTCAAGCACCGCCCCACGCAGCTCTCGGGCGGCCAGCAGCAGCGCGTGGCCGTGGCGCGCGCCCTCGCCGCGCGCCCCGAGATCATCTTCGGTGACGAGCCGACCGGAAACCTCGACTCCCGGGCCGGCGCGGAGGTGCTGGGCTTCCTGCGGACCTCCGTCGACGAGCTGGGCCAGACCATCGTCATGGTCACCCACGACCCGGTCGCCGCCTCCTACGCGGACCGTGTCCTGTACCTCGCCGACGGCCGGATCGTCGACGAGATGTTCCGGCCGACCGCGGACGCCGTCCTGGACCGCATGAAGGACTTCGACGCGCGGGGGCGTACGTCATGACCGTCATGAAGACCTCGATGCGCAACTTCTTCGCGCACAAGGGGCGCATGGCCCTCTCGGCGATAGCCGTGCTGCTGTCCGTGGCGTTCGTGTGCGGCACCCTGGTGTTCACCGACACGATGAACACGACCTTCGACAAGCTGTTCGCGGCGACCTCGGCCGATGTCACGGTCAGCGCCCGGAGCGCCTCCGACACCGGTGAGACCACCTCCGACAACGGCAAGCCGCCGGTCATGCCGGCCTCGGTGCTGGCCAAGGTCCGCGCGGCGGACGGCGTCAAGTCGGCGGAGGGGACGGTCTTCTCGACGTCCGTCACCGTCGTCGACGCGAAGAAGGACAGCCTGTCGCCGTCCAGCGGCGCGCCGACCATCGTCGGCAGCTGGAACTCCAACGACGCCCGCACCATGAAGATCACCTCCGGTACGGCGCCCGCCAACTCCGGCCAGGTCATGGTCGACGCCGACACCGCCGACAAGCACCACCTGAAGCTCGGCGACGAGATCGGCGTGATCAGCGCGGTCGGCACCCACACCGCGAAGATCTCCGGCATCGCCGACTTCACCGTCACCAACCCCGGTGCCGCGATCTTCTACCTCGACACGAGGACCGCGCAGCAGACGCTCGTCGGGCAGACCGGCGTCTTCACCAACGTCAACGTGACGGCCGCGCCGGGCGTGACCGACCCGCAGCTGAAGAAGAACGTGACCGGCGAACTCGGCGCCCGCTACAAGGTGCAGACCGCCAAGGAGACCGCCGACGCCAACCAGAAGGACGTCGAGAGCTTCATGAACGTCATGAAGTACGCGATGCTCGGCTTCGCCGGGATCGCGTTCCTCGTCGGCATCTTCCTGATCATCAACACCTTCTCGATGCTGGTCGCCCAGCGCACCCGCGAGATCGGCCTGATGCGGGCCATCGGCGCCGGCCGCCGCCAGGTCAACCGGTCCGTGCTCGTCGAGGCCCTGCTGCTCGGCACGGTCGGCTCGGTCCTCGGCGTCGGCGCGGGCGTCGGCATCGCGGTCGGCCTGATGAAGCTCATGGGCTCCATGGGCATGCATCTGTCGACGAGCGATCTGACGGTCGCCTGGACGACCCCGGTGGTCGGCGTCGTCCTCGGTGTCGTCGTCACCGTCCTCGCCGCCTACCTCCCCGCGCGGCGGGCCGGCAAGGTCTCCCCGATGGCCGCGCTGCGCGACGCGGGCGCCCCCGCCGACGCCAGGGCCGGTGTCGTCCGCGCCCTGGTGGGCCTCCTGCTGACCGCCGGCGGCGGCTACGGCCTCTACCTGGCCTCGCAGGCGAACCAGGCCAAGGCGGGCGCCGGCTGGCTCGGCCTCGGCATCGTGCTCTCGCTCATCGGGTTCGTCGTCATCGGCCCGCTGCTCGCCGGCGGGGTGGTACGCGTCCTGGGCGCCGTCCTGCTGCGGATGTTCGGCCCCGTCGGACGCATGGCCGAGCGCAACGCGCTGCGCAACCCGCGCCGCACCGGCGCCACGGGCGCCGCCCTGATGATCGGCCTCGCGCTGGTCGCCTGCCTCTCGGTGGTCGGCTCCTCCATGGTCGCCTCCGCGACCGACCAGCTCGACAAGACCGTCGGCACGGACTTCATCATCCAGTCCGACAGCGGCCAGCGGATCACCCCGCAGGCGGTCAAGGCCGTCAAGGACGTGCCGGGGCTCGCCCGGGTCACCGAGTACCGGGACACCACCGCCGACTACACCACGCCCGACGGCAAGACCCTCAAGGACACCGACATCACGGCGGCCGACCCGACGTACGCCACCGACCTGCGCACCAAGACCGTCGCCGGCGACCTCAAGAACGCCTACCTGCCCGACTCGATGTCCGTCCACGAGAAGTTCGCCAAGGCGCACGGCATCCACCTCGGCTCGAAGATCACCGTCAAGTTCAAGGACGGGGGCACGGCCCACCTGACCGTCCGCGCGATCACCAGCAGCGACGTCGTCATCGACCAGGGCGCCAAGTACATCTCCATCGCCACGCTCGCCCAGTACGTGCCGGCCGCCAAGATGCCGCTCGACGAGCTGGTCTTCGCCACGGCCAAGGACGGGCAGCAGGACGCCGCGTACAAGTCCCTCAAGTCCGCCCTGCACGACTACCCGCAGTACACCGTGCGCGACCAGACCGACTACAAGCAGGCGCTCAAGGACCAGATCGGCCAGCTGCTGAATCTGATCTACGGCCTGCTCGCCCTCGCCATCATCGTCGCGGTCCTCGGCGTGGTGAACACCCTGGCCCTCTCCGTCGTCGAGCGGACCCGCGAGATCGGCCTGATGCGGGCCATCGGCCTCTCCCGACGCCAGCTGCGCCGCATGATCCGCATGGAGTCGGTGGTCATCGCCCTCTTCGGCGCCCTGCTGGGCCTGGGGCTCGGCATGGGCTGGGGCGCGACGGCCCAGAAGCTGCTCGCCCTCCAGGGCCTGAAGGTCCTGGAGATCCCGTGGCCGACCATCATCGGGGTCTTCGTCGGCTCCGCCTTCGTCGGCCTCTTCGCCGCCCTGATCCCGGCGTTCCGCGCGGGCCGCATGAACGTCCTGAACGCCATCGCCACGGACTGAGGCGACAGCGAGAGCCACCGCATACGGGGGTTGCGGGGGAAAGCCCGGTGCCGGGGAGTCCTGGGGACTCTCCGGCACCGGGCATAGGCTTCGGGGGTCCAGGGGGCGGAGCCCCTTGGTACGGCCAGGGCAGCGGAGGTTATCCACAGCCCCGGCGCCCGCGCCCGCGTAGTCGTACGCTGGAGACCCCCCGGTCGCAGCCCGCGCCGGGCACTTCGCGTTGCCCACCCCCCGACGAAAGCCGCCCTGAATGAGCCTGCACGGTCTGCTCGACGCCGTCGTCAAGGACCCCGCCCTCGCGGAAGCGATCAAGGCAGCCGGGGACGGCAACCGCATGCACGTCGACCTGGTCGGCCCCCCGGCGGCCCGCCCCTTCGCGGTCGCCGCCCTGGCCCGCGAGACCGGCCGCCCCGTGCTCGCGGTCACCGCCACCGGCCGTGAGGCCGAGGACCTGGCAGCCGCCCTGCGCACGCTCCTGCCCTCCGAGGGCGTCGTGGAGTACCCCTCCTGGGAGACGCTCCCGCACGAGCGGCTCAGCCCGCGCAGCGACACCGTCGGCCGCCGGCTCGCCGTCCTGCGCCGCCTCGCCCACCCCCGCCCCGACGACCCCGAGACCGGCCCGGTCTCCGTGGTCGTCGCGCCCGTACGATCCGTGCTCCAGCCGCAGGTCAAGGGCCTCGGCGACCTGGAACCGGTGGCGCTGCGCACCGGGCAGAGCGCCGACCTCAACGACATCGTCGAAGCCCTCGCCGCGGCCGCCTACGCGCGCGTGGAGCTCGTCGAGAAGCGCGGCGAGTTCGCCGTCCGCGGCGGCATCCTGGATGTCTTCCCGCCCACCGAGGAACACCCCCTGCGCGTCGAGTTCTGGGGCGACGACGTCGAGGAGATCCGCTACTTCAAGGTGGCCGACCAGCGCTCCCTGGAGGTCGCCGAGCACGGCCTGTGGGCGCCGCCCTGCCGCGAGCTGCTGCTGACCGACGACGTCCGCGCACGCGCGCGTGCGCTCGCCGAGGAACACCCCGAGCTGGGCGAGCTGCTGAACAAGATCGCCGAGGGGATCGCGGTCGAGGGCATGGAGTCCCTCGCCCCGGTCCTCGTCGACGACATGGAGCTGCTGCTCGACGTGCTGCCCAAGGGCGCGATGGCCGTCGTGTGCGATCCGGAGCGGGTCCGCACGCGCGCCGCCGACCTGGTCGCGACCAGCCAGGAGTTCCTGCAGGCCTCCTGGGCTGCCACGGCCGGCGGCGGCGAGGCGCCCATCGACGTCGGCGCGGCCTCCCTGTGGTCGATCGCCGGCGTCCGCGACCGTGCGCGCGAGCTGGACATGATGTGGTGGTCGGTGTCGCCGTTCGCCGCCGACGAGGAGCTGTCCGCCGACACCCTCAAGCTCGGCATGCACGCCCCCGAGACCTACCGCGGCGACACCGCCAAGGCCCTCGCGGACACCAAGGGCTGGCTGGCCGACGGCTGGCGCACCGTCTTCGTCACCGAGGGCCACGGCCCCGCCTCCCGCACCGTCGAGGTGCTCGGCGGCGAGGGCATCGCCGCCCGCCTGGACGTCGACCTGGGCGAGGTCAGCCCCTCGGTCGTGCACGTGTCGTGCGGCTCGATCGACTACGGCTTCGTCGACCCGGCGCTCAGACTCGCCGTCCTCACCGAGACCGACCTGACCGGCCAGAAGGCGGCCGGCAAGGACGGCGCCCGGATGCCGGCCCGCCGCCGCAAGACCATCGACCCGCTCACCCTGGAGCCGGGCGACTACATCGTCCACGAGCAGCACGGCGTCGGCCGCTACATCGAGATGGTGCAGCGCACCGTCCAGGGCGCCACCCGCGAGTACCTGGTCGTCGAGTACGCCCCCGCCAAGCGCGGCCAGCCCGGCGACCGGCTGTACATCCCGACCGACCAGCTGGAGCAGATCACCAAGTACGTCGGCGGTGAGGCGCCCACCCTGCACCGGCTCGGCGGCGCGGACTGGACGAAGACCAAGGCGCGTGCCAAGAAGGCCGTCAAGGAGATCGCCGCCGACCTGATCAGGCTCTACAGCGCGCGCATGGCCGCCCCCGGCCACTCCTTCGGCGGGGACACGCCGTGGCAGCGCGAGCTGGAGGACGCGTTCCCGTACGCGGAGACCCCCGACCAGCTGACCACCATCGCCGAGGTCAAGGAGGACATGGAGAAGTCGATCCCCATGGACCGCCTGATCTGTGGCGACGTCGGCTACGGCAAGACGGAGATCGCGGTCCGGGCCGCCTTCAAGGCGGTCCAGGACGGCAAGCAGGTCGCCGTCCTCGTCCCCACCACCCTGCTGGTGCAGCAGCACTTCGGGACGTTCTCCGAGCGGTACTCGCAGTTCCCGGTGAGCGTGAAGGCGCTCTCCCGGTTCCAGACCGACACCGAGGCGAAGGGGACCCTGGAGGGCCTGCGCGAGGGCGCGGTCGACGTCGTCATCGGCACCCACCGGCTGTTCTCCTCCGAGACCAAGTTCAAGGACCTCGGCCTGGTCATCGTCGACGAGGAGCAGCGCTTCGGCGTCGAGCACAAGGAGCAGTTGAAGAAGCTGCGCGCCAACGTCGACGTGCTGACCATGTCGGCCACCCCGATCCCGCGCACCCTGGAGATGGCGGTCACCGGCATCCGCGAGATGTCCACGATCACCACGCCCCCGGAGGAGCGGCACCCGGTGCTCACCTTCGTCGGGCCGTACGAGGAGAAGCAGATCGGCGCCGCCATCCGCCGCGAACTGCTGCGTGAGGGCCAGGTCTTCTACATCCACAACCGGGTCGAGTCCATCGACCGCGCGGCGGCCAGACTCCGTGAGATCGTCCCCGAGGCGCGCATCGCGACGGCCCACGGCCAGATGTCGGAGTCGGCGCTGGAGCAGGTCGTCGTGGACTTCTGGGAGAAGAAGTTCGACGTCCTCGTCTCGACGACGATCGTCGAGTCCGGCATCGACATCTCCAACGCCAACACGCTGATCGTGGAGCGCGGCGACACCTTCGGCCTGTCCCAGCTGCACCAGCTGCGCGGCCGGGTCGGCCGTGGCCGCGAGCGCGGGTACGCGTACTTCCTGTACCCGCCGGAGAAGCCGCTCACCGAGACCGCGCACGAACGGCTCGCCACCATCGCCCAGCACACCGAGATGGGCGCCGGCATGTACGTGGCGATGAAGGACCTGGAGATCCGCGGCGCCGGCAACCTGCTCGGCGGCGAGCAGTCCGGGCACATCGCGGGCGTCGGCTTCGACCTGTACGTCCGCATGGTCGGCGAGGCCGTCGCGGACTACCGGCGGCAGCTGGAGACCGGGGAGATCGAGGAGGAGGCGCCGCTCGAGGTCAAGATCGAGCTGCCCGTCGACGCGCACGTCCCGCACGACTACGCGCCCGGCGAGCGGCTGCGCCTCCAGGCCTACCGTTCCATCGCCTCCGCCAACTCCGAGGACGACATCAGGGCCGTCCGCGAGGAACTCACCGACCGCTACGGCAAGTTGCCCGAGCCGGTGGAGAACCTGCTGCTCGTCGCCGGGCTGCGGATGCTCGCGCGCGCCTGCGGGGTCGGCGAGATCGTGCTCCAGGGCACCAACATCCGGTTCGCGCCGGTCGAACTGCGCGAATCGCAGGAGCTGCGGGTCAAGCGTCTGTACCCCGGGACCGTCATCAAACCGGCCGTCCACCAGGTGCTGGTGCCCCGCCCGAAGACCGCGAAGGTCGGCGGAAAGCCGCTGGTCGGGAGGGAGTTGCTGGGCTGGGTGGGCGAGTTCCTGGCCTCGGTCCTGGGCTCGTAGAAAACGCCCGGGGGCGCGGCCTTCGCCGGTTTCCTTGACACCGGCCGCGCCCCCTCCTCATCGTTGACGCACCGGTGCCTGCCAGGCGCCCCGTTCATTCCCAGGGGGAGGAATGAACAGCGTCGTCTTCGGCAATCTCGGCGTCACACTCACCGACCGGCACGGCGCTCGCGTCACCCGCCTGCCGCACCGCCCGCCCGGCCCGGCGCCCGTCCCGCTCCCGCACCGACCGGGCGCGGGCCCACCGCCGTACCTCGTGGGCCGCACCCGCGAACTCGACCTGGTGCACCGGGCGGTGCGCGAGCGCGGGGCGGTCGAGTTCACCGGGCCCTGCGGATCGGGCCGGACCACCCTGCTGCGGAACGCGGCGGCCCTCGGCGGCAGCTACACGCGCGTGGGCCGCACCGAACTGGAGGACCTGCTCCAGGACCTGATGCGCCAGTTCTACGTCTACCCGGGCCCGGACGGCACCCGGCTCGGCACCGAGGAGTGCGCCGGGGCCCTCGGCGGCGTCCGCGGAGTCGTCGTACTCGACGATGTGCCCTACGGCCCGCAGCACCTCGCATACCTGCGGCTGGTGCTGCCGGGCTGCGCGCTGCTGACCGGTACCGGCACACCGGCGCTCGGCGCGCTCGGGACCTCGCACGCGCTGCCCGGGCTGCCGGAGACGGCGGCCCTCGCCCTGCTCTCGCGCGAACTGGGCCGCTACCTCCCCGAACCCGAACAGGCCGCCGTACGACGGCTGGTGGCGGCCGTCGGCGGACAGCCGCTGGCGCTGCGGCAGGCGGCCGCGCTCGTCCGGTTCGACGGCCACACCTTCGCCGACCTCGCGGCGCGGGCGGAGGCCGACCCGGGGGTCCTGGACGAGCTGAGCATCTCGGCCGTGGGGCCCGAGGCCAGGCGGGCCCTGGCGGTGCTCACCCTGGTCGGCGGTGTGCTGCTGCCGGCCGGCCTGCTCGCGCAGATGGCCGACATCGCCTATGTGGCCGAGACCCTGGAGTCGCTGTCCTCGCGCGGACTGGCCGAACAGCGTGAGGACCGCTTCGGCCTACCCGTCTGCAAGTCCGAGCCCTACCGGCGGATCCTGTACCGCTCCATCGGCCTCGCCTCCGCCGTGCGCGCGCTGGCCGCCTGGCTGGCCTCCGGCGACCCCACGGGTGAGGAGGCGCGCGGGGCCGCCGAGGCGGCGCTCGGCCTGCTCGGCATCGCGGCCGAACGGCGCGAGTGGCAGGCCGTCGTCGAGATCGTCACCGCCGTCGAACGCGTGCTCTTCGTGCAGGGGCACTGGCAGGCCTGGCAGCAGACCCTCGCGCAGGGCATCACCGCGGCGCAGGCGGTCGGGGACCGGGCCGCCGAGGCGTACTTCACCCATCAGCAGGGCGTCCAGCACTTCCTGCACGACCGCACCGAGCACGCCCGGCGCCTGCTCCGCCGCGCCCTCGACCTGCGCACCGAACTCGGCGACACCGCGGGCGCCGCGGTCACCGCCGCCAACCTCGCCCTCCTCGAACCCGTGCCGTCCCCACCGCCGCCGCCGGCCGATCCGCAGGGAACGCGGCGGCCCTGGCAGCGGGCGCTGATCGCGGTCGCCGCGGTGGTGGCGGTGCTGGTGGCCGGCACGGTGATCGGGCGGGCGCTGGGCGGTTCGGGAGGCGGCAGCGACGACGTGGGGTCGTCCCCCATGGCCTCGGCGGACGGCGGGACGGGCGGCGGGGCGGTGGACGGCGGCACGAGCGGTTCGGCGGCGGACGGCGGCACGACGGTCGGCGGGACGAACACCGGAACCAGCAACGGAACGAGTGTCGGGACGGTCAACGGGACGAGCGTCGGAACCAGCCGTGGCACATCCGTGGGGCAGACGACGAACGGCAACGGCGGATCACCCCTGTTGCTCGGGCCCGTCATCTCCCCGGCCTCGTACGACTTCGGCCAGGTGAACATCTCCCCGGTCTCGGACACGCCGGAACACGACATCACCGTCACCAACCCCAACAGCCAGGCCATCGAGCTCGGCGCGGTGACGGTCCCCGCCGACAGCGGCTTCTCGGCGGTGGCCGGCACCTGCGGGAGCCGGCTGGAAGCGGGCGCCTCCTGCACGGAGACCGTCGAGTTCCAGCCGAGCCGGCTCGGCGCCGCGAGCACGAGGCTCACCGTCGCCTCGGGCGGGAAGTCCTACACGGCCGGGCTCACCGGCACCGGAAAGGCCCTGCTCACGATCGACTTCGCCGGGGCGTCCGACCGCACGGTGTGGATCAAGGACGGCCAAGGCACGATTCTCTGCGAGGCCAAGGACGACTCCGAAGAGGACGAGGCCGGACCCGGTCCGTGCGAAGTCACCGTGGCGGACCCGGAGACGAAGCTGAACGCGAGCATCTCGGACACCAGCTTCCGCTTCCTCGGCTGGTCCGGTGACGCCTGCACCGGCGACAACCCCTGTGTGCCGGTCCTCGACCAGAACGGCACGGAGACCGTGACCTTCGCCCCGCCCAGGCTCAGTTGACGCCCCGGCGAGGCGTGAGCGGGCGCGCGGGAGCGTGGGCCGGGCTTCGCCCCGGGCGGCAACGGGGTGATGGTGCGAGCGAGTTGCGGGTATCCGTCCCTCTGGGGCCCGGCCGGGCCCGAAAACCCGGCGGATAGCGTGGGACCTGCGAAGATCCGCCCGTGCGGAGGCGGACGAGGGCGAGAAAGAGGGGGCGCACGTGGCGCGTCTGAGGGGCGGGGCGGTCATCGCTGTCGTCATGATCTTTGCCGTGGCCGGCTGCAAGGACCTGGAGGACAAGGGGAGTCCGGGCGCCCAGGGCACGGGCGGCGGCGGGGGAGCGGCGCTGACCGCGGCCGACTCGCTGACCGTCAAGGGCCGGGCGCCCAAGACCGGGTACACCCGGGAGAAGTTCGGCTCGGCCTGGGCGGACACCGACTCCAACTCCTGCGACACCCGCGACGACATACTCAAGCGGGACCTGAAGGACGTGAAGTTCACCGACGGCGACTGCAAGGTCTCCTCCGGGGTGCTGAAGCCGGACCCCTACTCCGGCAAGGAGATCACCTACACGCGGGGCCGCAGCCTGGTGGACATAGACCACCTCGTCGCCCTGTCGGACGCCTGGCAGAAGGGCGCCAAGTACTGGGACGCCAGCAAGCGCATAGCCCTGGCCAACGACCCGCTCAACCTCCTGGCCGTCGACGCGAGCGCGAACCGCGGCAAGGGCGACGGCGACGCTGCCACCTGGCTCCCGCCCGGCAAGGCCTACCGCTGCACCTATGTCGCCGCGCAGGTCGCCGTGAAGAAGAAGTACGGCCTGTGGGTCACCGCCGCCGAGAAGGCCGCGATGAAGAAGGTCCTCGCCGACTGCCCCGACCAGAAGATCCCCTCGGGCGGCAACCCCACCAAGGCGCCCTCGCGGTTCAAGGCGCACTGAGCCGCTGCGGAAACTCCCTCGCCGCGGCCGTCCCCGCCGCCTACGGTGACCGGTATGGATGTCAAGGTGGCGAGCCTCGCCGAGCGGCCCGACCGGCTGGAGCGGGTCCTCGGGATGGCCGACACCTGGCCGGAGTTCGTGGTGAACGACCCGGTGGGCAACGCCCATTACGGCCGTATCCCCACCGAACTGCCCGAGTACGCGCTGTTCGCCGAGGACGAGCACGGCGAGGTCGTCGCCCACGCCTACAGCGTGCCGTTCGCCCTCGCAGCCGAGGGCCGCGGCACCCTGCCCGCCCGGGGCTGGGACGAGGTGCTGCTGTGGGCCTTCGCCGACCTGCGCCGCGGCACCCGCCCGGACACGGTCAGCGCGATCTCGGTGGTCGTCGCCCCGCACGCCCAGGGCCGGGGACTGTCCGCCGTGCTGCTGAAGGCGATGCGCGACAACGCCCGCGCCCACGGCTTCCGCGAGGTCGTGGCCCCCGTCCGGCCGAGCGCCAAGCACCTGGAACCGCGCACCCCGATGAGCGAGTACGCGTACCGGGTGCGCGCCGACGGCCTGCCGCAGGACCCCTGGCTGCGTGTGCACGCCAGGGCCGGCGCCGTCGTCGACTCGGTCGCGCCCGCCTCCATGACCGTGGCCGCCGCACTGGAGGACTGGCGGCGCTGGACCGGGCTGCCCTTCGACACCGAGGGTGACGTCGAGGTGCCCGGCGCGCTCACCCCGGTCCGCTGCGAACCCGGGCGCGGCTACGCCGTGTACGTCGAGCCCAACGTGTGGATGCGCCACCCGCTCTGACCTCACGCACCCCTCGCTCCGATCCCACGCGCCCCTCGGCCGACCCCGCGCCGTGGGGTGCGCGGTCGCGTCCGGCGCTCGGCACGACAACGGTTCGATACAACCCGGACCGCACGTCGGTGTCGGGCCATATGCTCGAACCGACCATCGCGCGTCCGATGTTGTCCGCGAGCGGACCGCACCGGACGGGCACGTACGCCCTTTTCCGGCAATACAGGCAACACAGGAGCGATCATGCAAGGCCAGGGCCATGCGCAGCCGGTGCAGCGGCCGCCGCACGACGCGGTACTGGTCCTGTTGCGTGTGGTGTTCGTGGCGCTCGGAGTGTTCAGCGCGGGCTTCCTGGCCTGGGCGATGATGCTGCGGCTGGCCGTCGTGACCCGCAGGTCGGTGGATTTCGGCCTGCTGGTGACGGTGATGGCGGCCGACATCCTCAGCGTCGTGCTGCTGGCCAGCGAACCCGGCGAGGAGGTCCACACCCCCGGCGGCTACCTGGGCATCACGCTGCTGTTCGGCGGGCTCCTCGCCACGGTCGTCTACTACCTCGCCGCCGATGTGCGCCACTTCCAGCGCCGGCGCGAGGCCTACGCGGCGCAGGCGTACGGCTACCCGCCCCCCGCCTCCCCGTACACCACGACGACCACGCCCCTCGGCGTGCAGGCCCCGCACACCCCGCCCCCGCACACCGTGCCGCCGGTCTCCCGGCCGCCGCTCGCCCAGCCCCAGCTCGCCCAGCCCCCGATACCCGCGCCGCCCCAGCGTCCGGCGCCCGCGCGGATCGAGCAGGTGCGTGCCGAGCTCGACGAGCTCAGCGACTATCTGCGCAAGCACGACGGCCGGGACGAGGGCGGTAGATGACCGTGGCCGCGGGACGGATCGTCGCCGGCCGGTACGAGCTGTCCGCGCTCATCGGGCAGGGCGGCATGGGCCAGGTCTGGACGGCGTACGACCAGCGGCTGGACCGGCGGGTGGCGGTGAAGCTGCTGCGCCCCGACAAGGTGGCGGGCGCCGACGCCGACGAACTGCGCCGGCGGTTCCTGCGGGAGTGCCGGGTGACCGCACAGGTCGACCACCCCGGCCTGGTCACGGTGCACGACGCGGGCACCGAGGGCGAGGAGCTGTTCCTCGTCATGCAGTACGTGGACGGCACCGACCTCGCCGGCCACCTCGCCGAGCACGCCCCGTACCCCTGGCCCTGGGCGGTCGCGGTCGCCGCCCAGCTGTGCGCCGTGCTGAGCGCCGTGCACGCGGTGCCGATCGTCCACCGCGACCTCAAGCCGCGCAACCTCATGGTGAAGCAGGACGGCACCATCACCGTCCTGGACCTCGGTGTCGCCTCCGTGATGGACACCGACACCACCCGCCTCACCCACACCGGCACCCCCATCGGCTCGCCCGCCTACATGGCGCCCGAGCAGGCGATGGGCGGCGCGGTCGGCCCGTACACGGACCTCTACGCACTCGGGGTGCTGCTGCACGAACTGCTCAGCGGGGAGGTGCCGTTCGCCGGCTCCACCTCGCTCGGGGTGCTGCACCGGCACCTGTACGAGCAGCCGGTGCCCGTGCGCCGGCACCGCGCGGAGGTGCCCGAGCCACTGGAGGCCCTGGTGCTGCGGCTGCTCGCCAAGGACCCCCAGCACCGTCCCGCCTCCGCGCAGGAGGTGTACGAGGACCTCGTCCCGCTGCTGCCCGCGCGCGGCAGCCACACCGGGGCGCCGCTGGATCCCACCCGCCCCTTCCTGCGCCCGCACGCCCCCTGGCCGGACCGCGCGCGGACGCCCGCGCCGCAGCCCGCCGCACCCGTGGCCGCCGTACCCGCCGGGCCCGCCGCACCCGATGTCGCCGCCGCGGTCGACGAGGTGAAACGGCTGCTCGGGGAGGGACGCATCACCCAGGCCGTCGACATCCTGGGCGCGATCCTGCCGGTCGCCGCCGACCAGCACGGCGAGCGCTCCACGGTCGTACGGACTTTGCGCAAGCAGTACGCGGCCACCCTGATGGACGACGGCCAGTACCGGCGCGCGCTGCCCGAACTGCGCCGGCTCGCCGACGAACGCGCCGCCGAGGCCGGCCAGGCCGACACCCAGTCGCTGCGCTTCCGCTACGAGGCCGCCCAGTGCCTGGAACAGCTCGGCGAACCGGCCGCGGCGCTCGCCGAGTACCGCGCGCTATTGCCGTACTACGAGAACCAGTACGTGGCCGGCGACCCTCAGCTCGCCCACGAGGTGCGGCGCCGGATCGGGCATCTGCTGCTCGCCCTCGGCGACCGGCCGGCCGCCCACGACACGCTCGCGCGGCTGCTGTTCGACGTGGAGCGGCTGCACGGGCCCGGCCACCCGACGGCGGGCGAGATCCGGCGGACACTGCTGTGGCTGGGGCAGGTGCGCGGCTAGCCGTACCGCTCCTGATAGGTTGCCGTCCGTTTTCCTCGAACTTCCTTGCATAGTGAACACACAGGGGTGGGGTCCGGCATGTCCAGCCATCGGCAGTCGAAGAAGCGCAGATACGTCACCTGGGGCGTCGCGGGTGCCGCCGTCCTCGCCGGGGCCGGGATCGCCGCGCAGACCTCCATGGCGGCCACCACCTGGCCCGCCCAGAAGACGTACACCGGCCGCGCCTTCGACACCTGCGCCGCGCCCTCCCTCGCCGCGATGAAGGCCTGGCACGGCGGCCTCTACGGCGCCGCCGCCGTCTACATCGGCGGCAAGAACCGCGGCTGCGCCCAGCCCAACCTCACCGCCTCCTGGGTCAAGTCCGTCACCACGGTCGGCTGGAAGCTCATCCCGCTCTACGTCGGCGCCCAGCCGTCCTGCCAGACCGGCTCCAACCCGGAGAAGATGACGACCGCCAACGCCGCCTCCCTCGGCACCGCGGACGCCACCGACGCGGTCGCCAAGGCCGCCGCCCTCGGCATGAAGGCCGGCAGCCCGATCTACCTCGACATGGAGGCGTACGACACGACGAACACGTCGTGCAACAACGCCGTGCTGACCTATGTGCGCGCCTTCGACAAGCAGCTGCGCGCGAAGACGTACCGCGCGGGCTTCTACGGCTTCACCAGCTCCAGCGCCAAGGCGATCGCCAACGCCACGGACAGGACGGACCTGCCGGGCAACCTCTGGTACGCGCTCTGGGACAAGAACAACACCACCACGGCGGACTGGCCGTTCGGCGCGACCCAGTACACCGGGCACAGCCGGGCGCACCAGTACATGGTGAACAGCAAGGAGACCCGCGGCGGTTACACGATCACCGTGGACCGGGACGCCTGGGACGCACCGGTGGCGATCACGGGCTGATCCGCAAACCCTTCCGGGGGGTGGCGCGGCGGTGCCGGAAGCGGCTGTGAATCGTTGGTCGAATGGGTTGGCCAGAGCTTGCCCACTGCCTACCATCGATCACCGCAAGACTTTGTGCACCGTCGCACAATCTCCTCGGGAGGCATCCTTGCACCGCCGCCGTCGCACCGCGCTCGTCCTGTCCGCCGCGATCGCCGCCGCGGCCCCCCTTCTCACCGCCTGCGGAAGCGACGCGCACCCGGGCGCGGCGGCCGTCGTCGGCGGTCAGCGGATCACCGTGGCGCAGCTGGAGAACCGCGTGAGCGAGGTGCGCCGGGCACAGCGCGCGGCGGTGCCGGACGAGACGCAGTACCAGCAGGTGCTCGCCGCCACCAGCAGCCTCACCCGGGACACCCTGTACAGCATGGTCCTCGACCAGGTGCTGCACCGGGCCGCCCAGGACGCCGGCATCGGCGTCAGCCGCAAGGAGGTCGAGGAGATGCGCTCCGGCCTCGAACAGCAGGCCGGCGGCGCCGAGGCGCTGCAGACCGCCTGGCTGCAGAAGTACGGCGTCGCGCCCCAGCGCCTGGACGACAACCTGCGCTTCCAGGTGGAGGCCGACAAGCTCGCCCAGCTGCTCGGCACCGACACCTCGCAGCCCGTCTTCTGGCACGCCCTCGCCAAGGCCTCCAAGGAACTGCGCGTCGACCTCAACCCGCGCTACGGCACCTGGGACGTCCAGAAGAGCAGCCGGGTGGACGCCAGGACGCCGTGGGTACGGGAGGTCACGACCGGCGGGACGCAGACGGCGGCCTAGGAAGAGGTTCAGGCGGTCATACGATCGCTTGATCATCCCCACCCTGTGGATAAACCGCGAGGTCGGCGGCGGCCGTGCGTTACGTTCGGAGCGTGAACACCACCAGGCCCGAACCCGTCACCCCGGAACCCTCTCCCGCCCCCGAGGCCGCCGAGACCGGCCGCGTCGTGCTGCTCACCACCAGCCACCGGGTCGCCCCCGGTCTGCTGTCCTGGCCCGCCTGGCAGGCGCTGCGGGCGGCGGACCGGGTGCTGTGCGCGGACGGCGCGCATCCGCAGCTGCCCTATCTGCGGGAGGCCGGCATAGTCGTGCACGAGGCCGCCCCCACTGCCCAGGAGCTGGTCGACGCCTGCGCCGGCGGCCGCACGGTGGTGGTCGTGGCGACCGGCGAGGGCGAGCCCGCGCTCACCGACGGCCTGGCCCGCCTCGCCGGCTCCGGCCGGGTCCACATGCCCGAGCTGGAGCTGCTCCCCGCCTCCTACGACCTGCCCGGCGCCCGCCTCCTCGACCTCGTCCAGGTCATGGACCGCATCCGCGTGGAGTGCCCCTGGTCGTCGCAGAAGACCCACAAGGGTCTGGCGAAGTACGCCATCGAGGAGGCGTACGAACTCGTCGAGGCGATCGAGGACGGCGACCGCGACGAACTGCGGGAGGAACTGGGCGACGTGCTGCTCCAGGTCGTCTTCCACGCGCGCATCGCGGAGGAGGACCCCGACGCCCCCTTCTCTGTCGACGACGTGGCGGGAGGCATCGTCACCAAGCTCATCCACCGCCACCCGCACGTCTTCGGCGACGAGACCGCCTCCACCCCGGAGGAGGTCAAGGAGCACTGGCTGCGCACCAAGGCCCAGGAGAAGCGCCGTGCCTCGGTCACCGACGGCGTCCCCCTCGGCCAGCCCGGCCTCGCCCTCGCCGCCAAGCTCACCTCCCGCGTCCGCACGGCCGGCCTCGACGTCCCCCTCCCGGCCGGCGAGGGCATCGGCTACGACCTGCTCGCCCTGGCCGCCCGCGCGGAGGCCGACGGCGTGGACCCGGAGGCGGCCCTGCGCGCGGCGGCCCGGGCCTACCGGGACGCGGTGCGGGCGGCGGAGGGCGTGGAAGGCGGGAAGGGAGTGGAGGGCGTGGAGGGCTGACCGCCGGCCACCGGATACCGTCGAGAAGTGACCGACCAGCCCCGCCCCGACGACACCGCCCCCGAGCTCTTCACCTGGGAGTTCGCGACCGACCCCTACCCCGCGTACGCATGGCTGCGTGACCACGCCCCCGTTCACCGGGCCACGCTCCCGAGCGGCGTGGAAGCCTGGCTGGTCACCCGTTACGCCGATGCCAAGCAGGCGCTCGCCGACCCCCGGCTCTCCAAGAACCCGGCGCATCACGACGAGCCGGCGCACGCCAAGGGGAAGACCGGGATCCCCGGCGAGCGCAAGGCCGAGCTCATGACGCATCTGCTGAACATCGACCCGCCGGACCACACCCGGCTGCGCCGGCTGGTCAGCAAGGCGTTCACGCCGCGCCGGGTGGCCGAGTTCGCGCCCAGGGTGCAGGAGCTGACCGACCGGCTCATCGACGGGTTCGCGGAGAAGGGGGAGGCGGACCTCATCCACGAGTTCGCCTTCCCGCTCCCCATCTACGCCATCTGCGACCTGCTGGGCGTCCCTCGCGAGGACCAGGACGACTTCCGGGACTGGGCGGGAATGATGATCCGACACGGGGGAGGGCCGCGGGGCGGGGTCGCGCGGTCGGTGAAGAAGATGCGGGGCTACCTGGCCGAGCTGATCCACCGGAAGCGGGAGGCGCTGCCCGCCGAGGCCGGTCCGGGCGAGGATCTGATCTCCGGGCTCATCCGGGCCTCGGACCACGGCGAGCACCTCACCGAGAACGAGGCCGCCGCCATGGCCTTCATCCTGCTGTTCGCCGGGTTCGAGACGACCGTCAACCTGATCGGGAACGGGACGTACGCCCTGCTCACCCACCCCGAGCAGCGCGCGCGGCTGCAGGACTCCCTCGCCGTCGGCGAACACGGTCTGCTGGAGACCGGCGTCGAGGAACTCCTGCGCTACGACGGACCGGTGGAGCTGGCCACCTGGCGGTTCGCCACCGAGCCGCTCGGCATCGGCGGGCAGCGCATCGCGGCCGGCGACCCGGTGCTGGTCGTCCTGGCCGCGGCGGACCGGGACCCGGAGCGGTTCGCCGAGCCGGACACCCTGGACCTCTCGCGGAGGGACAACCAGCACCTCGGATACGGCCACGGCATCCACTACTGCCTGGGCGCCCCGCTCGCCCGCCTGGAGGGCCAGGCCGCGCTCGCCACCCTCCTCACCCGGCTGCCCGATCTGCGACTCGCGGCGGATCCGGGCGAGTTGCGCTGGCGCGGCGGGCTCATCATGCGCGGACTGCGCACCCTTCCGGTGGAGTTCACCCCCGTCGCCCGGTAAGTCACCGGTAAGCCCCTTACCAGCCAAAGGTGACCAGCACTCAAGTCTGTGATCTTCACGTGATCTGCGCGGCATTAACTTGTGACAAGTGATCGTCTGCCTATACGTTCACCCATCAGTGCGGCGCCCCTGCGGGACCCGCCGCACCGGTCACCGCTGTCGCTCGAAAGGTTTCCGCATGCTCTCCGGGAACGGTCGTCACCGTCGCCCCCGTCAGGCTCCGGCTCTCCTCGTCGCGGCCGGAGTGACCGGCTCCGCCATCGCCCTCCCGCTGCTCGGCGCGGCGAGCGCCAACGCGGCCGACGGCACCACCTGGGACCACGTGGCCAACTGCGAGAGCGGCGGCTCCTGGAGCATGGACACCGGCAACGGCTACTACGGCGGCCTGCAGATGTCGCAGGACGACTGGGACGCGTACGGCGGCACGCAGTACGCCACCACGCCCGACCTGGCGAGCCGTTCGCAGCAGATCGCGGTCGCCGAGAAGATCCTCGCCGACCAGGGCACCAAGCCCTGGCGGACCTGCGCCCTGCTCGCCGGGCTCTCCTCGGACGACGCCTCGGTGAACGTCGACCCGGGCGCCGGCGGCTCGGATGATTCGTCCGGTTCATCCGACTCGTCGGACTCGTCCTCCGGACTGTCGGATTCGTCCTCCTCCTCGGGTTCCGATTCCTCCTCGGACGCCACGGACTCCGGGGAAGCCTCCGTCACTCCCTCCCCGAGCGCGAGCGCGAGCGGCGACTCCAAGACGGACACCCCCAGCGAATCCACCAAGACGGACAAGTCGGAATCATCCAAGTCCGATGCCTCGAAGGCCGACGAGAACCCCGTCGTGCCCCAGGCCGACGACTCGGACAATTCGTGGCAGACCGGCGGGTCTTGGAGTCTGGTCGACACGGGGACCGCGAGCACCGGCGGCAAGCACCGCGGTGGCTCGGCGGACGAAAGTGCGACAAACGGTCAGAAGGTCACCTCCTCCGGGCGTCACGTCTCCCGCGACAGCGGCACCTACACCGTCCGCGACGGCGACACCCTCGCCTCCATCGCCGACTCCCTTGACCTCGACGGCGGATGGCGCGCGCTCTACGCCGCGAACAAGGCGGACATCGGCGCCGACCCGAACGCCATCGCCCCCGGTCAGACCCTGAAACTCAGCAGCTAATCGGGCGAAAAGCAGCGGGAGTTGGCGCCCCGCTTCGACGCTAATGTCCGGTTTGGTGAAAGTGTGGGATGAGTCTCAGAAGCCCTGATCATCTTTGAAATTCACCTGATGCCCTGTTTACGGTCAAGGCCGCTCGTCACCACGAGCCCCGGCCGTCGCAACGCCGAGTCCTGCCAGCGGCCGTCCGGGAACAGTCGTCGCGTCAAGCGCCGTAGGCAGGAGCGGGGGACCCAAGGTAAGTGCCGGGTCCGGCAGTTGAGCCCTCAGGGGCCTCATGGCCGAAAGGCCGCCGGAACCGGCTCGGGGTGAAGCCGCGCACCGACAGGCAGGTGTGCGGCCGGGCAACTCAACCGGCCCGAACCCGACAGCTCACCTCGCAGGCGTCGGTGAGGGGATCGATCCATGCTGTTTTCCGGCAAGGGCAAGCACCGCCGTCCGTCCAAGGCCGTCCGGGCCATCGCCGTCGCCGGGGTCACCGGCGTCGCCGTCGCCGCCCCGCTGATGGCGGCCGGCAGCGCCTCCGCCGCCACCGCCTCCGAGTGGGACACCGTCGCCCAGTGCGAGTCCGGCGGCAACTGGTCCATCAACACCGGCAACGGCTACTACGGCGGCCTGCAGTTCTCCGCCTCGACCTGGGCCGCGTACGGCGGCACCGCCTACGCCGCGCAGGCCAACCAGGCCACCAAGGCGCAGCAGATCACGATCGCCGAGAAGGTCCTCGCCGCGCAGGGCAAGGGTGCCTGGCCGGTCTGCGGCACGGGCCTGTCCAGCGCCACCTACACGGGCAGCAGCGCCGGCTCCTCCAACTCGTCGAGCACCAGCACCCGCTCGACCGACACCCAGGCCGCCTCCCGCTCCGCCGAGCGTCCGGCCGCCAAGAAGACCGTCACCACCCCGACCGGCAAGAAGGTCAAGAAGGGCGACGGCGAGTACAAGGTCGTCAAGGGTGACACCCTCAGCTCGATCGCCGAGAAGCACAAGGTCAAGGGCGGCTGGCAGGAGCTGTTCAAGCTGAACAAGGGCATCGTCGACGATGCCGACTTCATCTACCCCGGCCAGCAGCTGCACCTGAAGTAAGACCTGGCTGAACCACAGCCCCCTCACAGCCGTGGTCCTCATAGTGGGGACCACGTGAGGGTCACCCCCGTCCCCCACGGGCCCCCCGCCTCGGTGCGTTTTCCCCCGTACGCACCGGGGCGGGGTTTCTCTTTGGCCCGTTCTTCTCCCGTTCTTCATCCGGCCCCCCTTTGTTCCGGGGGTGAACAATAGATACCGTCTGTCCTTGTCCACGGGACGGTCGGTCGACGGCCGACGGCCCCGGGGCGGTTAGGCTCTAGTCGCAAGGCTGAGCAAGGGCCGACAAGGCCCGCGTGCGCCCCGCACAACCAGCGTCACATCCCAAGAAGGAGATGCTCGTGCCGTCCATCGACGTCGTCGTAGCCCGGGAAATCCTGGACTCCCGAGGCAACCCCACGGTCGAGGTCGAGGTCGGCCTCGACGACGGCAGCACGGGTCGTGCCGCCGTTCCGTCCGGCGCCTCCACCGGTGCCTTCGAGGCCATCGAGCTCCGTGACGGCGACCCCAACCGCTACCTCGGCAAGGGTGTCGAGAAGGCCGTCCTCGCCGTGATCGAGCAGATCGGCCCGGAGCTCGTCGGCTACGACGCCACCGAGCAGCGCCTGATCGACCAGGCCATGTTCGACCTGGACGCCACCGACAACAAGGGCTCGCTCGGCGCCAACGCCATCCTCGGCGTCTCCCTGGCCGTCGCGCACGCCGCCTCCGAGGCGTCCGACCTCCCGCTGTTCCGCTACCTCGGTGGCCCGAACGCGCACCTGCTGCCCGTCCCGATGATGAACATCCTCAACGGCGGCTCGCACGCGGACTCCAACGTCGACATCCAGGAGTTCATGATCGCCCCGATCGGCGCGGAGTCCTTCTCCGAGGCGCTGCGCTGGGGTGCCGAGGTCTACCACACCCTCAAGAAGGTCCTGAAGTCGAAGGGTCTGGCCACCGGCCTCGGCGACGAGGGCGGCTTCGCCCCGAACCTCGGCTCCAACCGCGAGGCCCTCGACCTCATCCTGGAGGCGATCAAGCAGGCCGGGTACGTCCCCGGTGAGCAGATCGCGCTCGCGCTCGACGTCGCCGCGTCCGAGTTCTACAAGGACGGCAAGTACGAGTTCGAGGGCAAGTCCCGCTCGGCCGCCGAGATGACCGAGTACTACGAGGAGCTCGTGGCGGCCTACCCGCTCGTCTCCATCGAGGACCCGCTGTTCGAGGACGACTGGGCCGGCTGGAAGGTCCTCACCGACAAGCTCGGCGACAAGGTGCAGATCGTCGGCGACGACCTGTTCGTCACCAACCCCGAGCGACTCGCCCGCGGCATCGAGGAGGGCACCGCCAACGCCCTGCTGGTCAAGGTGAACCAGATCGGTTCGCTCACCGAGACCCTGGACGCCGTCGAGCTCGCCCAGCGCAACGGCTTCAAGTGCATGATGTCGCACCGTTCCGGTGAGACCGAGGACGTCACCATCGCCGACCTCGCCGTCGCCACCAACTGCGGCCAGATCAAGACCGGCGCCCCGGCCCGCTCCGAGCGCGTCGCCAAGTACAACCAGCTGCTGCGCATCGAGGAGATCCTCGATGACGCGGCGGTGTACGCCGGCCGCTCCGCGTTCCCGCGCTTCAAGGGCTGACCCTTACGGAGCCAAGCCTTAGCCAGTCGTACGTACGTCCCCGTACCCGGTCCCGTACCGTGTGCGGGGACGTACGCACGTATCAGGTCAGGGAGGCGGGGACATGGCCGTGAAGGACCGGGACCGGTTCTCCACCGCGACCAGGCTCAAGCTGCTCGGCGAGCAGACGGCGGCCCGGGTCTACCGCTCCCAGACCCGGCGCCAGGCCCGCCGCTCCCGGCTCACCGGCCGCGCGGCGCTGCTCGCGATCGTGCTCTGCACGATGATCGTCGCACTCGCCTACCCGATGCGGCAGTACGTCTCCCAGCGCGCCGAGATCGCCGATCTCGAACGCCAGCAGCAGCAGGCCCGGCAGCGGGTCGAGCAACTGCGGGACGTCAAGGCGCGGTGGCAGGACGACGCGTACGCCGAGCAGCAGATCCGGCAGCGGCTGCACTATGTGATGCCGGGTGAGACCGGGTACGTCGTGATCGACCCCGGTACGGCCAAGCAGGCGCACGCCTATCTGGGGGCGGCCGACCGGCCCTGGTACGCGAACGTCTGGGACGGCGTCGACAAGTCCGACGCGTCCGACCAGTGAACCGACAGAAAGCCACGCAGAACCAGTCATGCACACGCCTCCACCCTCCACCCCGCGTACCGAGCCGACCGACGCGGACGTCGAGGCCTTCAAGCAGCAGCTCGGACGGCCGCCGCGCGGACTGCGGGCGATCGCGCACCGGTGCCCGTGCGGGCAGCCGGACGTCGTGGAGACCGCGCCGCGGCTGCCGGACGGGACGCCGTTCCCGACGCTGTACTACCTGACGTGCCCCAAGGCCGCGTCCGCCATCGGGACCCTCGAGGCCAACGGCGTGATGAAGGAGATGACGGCACGGCTGGAGAGCGACCCCGAGCTGGCCGCCGCCTACCGCGCCGCGCACGAGGACTACATCCGGCGCCGGGACGAGATCGAGGAGCTGACGGGCTTTCCGAGCGCCGGCGGCATGCCGGACCGGGTGAAGTGCCTGCACGTGCTCGTCGCCCACTCGCTGGCGGCGGGGCCGGGTGTGAACCCCCTCGGCGACGAGGCGATCGCCATGCTGCCGGAGTGGTGGGCCAAGGGGGCGTGCGTGACGCTCGCCGGTGACAGCGCGCCGGCGCACACCCGGGAGGACGACAAGTGACCCGCGTCGCCGCCATCGACTGCGGTACGAACTCCATCCGTCTCCTCGTCGCCGACGTCGAGCCCGCGACCGGTGAACTCGTCGACCTGGACCGCCGTATGACGATCGTGCGGCTCGGGCAGGGCGTCGACCGGACCGGCCGGCTGGCCCCCGAGGCGCTGGAGCGGACGTTCGCGGCGTGCCGGGAGTACGCGGCGGTGATCAAGGAGCACGGCGCGGAGCGGCTGCGGTTCGTGGCCACCTCCGCCTCCCGGGACGCCGAGAACCGGGACGAGTTCGTGCGCGGGGTGCTCGACATCCTCGGTGTCGAGCCCGAGGTCATCACCGGCGACCAGGAGGCCGAGTTCTCCTTCACCGGCGCCACCCGGGAGCTGAGCGGCCGCGAGGACCTCGCCAAGCCCTTCCTCGTCGTGGACATCGGCGGCGGTTCGACGGAGTTCGTGGTCGGCGAGGAGCACGTGCGGGCGGCGCGGTCCGTGGACGTCGGCTGCGTGCGGATGACCGAGCGGCACCTGGTGCACGAGGGACACGTCAGCGACCCGCCCACCGAGGCTGAGACCGCCGCCATGTGGGCCGACATCGAGCGCGCCCTCGACCTCGCGGAGGAGACCGTACCGCTGCGCGAGGCGCACACCCTGGTCGGTCTCGCCGGGTCCGTCACCACCCTCTCCGCGATCCACCAGGACCTCCCGGCCTACGACTCCGCCGCCATCCACCACTCCCGCATCCCCTACACCCGGGTCCGGGAGATCACCGAGTGGCTGCTCCGCTCGACACACGCCGAACGCACGGCGATCCCCTCCCTGCACCCCGGCCGCGTCGACGTCATCGCCGCCGGCGCCCTCGTCCTCCAGTCGATCATGGAGCGGGTGGGTGCCCAGGAGGTCGTGGTCAGCGAGCACGACATTCTGGACGGCATCGCCTGGTCCGTCGCCTGACTCGTGGTGGGTACTGGACGAGCTTGCGCGCCTCCAGTCCGGCGTACCGGCTTTGCCGGGTCTTCAGCAACAGCTGCCGTTCCTCGCCGGTGCCGAACTCGCCGTCGTGCCAGAAGGCGGAGACCACGGGACCGATGATCTGCGCGCCCGCGGCGAGTCGTCCCTGGACGGCCGACCGGGCCGGTTCGACCGCCTGCTCACGTGTTTCCGTCGCTGTGGACACCCTCGATTGAGCAGGCGCGGTATGCGAATGAGCGGCTTCTGAGCCCATGACACGCCGTGCCACGACACCTCGGCGGAAAAGTTCGTGAAGTTCTTCACAAGGAATTCGGTGCAGGTGAGGGGTCCGCGGGGCGGTGTTGGCCCGTTCGGGGCCTCAACAGGCCCGGGGGCGTGCTCAGGAGAGCGTCACGGGGGTGTTCCGGGGGGTGCTCGTGAGGGTGACATCGGGTGCCTTCACGGTGCCCCCGGAAGCCTGGAGCGGCAGCTCACGCGGCATTGACAACGGGTCGTATCGGAAGTGGGTTCCCGCCGATGACCATGACCTGTGTCACGTGGGCGGCGGAGTGTAGCACGACCCCCGTGGAAGCTTGTGAAGGGGCGCACGAGCGCCCCCCTCGGGGCGGGTGGATACTCGATGCCATGAGCACCACGGAGCGTCCCAGGATCCTCGTAGTAGGCGGTGGGTACGTAGGCCTGTACGCAGCTCGGCGCATTCTCAAGAAGATGCGCTACGGCGAGGCGACCGTCACGGTCGTCGACCCCCGGTCGTACATGACCTACCAGCCCTTCCTCCCCGAAGCCGCCGCCGGCAGCATCTCCCCTCGGCACGTCGTCGTCCCGCTGCGACGCGTGCTGCCGAAGGCGGAGGTCCTCACCGGCCGGGTCACCACCATCGACCAGGACCGCAAGGTCGCCTCGATCGCGCCGCTGGTCGGCGAGGCGTACGAGCTGCCCTTCGACTACCTGGTGATCGCGCTCGGCGCGGTCTCCCGCACCTTCCCGATCCCCGGCCTCGCCGAGCAGGGCATCGGTATGAAGGGCATCGAGGAGTCCATCGGTCTGCGCAACCACGTCCTGGAGCAGCTGGACAAGGCCGACTCCACGACCGACGAGGAGATCCGCCGCAAGGCCCTCACCTTCGTCTTCATCGGTGGTGGCTTCGCGGGCGCGGAGACCATCGGCGAGGTCGAGGACATGGCCCGCGACGCGGCCAAGTACTACAAGAACGTGTCCCGTGAGGACATGCGCTTCGTGCTCGTCGACGCCGCCGACAAGATCCTTCCCGAGGTCGGCCCCAAGCTCGGCCTGTACGGCAAGGAGCACCTGGAGAGCCGCGGCGTGGAGATCTACCTCTCCACCTCGATGGACTCCTGCGTCGACGGTCACGTGGTGCTGAAGAACGGCCTCGAGGTCGACTCCAACACGATCGTCTGGACGGCCGGCGTCAAGCCGAACCCGGCGCTCGCCCGCTACGGTCTGCCGCTGGGTCCGCGCGGTCACGTGGACACCGCTCCCACCCTCCAGGTGCAGGGCACCGACTACATCTGGGCCGCGGGCGACAACGCCCAGGTGCCGGACGTCGCCGCCCGCAAGGCCGGTGTGGAGAACGCCTGGTGCCCGCCGAACGCGCAGCACGCGCTGCGTCAGGCCAAGGTCCTCGGCGACAACGTGGTCTCCGGTATGCGGGGCTTCCCGCAGAAGGAGTACAGCCACGCCAACAAGGGCGCGGTCGCCGGTCTGGGTCTGCACAAGGGCGTCGCGATGATCGTCCTGGGCAAGACGAAGATCAAGGTCAAGGGCCGCCTGGCCTGGTACATGCACCGCGGCTACCACGGTCTGGCCATGCCGACCTGGAACCGCAAGATCCGCATCTTCGCCGACTGGACGCTCGGCATGTTCCTCAAGCGCGAGGTCGTGTCCCTGGGTGCCATGGAGAACCCCCGCGAGGAGTTCTACGAGGCCGCCAAGCCGGCGCCGGTCGCCGCGCCGAAGGCCGAGGAAAAGGCCAAGGCCTCCTGACCAGGTAGCCGAACCGGTCGCTGAACCAACCGAAGGGCCTCCCGCCATCCGTGGTGCGGGAGGCCCTTCGGCGTTCCCGGGATCCCGCACAACTACATGTTGGCTACATCTTTTTTGCCCAGTCGTAACTCCTTTGCGGGACTGCGCTGCCGCCCTCACGGTGTTTACGTGGTAACCGGCATCCGGGATCGACGTCTTGGAGGTGTGCGCCATGGCCGACGCCGCGTCGCGGCTGAGGAGTGTTGCCGAGCAGGTGCTGGGAGTCCCGCTCCCGGTACGGCTGCGGGCCTGGGACGGATCGCAGGCCGGACCGCCGGACGCGCCGACAATCGTCGTGCGCAACCGCCGTGCCCTGCGCCGCATGTTGTTCAAGCCGGGTGAACTGGGCATGGCCCGCGCCTGGGTCTCCGGCGACCTGGACATCGAGGGCGATCTGTACAGCGCCCTGGCCGCGATGTCCGGACTGATCTGGGAGCGCGACGAGGGCGGCCGTACCCTCGCGCAGGCGCTGCGCGACCCCGGCGTGCGGGCCGCCGTCCGAGAGCTGCTGAGACTCGCGGGACCGCCCTTCCCGCCGGCCCCGCCCCGCGAGGAGATGCGCAGACACCGCCATCTGCACACCCGCCACAGCGACAGGCAGGCCATCAGTCACCACTACGACGTCGGGAACGACTTCTACGAGATCGTCCTCGGCCCGTCGATGGTGTACTCGTGCGCCTACTGGGAGGACGACAGCACCCTGGAGACCGCCCAGCGCGACAAGCTCGAACTCGTCTGCGCGAAGCTCGGTCTGAGCCCCGGTCAGCGGCTGCTCGACGTCGGCTGCGGCTGGGGCTCGATGGCGATCCACGCGGCCCGCGAGCACGGGGTGAGCGTCGTCGGGGTGACCCTCTCCCAGGAGCAGGCCGCGTACGCCCGTAAACGGGTCGCGGACGAGGGTCTGACGGACCGGGTGGAGATCAGGGTCCAGGACTACCGGGACGTCAGGGACGGGCCGTACGAGGCGATCTCGTCGATCGGGATGGCCGAGCACGTGGGCGCGGAGCGGTACCTGGAGTACGCGCGGAGTCTGTACGGGCTGCTGAAGCCCGGCGGGCGGCTGCTCAACCACCAGATCGCCCGGCGGCCGCAGCGCGACGAGTCGGCGTACGACGTGGACGACTTCATCGACGCCTACGTCTTCCCGGACGGCGAGCTGGCCCCGATCGGCACCACCGTCACCCAGCTGGAGCGGGCCGGGTTCGAGGTGCGGGACGTGGAGTCGATCCGCGAGCACTACGCCCGCACCCTGCGCCGGTGGGTGCTCAACCTGGAGGGCGAGTGGGCGCGGGCCATGCGGCTGACCAGCCCGGGGCGGGCCCGCGTCTGGCGGCTGTACATGGCCGCCTCCGCCCTCGCGTTCGAGCACAACCACATCGGTGTCAACCAGGTGCTGGCCGTCCGGACCCCTGAGTCGGGCGCCTCCGGGCTGCCGCTGCGGACCCGTACCTGGAACTGAGGACGCACACGAAAGGGGCCCCACGGCGCGCGTGGGGCCCCTTCGCGTACCTGCCGTGCGCCGCTACTCGGACTTGATCGCCGACAGCATGTTCAGCTTCGCCGCCCGCCGGGCCGGCCACAGGGCGGCCAGGACGCCGACCGTGCCGGCCAGCAGGAGGAAGACGGCCATCCGGGTCCAGGGCAGGACCAGTTCGTACGTCGGCATCTTCGCGCCGACCAGCCGGCCGGCCGCCCAGCCGAAGAACACGCCCAGGCCGAGGCCCAGCACCCCGCCGAAGAGCGAGATGACCAGGGACTCCAGGCGCACCATCCGCTTGACCGCCTTGCGGTCCAGGCCGATCGCGCGGAGCATGCCGATCTCCTGGGAGCGCTCGAAGACCGACATGGCCAGGGTGTTGATGACGCCGAGGACCGCGACGATCACCGCCATCGCGAGCAGGCCGTAGACCATGTTCAGGATCAGCGTGAACGCCTGCGCGATGGAGTTCGACAGGTCCTGCTTGTCCTGGACCTTGATCGCCGGGTTGGAGCCGAGGGCCTGCTCCAGCCGGTCCTTGGTCGCGCTCGACGCGCCGTCCGCCGTCTTGACCATGACCTGCATGTCGGCGGGGTCGGTCTCGTGCGGGGTGAGGACGGCGTTGTCGAGCATGATCCCGCGGATCATCTGGTTGCCCTCGTAGACCCCGGCGACCGTCATCCGCTGCGCCTTGCCGTCCTCGTAGTGGACGGTGAAGGTGGAACCGGCCTTCCAGCCGTGCGACGTGGCGGTGTCGTCGTCCACGACGACGTCCGAGCCGCCGACCTTGAAGGAGCCGCTGTCCACCGCGAGGTCGGTCAGCTTGCCGATCGCCGCGCCGTCGACGCCGGTCAGGAACTCGGTCTCGCCGTCGATCCGGGAGGCCGCGTTGCGCAGCGGGCTGGAGGCGGTGACCCCGTCCGTGGCCGCGACCTTCTTCGCGACATCGGGGGAGAGCGGGTTGCCGTTGGCCATCGAGACGACGTAGTCCGCGCGGATCGCGGCGCTCGCCATCTTGTCGATGGACTTCTGCAGGCTGCCCGCCATGACCGTCATGCCGGTGATCAGGGTCAGGCCGATCATCAGCGCCGAGGCGGTGGCGGCGGTACGGCGCGGGTTGCGCACCGAGTTCTGCCGCGCGAGCTTCCCGGAGACGCCGAAGGCGCGCAGCAGCGGGGCGGCGGCCGCGATCAGCGGGCGGGACAGCAGCGGGGTGAGGACGAAGACGCCGACGATGAGGAGTACGGCGCCCAGGCCCATCGGCGCCTGGCCGTCCGAGCCGCTCATCGTCGTGGCCGCCACGATCACCGCCGCGCCCGCCGCCGAGAACAGGGCGCCGATCGTGTTGCGCAGCACCAGCGACTTGGTGGTCGGGGCCGAGTGCAGCGCGCTCATCGCGGCGACCGGCGGGATCTTCGCGGCGCGGCGGCCGGGCAGCCAGGCGGCCAGCATGGTGATGACGACACCGACGGCGAGGGCCGCGGCGACCGTGCCGGGGGTGACGACCAGCGGGCCGTCCGGGACGGTCGCGCCGATCGAGCCCAGCAGCGAGCGCAGCCCGGCGCCGATGCCGATACCGGCGACCAGACCGGTCACGCCGGCCACCGCGCCGACCACGAACGCCTCGATCAGCACCGAGCGGGTGACCTGGCGGCGGGAGGCGCCCACCGCCCGCAGCAGCGCGAGCTCCTTGGTGCGCTGGGCGACCAGCATGGTGAAGGTGTTGGCGATGATGAACGTGCCGACGAACAGGGCGATGCCGGCGAAGACCAGCAGGCCCTGGCGCAGCCCGCTCATGCTGCTGGAGATCTGCTCCGCCTGGTCGTCGGCGAGCTTCTGGCCCGTGGTGGTCTCCACGAGCTTCTTCGGAAGGGCCGCGTCCAGCTGGGACTTGAGGGCGGCCTGGCCGGTGCCCGCCTTCGCGGTCACGTCGATCTCGTCGTACGCGCCCTTCTTGCCGAACAGCTGCTGCGCGGTCGCCGTGTTGAACAGGGCGAGGCTGCCGCCGGCCGCGACATTGCCGTCGTCGGTGGTGAAGATGCCGGCGACGGTGGGCTTGAGGACCGGGCCGTCGACCGAGATGCGTACGGTGTCGCCGACCTGGTAGCCGGCCCGTTCGGCGGTCCTGGAGTCGATCAGGACCTCGTTCTTCCCGCTCGGCGCGTGGCCGCTGACGAGCGGGTAGCGGGCGTCCTCGGTGCCCCAGTAGTTGCCGCCCTCGGACTGCCAGCCGCCGCCGATCAGCTTGCCGTCCTTGTCGGCGATGGCGGTGAAGCCGGAGACGACGCCGGTGGCGGAGGCGGCCCCGGGGACCTTCGCGGCCTTGTCGAGCACGGCCTGGGTGAGGTCGGGCGTCTTGCCGACCTGGTCGCCCTTGGAGTCCTGGTACTTGGCCTGGACGGCCACGTCGACGCCGTCGAAGCCCTTGGCGGAGCTGTTCTGGTAGGCGTCCGAGATGGTGTTGGTGAAGACCAGGGTGCCGGAGACGAACGCGACGCCGAGCATGACGGCGAGCACGGTCATCAGCAGCCGGGCCTTGTGCGCGAGTACGTTGCGCAGGGCGGTGCGGAACATCAGCTGGTCCGGCCCTTCGCGTCGAACTGCTTCATGAAGTCCAGGACCGTCTCGGCGGTCGGCCGGTACATCTCGTCCACGATCCGGCCGTCCGCGAGGAAGACCACGCGGTCCGCGTAGGCGGCGGCGACCGGGTCGTGGGTCACCATGACCACCGTCTGGCCCAGCTCCCGCACCGAGTTGCGCAGGAAGCCGAGGACCTCGGCGCCGGAACGGGAGTCGAGGTTTCCGGTCGGCTCGTCACCGAAGATGATCTCCGGCCGGGAGGCGAGCGCGCGGGCCACGGCGACGCGCTGCTGCTGGCCGCCGGAGAGCTGCGCGGGGCGGTGGCGGAGCCGGTCCTTCAGACCGACCATCTGGATCACGCTGTCCAGCCACGCCTGGTCCGGCTTGCGCCCCGCGATGTCCATGGGCAGCGTGATGTTCTCCAGGGCGGTCAGCGTCGGCAGCAGGTTGAACGCCTGGAAGATGAACCCGATCTTGTCCCGGCGCAGCTTGGTCAGCTGCCGGTCCTTCAGCGAACCCAGCTCGGTGTCACCGATCCGCACCGAACCGGAGGAGAAGGTGTCGAGGCCGGCCACGCAGTGCATCAGCGTGGACTTGCCGGAGCCGGACGGCCCCATGATCGCGGTGAACTCGGCCTGCCGGAACTCGACGGTGACCCGGTCCAGGGCGACCACCTGGGTCTCGCCCTGGCCGTAGATCTTCGAGAGGTCCGTGGCGCGAGCGGCCACGGAGGTGGTCCGCCGGTCGGCGATAGGTGTGGTGGACACGGAGGGCGCTCCTGTCGGGACGGTGGTGTTCATGGCGACCGCACCATCGTCTCGGCCGTCGCGGCCCGTGTAGTCAGCCGCTGTTCCGGTTCCGGGGGGCGACCAAGGAGGGACCGCGGGGGTGCCGCGTCATACCTGGGGATGACGGCGACCCCGAGACCCGGATCCGGAGCGGGTCGCTCCCAGTCGTCGAGAACAGGTGGAGCCCCCTTGTTCGGACGGTGAAATTCCGTCATTTCACGTACGCGCGCACCCACCGCGCGTAACGCTATTGGCAAGTGCGGATGGCTCGTTCCGGGTGCTGATGCTCCCTCAGACGTCAATAAAATAAGACAACATCGGGTCGTCCGTCCGCTGTTCGGGGGACGCCTCCCGATAGGGTCGGAGCCTCGTAGCGGAGCCCATGGCCTGCCCGGATGGTGGAATGCAGACACGGCGAGCTTAAACCTCGCTGCCCCTCGCGGGCGTACCGGTTCAAGTCCGGTTCCGGGCACCTCCCGCGCCCTCTCGGGGGCGGCGCCGGTTCAGCCTTCGTAGACGGTCAGGACCGCGCCGTCGACCTCGATGCGGCGGCCCGCGCGCATTCCGTTGCGGCGCAGGGCGCGCAGGCACTCCTCGAAGAGCGTGAGCTCGCCGGCGTCCAGGATGGCGGCGGCCAGGTCGAGCAGTTCGCTCACCGACGCGTCGGTGAGCACCTCGGGGAGTTCCCCCGACAGCAGGACGACGGACTCGCCGTCGGGTCCCCGGACCACGGCTGTCGCCGGTCCGCCGTGCACGAACAACACATGTCCCCCTGAGAGCCCGTGGTCGTGCGGCTCTCGCGTCCCGGGCAGGACGAGACACTAGTCCTGGATCTTGACGCTTTCGTGCGGAGTTGGATTCTTTTTCCGAGTTGACGGAAGAACGTCCGAGGGGTGACCGATGGCGGTCACTTGTCCTGGGCGGGTCCGGCGGAGCGGTCCAGCAGGGACTCGACGAGCGCGGTGACATGGCGGCGGTCGTCGGCCGACAGCTTCTGGACGCTCGCGATGAGGAGCGCGACCTCGGGGTCGGAGGCGGCGCCGTCCGGGCCGGCCTGCGGCGAGGTGTCGTACACGTGGATGCCGCAGGCCTCGGCGGCGGCCCGGCGCACCGTCTCCAGCGGCAGTTCCAGCCCCTTGGCCAGGCCTTCCAGCGTCGAGGTCTGCGGCATGCGGACCACGCGCTCGGTGGTGGCCAGGTGGTGGACGGTGGAGCGGGGGACGGAGCCGCGGCGCGCCACGTCGCCGTAGGACCAGCCCTTGCGGTCGAGGTGCTCACGGATCAACTGCTGCAGTGCGTTGGCCACTGAGTCACTTCCTGCTCGCCGCCTGCGGATTCCGCCATGTCCCGGCCGATTCTACGGTCGGGTCGGCGATCGGCCGAGTGGGTGATTTTCGGAAGGGGTTGCGCGGGGGGTTCGCCAGGGCCTAGTGTCCAATCTCGTTGGACAGCTCGTCCGACCAGATTGGACGGAGTCCGGGGGGAACCTGACCCGTCCCGATCGGAAATGTCTATCCCTGAGGGGGAAAAGATCATGATGGACGCCCATGAGCTCGAGGCCGAGTCCGCGGAGCTGCTGCCGGGTCGCGAGGCCCTGGGCCGCCTGAAGTTCGGCTTCGGCAAGACGGTCAACGTGACCAAGCACGTCGCCAACATCAGCGCCCACAACGAGTCCGCCGCGCTGAACGACCACTCCTCGTGGTCGGTGGCCGACTCCGGCGCCGCCCAGACCATCAGCGTCACCCAGTAGCACCGCCCCCACACCCGAACTCTGAAGCACACCGCACGAAAGGACATCCGTCATGAGCATGGACATGAACGAGCTGGAGAACGAGTCCGCCGAGCTGCTGCCGGGCCGTGAGGCCCTCGGGCGCCTGAAGTTCAGCTTCGGCAAGACGGTCAACGTCACCAAGCACGTCGCCAACATCGACGCGTCCAACCAGTCCGCCGCGCTGAACGACCACTCGGCCTGGTCGTCCGCCCAGTCGTCGGCCGCGCAGACGATCAGCGTCACCCAGTAGTTCCCGGGAGCGCCACCGCCGTCGCCCCGGCGGTGGCGCTCGCGTCATGGGGGGGAACTGCATGCGGGATCCGGGGGGAGACCACATATGACGGTGCTCGGAGACGGGACCGCCGCGCTGTACGACACGGGCCCGGTGCCCGGACCCGGCGGCTGGCCGGTGACCTACGAGCAGGTGGCGACGGGCAGCCTGCCGGTGGTCGACCCGGCCTCGCCGGTCCCGAGGCTGAGCGCGGGACTGCGGCTGCACGGCGAGTACCAGGGGTCGGGCTTCACCGAGCCCAAGTACATCGCCCGTCGGGGGGACGGGCAGGTCGTCCAGCTGTCCAGGCTGCTGTACCTGGTGGCGTCGTCGGTCGACGGCGTCCGCGATGCCGAGGCCATCGCCCACCGGGTCAGCGCCCGCTTCGGCCGCGAGGTCAGCGGGGAGAACATCCGCTTCCTCGTCGAGAAGAAGCTGGAACCGCTGGGGGTGACGGTCCCGGAGGGCCAGGAGGACGACGAGGTCGACGCCCCGCGCTCCGACCTGCTCCTCGCCCTCAAGGGCCACCGGGTCATCTTCGACGAGAAGCGGACGGCGAAGATCGCGCGTTCGCTGGCGTGGCTGCACCGGCCGGCCGTGGTCGCGCTGGTGCTGGGCTCGGCCATCGCCATGGACGTCTGGCTGTTCGGGTTCTTCGGGGCGATCGAGCCCGTCCTGGAGGTGCTCGACCAGCCGGTCCTGATCCTCGTGGTCTTCGTGCTCACCGTGGCCTCCCTCGTCTTCCACGAGTTCGGCCACGCCTCCGCGTGCAGATACGGCGGAGCCCGTCCCGGCTGCATCGGGTGCGGGCTCTTCCTCATCTGGCCCTCGATGTACACCGACGTCACCGACGTCTACCGGATCGGACGGGGCGGCCGGCTCCGCACCGACCTGGGCGGCGTCTACTTCAACGTCGTCTTCATGCTGGCCATGGCCGGCGCCTACTTCGCCACCGGGGCCCAGTTCTTCCTGGCCACGGTGTACCTCGGGCACTTCGAGATCATGGAACAGCTGATGCCGGCCGTACGGCTGGACGGCTACTACATCCTCGGTGACCTGGCCGGAGTCCCGGACCTGTACGGCAAGATCAAGCCGATCCTGCTCGCGCTGGTGCCGGGAGCCAAGGGCGGCAAGGCCCGCGAGGAGGTCGCCGGGCTGAAGAAGTCGGCGCGCGCCATCGTCGCCACCTGGGTGCTGACGATGGTCCCGCTGATCATCGGCGAACTCGGCTACGCGCTGTGGAACCTGCCCCGGATCCTCACCACGATGACCCGCTCGCTGACCGAGCAACTCCTCGGCACCGGCTCGGCGTTCGTGGACGGGAAGATCGTCGAGGGTCTGGTCGGGACGATCGGCAGCGTGATGCTGCTCTGCCCGATGGCCGGTGTCGTCTACCTGTCCGTGAAGATCGGCGGGCGGATCATCCGGGCCGCGAAACGCACCACCGCGGGCCGGCCCCGGCTCCGGCTGGCGATCTGCGCCCTCGCCCTCGCCGGGCTCACCGGGCTCAGCTATGCCTGGATGTCCGGGGTGACCCCGAAGCCGCTGCCCAAGCAGCCGCCGATCGCACCGATCCTCCAGCCGGGGGTGCCGACCGAGGAACCGCCGCCACGGCGGGCCTCGACCCCGGACGAGCCGGAGGACTCCGGTGCTCCGTCGGACACCGTGTCCGGCCGGCCGGCCCCCTCGGCCGGGGCGGACGCGGGGCCCTCGGCCCAGCAGACCTCGCGGGGCGCCTCCGCCTCGGCGTCGCCGTCCGCGTCGGTGCCCGGTGGGTCCGGCCAGGGGCCCACCAAGTCGCCGGCGCCGGCCACCGGAGGGACGGCCACCGCGCCGACGCCCTCGCCGTCCGAGAGCGTCCCGGCGTCCCTGACGCCCACCCCCTCGGAGAGCGTCCCGGTGTCCCCGACGCCCAGCCCGTCCTCGCCGCCGGTCAGCGACTCGCCGAGCCCGGCCCCGGCCACGTCCTGACGCGCGGCACCGGGCCGCCGTACCGGGTTCGCCGGCCGCGCGCCGCCGTACCGGGTTCGCCGGCCCCACGGTCACCGCACCACTCACCGCTTACCGCAGGAGCAATCCATGAGCAGTCACCGAAAACCACGCACCACCGCAGGTCCGCTCACCCGGCGGGCCGTCCGGATCGGCCTGTTCGCCGCCGGGGTCGCCGGGGCGGCCACCGCCGTACCGGCCCAGGCGGCCACCGCCGCGCCGCACGCCGCGTTCGCCTCCGACCATGTCTTCAGCCACGCCGACCGGGGCCACCACACCCAGGCCAGGGACTCCTTCACGGTCCGTCAGTTCGGCACGGTGAACGCGGCCACCGCACGCAACCAGGCCAACGCCGTCGGGGCCGGCTGCTCGGCGGACGACCACTGCCGGTCGGTCGCGCTGTCCTTCCAGATCGTCACGATCGCCGGGGAGCGCACCCACCTGAACGCGGTGAACCTCAGTGACGCCGCCAACAAGGAGTGCACCGGCTGCCAGACCCTGGCCGGCGCCTACCAGTTCGTGGTCTCCACCCCGAATGCGCTGCGCTTCGACGACGCCACCCGCGGCAAGCTGGACGACATCCACCGCCGGCTCGACGCGCTGACCCGCTCCACCCTGCCCGCCGCCGACCTGCGCACGCGGGCCGACGGACTGGCCGCCGAGGTCACCGCCGTCCTCCACGACGCGGTCGCGAACGCCCCCAAGGGCGACCCGAAGACCGACGTCACCCTGCACCGCCACCTGGACGGCTGGCCGGGCCACTGACCCCGCCCCGCCGTCCCGTTTCCGGCCGCCCGGCCCACGACCGCCTCCAGCGGGCCGGGCGGCCGGGCGCGTCCATTGACAGGGAGTACGACCCGGCGGAGACTCGGGGGAACACGGTGAAGGAAATTTCACCAGACGAACCACACGGCAAGAGCGGGGCGACGGCGCCCCCTCCGCGGAAGGGAACGACCGATGCGCACCACCGTCGGCATCATCGGAGCCGGACCCGCCGGGCTCCTCCTCGCGCGGCTGCTGCACAACGCGGGCATCGACTCGGTCGTCCTGGAGAGCCGCGACCGCTCCTACGTCGAGCACCGCCAGCGCGCCGGGATCCTGGAGCAGGGCACGGTGGACGTGCTGCGCGCGGCCGGCGCCGGGGAGCGCATGGACCGCGAGGGCCTGCGCCACGACGGCATCGAGCTGCGCTTCGCCGGACAGCGCCACCGCGTCGACTTCCCCGGCCTCACCGGCGGCCGGTCCGTGACGGTCTACGCCCAGACCGAGGTCTGCAAGGACCTCATCGCCCTCCAGCTCAAGGAGGGCGGCCCGCTGCTCTTCGAGGCGGAGGCGCTGGCGGTGGAGGACGCCGAGAGCGACCGGCCGCGGATCCGGTTTCGCCACGAGGGTCGCGAGGACGTCCTGGAGTGCGACTACGTCGTCGGCTGCGACGGCTTCTGGGGAGTGGCCCGCACCGCGTTCCCCGAGTCCCTCTCCCGGGTCTTCGAGCGCACGTACCCCTACGCCTGGCTGGGCATCCTCGCCGATGTCGCCCCCTCCCACGACGAACTGGTCTACGCCCGCCACGAGCGCGGCTTCGCCCTTCTGTCCATGCGCTCCCCGTCCGTCTCCCGCCTCTACCTCCAGGTCCCGGCCGGCACGGAGGCCGAGGACTGGACCGACGACGCGATCTGGGACGAGCTGGAGCGGCGCTTCGAGACCGACGACGACTGGCGCCTGGAGCGCGGCCCGATCACCCAGAAGTCGGTCACCCCCATGCGGTCCTACGTCCACGAGCCCATGCGGCACGGCCGGGTCCTCCTCGCCGGCGACGCCGCCCACATCGTGCCGCCGACCGGCGCCAAGGGCCTGAACCTGGCGGTCGGCGACGTGGTCACCCTCGCCCGCGCCCTGGCCCACGAGAAGGGAACCGGATCCCCCGAACTCCTTGAGTCGTACTCGGCGACCTGCCTGCGCCGGGTGTGGCAGGCCGAGCGGTTCTCGTACGACATGACGACCCTGCTCCACCCCGGCCCCGACGACACCCCCTTCGACGCCCGGCTCCAGCTGGCCCGGCTCGGCCGGATCGCCTCCTCCCGGGCCGCCGAGACCGATCTCGCGGAGGCGTACACGGGCTTTCCGCTGCAATGAAGTTGGAATGAAGCCCTCCATGGCCGGGAATCAGGGCTCCGCGTAGCGTGTTGCGCAGCACGGTGAGGGAAAGATCCTCCGCAGGTAGCAGGGTCATCCTTTTGCCAATCCATTACTCTTGACGCCAAGGCCACGCAGAGTGGCCATGGAGGAGTGAAATGAGGAGCAGCAACCCGGTCTTCTCGCGACGGGGGTTCAGCCGCGACAACGGCTACGCGGGCTTCAACACCGCGCCGCAGGCCGGGTACGCACAGGGCAACCCGTACGCGCAGAACCCGTACGCGAACAACCCCTACGCCCAGCAGGACGTCCAGCAGGGCGCCCCGCCGCAGGCCCCGGCCGCCACCGGCCGGATGACCATGGACGACGTCATCACGCGCTCCGCGATGACGCTCGGCACGGTCGCCGTCGGCGCGGTCCTAGCCTGGGCCCTGCTGCCGGTCTCCAGCACCAGCTACGGCCTGGCCATCGGCTCCGCGATCGTCGCGTTCGTCCTGGCCATGATCCAGAGCTTCAAGCGCACCCCGGTGCCCGCGCTGATCCTGGGATACGCCGCCTTCGAGGGCGTCTTCCTCGGCGTCATCAGCGAGATGTACAACACCCAGTGGAGCGGCGCCCCGTTCCAGGCGGTGCTCGGCACCATGGCGGTCTCGGGTGCGACCCTGCTGGTCTACCGGGCCGGCTGGATCCGGGTCACCGCCCGCTACGCCCGCATCGGCATGGCCATCGCCATCGCCTTCGTGGTGGTCATGGCGGTCAACCTGCTGCTGGTCGCGTTCGGCGTCGCCGAGGACGGCGGTCTGCGCAGCTTCGGTCCGCTCGGTGCGATCGTCGGCATCATCGCGATCCTGCTCGGCGCGTTCTTCCTGACCCTCGACTTCAAGCAGATCGAGGACGGCATCGCCTACGGCGCCCCGAAGAACGAGGCCTGGCTGGCCGCGTTCGGCCTCACCATGACGCTGGTGTGGATCTACGTCGAGATGCTGCGCCTGGTGGCGATCTTCAGCAGCAACGACTAGCCGCGCGAGACGAGCCGAAAAGGGCCCCGGGGTCGTCACCCCGGGGCCCCTTCGCCGTCTGTGTGCGTGCGCGCCTAGAGAAGTTTGCGCGCGGCCCTCCTCAGGTCGTACTCGTGGATCAACGCCTTCGCGTGGCCGTACGCGAGGTTGTGTTCGTGGCGGAGCCAGCTGACCTTCTCCTCGAAACGGAAGAGGGACGGGCCTTCGTCGACGGTACGCAGCCAGTCGGACACTTCACGACCGGTGCAGTGGGGGATGCGGGCGAGCATGTTGCGATGGGTCTCCTCGGAGAAGACTTGGGACATCGGCGCCTCCGGTGCGCAAAGGGGGTTGTAGCCGGTCCTTCACGTCACGGTGCCTGAGTGTTGGCGTGTTGGCAACAGTCCTGACAGGACAGCCGACGGCACGCGTTACGCTCACGCCGTGGTTGATACGACGCCTCTCACCCGTGCCGTGGAGCACTTCGCCGACAAGTTGCGGGCGGCCCCGCAGAGCCGCCTGCAGCGGGGCGCCGCCGCGGAAGCGCTGGCACTGGCCCGGCAGTTGGCCGACTGGGCGCGGACCGTCGAGGAACCGGACTCCGCCGCGCGCGAGATGCCGGACGCGGGGATGTTCGCGGTCGCCGACCAGATCACCGTGGCCGGGAACGACCTGGCGGTGGTGCTGGAGAGCGAGGCCGAGGTCGGGGACGCGGTGCGCCTGGTGGAGGAGGCGCAGAAGAGGGCGGGGGTGTGAGGGACCCGACGAAGCACCGAGGCGCCCCGACGCATCACAGGGACGCTATGACCCGGTCCGCCAGGATGTACACGTTCTCTTCCCCGCAGGCGAACGTCAGTGTGTACGCGCCCGAGATCCCGGACCCGCCCAGCAGGAACGGCGTCTCACCGGCGCCGAGGGCGGCAGCCAGCCGCTCCGCCGTCTCCCGGTGCCCCGGCGTCATGCACAGGGTCGTGCCGTCGGCGAAGACATAGACGTCCAGCGTGCCCAGCGGGCCGGGCCGCACGTCGGAGAGCTCGACCTGGGACTCGGCCAGCTGCTCCAGCGTCGCGACCGTCCGCTCATGGTCGTTCACGACCGGCGACTGCACCGGTACGAAGTCCGGGTGGGACGGGTGCCGACGGCGGGCCGCGGACAGTTCCGGGGACTCCCCGGCGAACTCGTCGGCCTCCGTCGCCGGCTCGGCGACCGGCTCCAGGCCCACGAAATCGCTCTGCCGGGGCAGGAACAGCTCACTGTCCGTCAGACCCAGCAGCGACGGCGCGTCGGAGACGTCACGCGCCTCCTGCGCGGCCCAGAAGGCGCGTGCCTCGGCCAGCTCCCGCTCCCGCTCCTCGGCCAGCGCCTCCGCCACGGCGGCGCGTATCTCCTCCGTGTCGGCGTGGCTGCGGGCGGCGGGCAGCAGGGCCCGCATCGTCGCGGCCTGGTTCTGGGCAAGCTGGGTGTGCAGCTCGGCGACCTGACGGCGCAGCTTCAGAACGGTGCGCAGGACAGCGACGCCCACGGCGCCCGTGGCGGCCGTGGTGAGCAGCAAGGCGATCGGCATGGCGCTCACTGACGTACTCCCGGTTCAAAGTCGACCCCCGACTTCCTACATCAGCTTGAAGGGTGGACTATCCAGCTGTCAGTGCGTAACGTCACGAAACGGACAGGACTTTGGTCCTCGGGTTTACCCGGACAGTGGCGCTGACCTGCGGAGATATCCCCGCAGAGGGAGATAGGTCACATCCTGAGGGAGATTGGATCACAAATCGGCCCGGTGTTCGGGGTTTTCTCGAACACCGGGCCGTGGTGTCACGTTGGGTTCCGTGACGGTCACTCAGGGGGGTCGTTCGGGTCGTGAAGGCCGGTCAGCTGAGGCGCTCGATGACCATCGCCATGCCCTGGCCGCCGCCCACGCACATCGTCTCCAGGCCGAACTGCTTGTCGTGGAACTGGAGGGAGTTGATGAGCGTGCCGGTGATGCGGGCGCCGGTCATGCCGAAGGGGTGGCCGACGGCGATGGCGCCGCCGTTCACGTTCAGCTTCTCCAGCGGGATGTTCAGGTCCCGGTAGGAGGGGATCACCTGCGCGGCGAACGCCTCGTTGATCTCGACCAGGTCGATGTCGTCGATGGTCAGGCCGGCCCGCTGCAGCGCCTGCTTGCTCGCCTCCACCGGGCCGAGGCCCATGATCTCGGGGGAGAGGCCGGTGACGCCGGTGGACACGATGCGGGCGAGCGGGGTGAGGCCGAGCTCGCGGGCCTTGGTGTCGCTCATGATGACGACCGCGGCGGCGCCGTCGTTCAGCGGGCAGCAGTTGCCGGCCGTGACCAGGCCGTCGGGGCGGAACACCGGCTTCAGACCGGCCACGCCCTCCAGGGTGACTCCGGCGCGCGGACCGTCGTCCTTGCTGACGACCGTGCCGTCGGGGAGGGTCACCGGGGTGATCTCGCGCTCCCAGAAGCCGTTCTTGATGGCTTCCTCGGCGAGGTTCTGGGAGCGGACGCCGAACTCGTCCATGTCCTGGCGGGTGACGCCCTTGATCCGGGCCAGGTTCTCCGCGGTCTGGCCCATCGCGATGTACGGGTCGGGGAGCAGGCCGTCCTCGCGCGGGTCGTGCCAGGTCGAGCCCTCGGACGCGGCGGTGGCGGCGGTACGGGCCTGGGCCTCGTCGAAGAGCGGGTTCGTGGTGCCCGGGAGGCCGTCCGAGCTGCCCTTGGCGTAGCGGGAGACCATCTCGACACCGGCCGAGATGAAGACGTCGCCCTCGCCGGCCTTGATGGCGTGCAGCGCCATCCGGCTGGTCTGCAGGGACGAGGAACAGTAGCGGGTGATCGTGGTGCCGGGCAGGAAGTCCATGCCCATCTGCACGGCGACGATCCGGCCGAGGTTGTAGCCCTGCTCGCCGCCGGGGAGGCCGCAGCCGAGCATCAGGTCGTCGATGTCCCTGGGGTCCAGCTCGGGGACCTTGGCGAGGGCGGCCTGGATGATCGTCGCGGTGAGGTCGTCGGGGCGCAGGTCCTTCAGAGAGCCCTTGACGGCGCGGCCGATCGGGGAACGTGCGGTCGAGACGATGACGGCTTCGGGCATCTCGCGGCTCCATTGGCGTGCGTACGGACTGGCAGGGGTGTTTGGGAAGTTACCCGTACGTATGTCATCGGTCACGGGTGTCGGGGTGTGACACTGGCCGCACTTTCTAAGCGCTTGCTTTTCGCCTGCGGGCCGGTGGGGGCTGGTCGCGCCCACGCGGCGGAGCCGCACATCAGTACAGTCCCGCGCCCCTTGCGGGGCGCCTCAGCCGGCGCATCTCCCACTGGCTCCCTAGTCGGTGGTACCCGCCCTCGGCCTCGCCTCCTCGGAAGCCTGGTCGGACGGGAGCGCCTCCACGTGCTGGCGCCGGCGGCGTTTCAGGAGGGCCCAGGGGCCGCGCGGGCCCGTCGGCATCGCTGCCGTGACCTCGGTGCCGGCCTCGGCCGCGGCCTCCGCTGCCGCACGGGCGACCGGGAGGAAGCCCTCGCGGCGGGTGACGTCGGGGCGCTCCTCGTCCGCCGGCCAGAGGCCGAGGGCCGCGCAGACCGTGGGGAGGATGGCCATCGCCGCCGTGGCGTAGCCCTCCGCCGAGGGGTGGTAGTTGTCGGGGCCGAAGAGCTCACGGGGGTTCGCCGCGAACTCGGGGCCCAGCAGGTCGCCCAGCGACACCGTGCGGCCGCCCTGCTCCACCGTGCCGATGGTCTGGGCCGCCGCCAGCTGCCGGGAGGCCCGCCGGGCCAGCCAGCGCAGCGGCTGCCGTACCGGCTCGATCGTGCCCAGGTCGGGGCAGGTGCCGACGACGACCTCCGCGCCCGCCGTGCGCAGCCGTCGTACCGCCGCCGAGAGGTGGCGCACGGAACGGGTCGGCGGCATCCGGCGGGTGACGTCGTTGGCGCCGATCATGATCACGCAGACGTCGGGGACCGGTGAGGCGGTGCCCAGGACGAGCGCCACCTGGCGGTCCAGGTCGTCGGACTGGGCGCCGGGCTGGGCCACGTTGCTGAAGTCGACCGGGCGTTCGGCCACGGCCGCGAGGCCGGACGCCAGCAGCGCACCGGGCGTCTGGGCGCCCCGGTGCACGCCCTGCCCCGCCGCCGTGGAGTCGCCGAGCATCGTCAGCCGCAGGGGAGGCTCATCGCTGTCGTACGCGTCGCCGTAGCGGCCGTCGGCGGCCGGTACCCGTCCGCCGCTGTTGCCGTTGCCCACCGCTGTCCTGGCCATCCGCACCTCGGCCAGCACCACCCCGACCGCGGCCGCACCGACCAGCCCGATCCCGCCGCCGCCGTACGCCGCCCCGGCCGCGATCCGCCGGGCCACCCGCGCCCTCGACATGTTCGTCATGCGTCGCCGCCACCTCCTCGTTGCCGCTCATCCACTCCTTGCCCCGTACAGCCCGTGCGTCAATCTCAACGGGGAGTGAACCTCCGGAGCGGGGCCTTAGGCTGGCCACACCACTAGGACCACACCTTTTGCAAGCAACCGGAGACAACGGTGCGATTCCACGACTCGATGATCAGCCTCGTCGGCAACACCCCGCTGGTGAGACTCAACAGCGTCACCCAGGGCATCCAGGCCACCGTGCTCGCCAAGGTCGAGTACTTCAACCCGGGCGGTTCCGTGAAGGACCGCATCGCGCTGCGGATGATCGAGGCTGCGGAGAAGAGCGGGGAGCTGCAGCCCGGCGGCACGATCGTCGAGCCGACCAGCGGGAACACCGGTGTGGGGCTGGCGATCGTGGCCCAGCAGAAGGGGTACAAGTGCATCTTCGTGTGCCCCGACAAGGTGAGCACCGACAAGATCAACGTGCTGCGCGCGTACGGCGCCGAGGTCGTGGTCTGCCCGACGGCCGTGGACCCGGAGCACCCTGACTCGTACTACAACGTCTCCGACCGGCTGGTCCGGGAGACCCCGGGCGCCTGGAAGCCGGACCAGTACTCCAACCCGAACAACCCCCTTTCGCACTATCACTCGACCGGCCCCGAGCTGTGGGAGCAGACGGCGGGGAAGATCACCCATTTCGTGGCGGGCGTCGGCACCGGCGGCACCATCTCCGGTACCGGCCGCTACCTGAAGGACGCCAGCGACGGCCGCGTCCAGGTGGTCGGCGCCGACCCGGAGGGCTCCGTGTACTCCGGCGGGTCCGGGCGGCCGTACCTCGTCGAGGGCGTGGGGGAGGACTTCTGGCCGACCGCCTATGACCGGACCGTCGCCGACGAGATCGTCGCCGTGTCGGACAAGGACTCCTTCCAGATGACCCGGCGGCTGGCCAAGGAGGAGGGGCTGCTGGTCGGCGGCTCCTGCGGGATGGCCGTCGTGGCCGCGCTGCGGGTGGCGGAGCGGCTCGGCCCGGACGACGTGGTCGTCGTACTCCTCCCGGACAGCGGCCGTGGTTACCTCAGCAAGATCTTCAACGACGAGTGGATGGCCGACTACGGCTTCCTGGAGGACGAGGGCCCGAGCGCCCGCGTCGGCGACGTGCTCAGCGACAAGGCCGGAGCCACCATCCCCTCCCTCGTCCACATGCACCCGGACGAGACCGTCGGACAGGCCATCGAGGTGCTGCGCGAGTACGGCGTCTCGCAGATGCCCGTGGTGAAGCCGGGCGCCGGCCACCCGGACGTGATGGCCGCCGAGGTCGTCGGCTCGGTCGTCGAACGCGAGCTGCTGGACGCGCTGTTCAACAAGCGGGCCTCGCTGGAGGACCCGCTGGAGAAGCACATGTGCGCGCCGCTGCCCCAGGTCGGCTCCGGCGAGCCGGTCGCGGACCTGATGACGGTGCTGGGCGCGGCCGACGCGGCGATCGTCCTCGTCGAGGGCAAGCCGACCGGCGTGGTCAGCCGGCAGGACCTGCTGGCGTTTCTCGCCAAGGGCGGCAAGCAGTAGCGAACGTGCGGTGAACTGGCCGTGACGCCGGGGAACTTACGGTTTCCTGTCCGGGTGGTGGACTTCGCGGAAGTGGTACGAGCGTGTCACGTCCGCGCAGCACACGCTTAACACGGGTCCGGCAGATTAGTGGGTGTCGGCAGGGCGGGAGCGGCTCCCCGCCCCGGCCGGCACCGAACGTCCAAGGACCTCCGGAGCGGCTCCCGGACCTCCATGGACGCCCGGACGCGCAAGCCCGGCCCTGACCCGGCTCGCGTCCCTCGCGGGGACCGCCGTCGTCCCGCCCCCCGGTAACGGGGGTGCGGCGGTCCCCGCGCATTACTTTTCCGGCCTCGACCCGTGTGTCCGGGCTCAGTCCTCGCGGTCGCCCCGGCGGAACAGGTCGGGGTTGAGGCGGACCGCCTGGGCCGCGTTGACCCCGACGATGCCGACCCAGGTGGCGATCAGGCCCGTCATGCCCGCGAAGGCACCGCCGATCGCCGACAGCGGGATCGCCAGCACCAGCGAGACGATCCCGAAGCCGAACCGCTCGCCCCAGGAGTCGCTGCCCTTCGGCCGCCGCGCACCCCGGGCCACCTGCATCTGCTGCTCGGCCAGGCCACGGCGCAGCCGCCGCTCCACCGCGCCGTCGATGCGCTGGTCGAGCTTCTCCAGGAAGGAGTCGGCCAGCTCCGACTCGTACTCCTGCCCCAGTTCCCTGCGGGCGTGCAGGGTGGCGGCGAGGTCCTTCTGCAGGTCGGTGTCACGCGCGTCCGTCATGCCGCCCACGGTAGAGAGCGGGGGCGCCCGCCGCACTGGGGTAATCCCCCGCGTTCGTGCGGGGGGCCGCCCTCACGGCAGCAGCGACACCAGCCCGCTGTCCAGGTCGAACCGTGCCGCGACCACCGAGGCCGCCGCGAACGCGGGGTCCGCCCGGATCGCGTCCCGCACCCACGCGGTGTGGGCCCGCATGGTGTGCTCGGCCCAGTCGCCGGGCAGCGCCCTGGTGCGGCGGGCGGCCGGGGCGATCTCGGCGACGAGGAGTTCCAGATGGCCCGGGACGGGTGTGCCGGAGCGGAGATGGTCCAGGGTGGCGGCGACGGCGCCGCAGCGTTCGTGACCGAGGACCAGGACCAGCGGGACGCGCAGCTCCGCCACGCCGTACTGGATCGAGCCGAGCACGGCCTCGTCCAGCACCTGCCCGGCCGTCCTTATGCACAGCAGGTCGCCGAGGCCCTGGTCGAAGACCAACTCGGGCACGACCCGGCTGTCGATGCAGCCGAGGACCACCGCAAACGGGTGCTGTCCGGCGGCCAGCCGGCGGCGGTGGCCTGCGATGTCGCGCGGGCGGCGGGGCCGGCCGGCCGCGTACCGCCGGTTGCCGGCGAGGAGTTCGTCCAGCGCGGCGGCGGCCGTCGCGGGTGCGGTGCCGGCCGCCGCCGGGGCGGAGACGGTGGCCAGGAGGCCGACGGCGGTGGCGGTGGCGGTGGCGGTGGCGGTCAGAAAGGCCCTGCGGTTCGAGGCCATGACGCTTCCTCAGGAGTGTGGTGCCGATGACGCCTCATCACCGTAGGCAGCCGACCGGTTACTCCCTGTGCCTGTTTGCGGATATTTGACACTTTCGTCGGTGGATCATCGGCCGCCGTGTACGCGGTGGCGGTCAGGCCAGCCCGTGCTGCTTCGCGTATGCGGCCGCCACGTCCTCCGGGTCCTTCTTGTCGTTGTCGACCTGGCTGTTGAGCTGGGTGAGCTGGTCGGTGGTGAGGACGTTGCCCAGCCGGGCGAGGGCCTTGCGGACGGTGTCGTCGGCCTTGCGGTCGGCGATCAGCGGGACGATGTGCTGGCTGGGGATCAGGTTCTTGGGGTCGGCCAGCACCACCCAGTCGTTGGCCGCGATGTCGGTGTCGGTGGTGAACAGGTTCGCCACGTCGACGTCGCCCTTCTTCAACGCGCCCTTGACCAGCGGCCCGTCGGAGTCCAGCGACTTGAACTCCTTGAACTCGACCCCGTACACCTCCTGCAGGCCGACCGCGCCCACCCGCCGCTTCTTCACCTCGGGCGCGGCCCCGATCACCAGCTTGCCGTTCTGCTTGGCCAGGTCGGCGAGCGAGGCCAGGCCGTACTTCCGCGCGGTCGCCCGGGTGACGACGAAGCAGTCGGAGTCGGCCGCCTGCCCGTACGGCAGCACCTGGAGGCCGGCGGGCAGCGCCAGGGTGAGCGCGTTCTGCATGGTGCCCGGCTCGGCGGAGGCGTCCTTCGGGGCCAGGTAGTTGAGGAGGGCGCCCTGGTACTCGGGGAGCAGGTCGATGTCGCCGGCCTTGAGCGCGGGGATCACGATCTCCCGGGTGCCGAGGTTCGGGCGGACCTTCACCTTCACCCCGGCCTTCTGGAGCACGGCCGCGTAGAGGTAGCCGAGCACCTGGTTCTCGGTGAAGTTGGCGGTGCCGATGGTGATCCCGCCCTTGCTGGAGCCGCCGCCGGCGGTCGAACCGCTGCTCTCGTTCAGGGAGGTGATGCCGCTGGAGCAGGCGGCGAGGGCGGGGACGGAGCCGGCGGCGAGCAGGCCACCGAGGAGGGTACGACGGTTCATCTCGGGTTCCCTAGGCAGTGCGGTGGCGGAAGAGGAAGCGCTGGAGGGTGCTCAGCAGCAGATCGAGGACGACGGCGACGAGCGCGACCAGGACCGCGCCGCCCAGCACCTGGACGAGGTCGCGCTGGGCGAGTCCGTCGAAGACGTAGCGGCCGAGGCCGCCGAAGGAGACGTAGGCGGCGATGGTGGCGGTGGCGACGACCTGGATGAGCGCGAGGCGCAGGCCGGTCATGATCAGGGGAAGGGCCAGCGGCAACTCGACGTGGAGCAGGACCTGGTGGCCGCGCATGCCCTGGCCGCGGGCCGCGTCGCGGACGTCCGGGTCGACGGCCGTCATCCCGGCGTAGGTGTTGGTGACGATCGCCGGGACCGCGAGGGCGACCAGTGCCACGTACACCGGCAGCATCGAGAGCCCGCCCGCCAGGAAGACCAGCACCACCAGGCCGACGGTCGGCAGCGCGCGGCCGAAGGACGCCAGGTTGATGGCGAGGAAGGCGCCCTTGCCGGTGTGGCCGATCAGCAGGCCGAGGGGGAGGCCGATCGCGGCGGCGATCAGGGTGGCGAGCAGCGAGTACTGGAGGTGTTCGCCGAGGCGGTGGGCGATGCCGTCCTGACCGGCCCACTGGGAGCCGCTGGTCAGCCAGGTGCCGAGGTTCTTGAAGAGTTCGAACATGTCAGGCTCGCCTCCGCCGCCACGGGGTCAGTACGTACTGGAGCGCCACCAGCAGCGCGTCCGCGACCACGGCGAGCAGGATCGTGAGGACCACGCCCACGATCACCGGGGTCGGGAAGTCGCGCTGGAAGCCGTCGGTGAAGAGCTGGCCGAGACCGCCGTCGCCGATGTAGGTGGCGACCGAGACCAGCGAGATGGACATGACCGTCGCGATCCGGATACCCGCGAAGATCACGGGGAGCGCGAGCGGGAGCTCGACGGTGAGGAGGGTGCGCAGCGGGCGCGTTCCCATCGCCTTCGCCGCCTCCTTGGTCTTCGCCGGAACCGAGTCCAGGCCTTCGACCGTGTTCCGGAGCAGCACGACCAGCGTGTACACGGTCAGGCCGATGACGGTCGTGGTCCGGGTCAGGCCGCTGATCGGCAGCAGCAGGACGAAGATCGCGATCGAGGGGATCGTGAAGAGCACGTTCGAGAGGCCGAGCAGGAAGCCGCGCAGCGGGCGGACCCGGTGGGCGAGGACGGCGAGCGGCAGCGAGATCAGCAGGCCGAAGAAGACGGCGGTCATCGCGGCCTGGAGGTGCGAGAGGGTGAGGCTGGTGAGGTCGTCGGTGTGGTCGCCTATCCACGACCAGTCGATGGTCATGCGGCCACCACCCGGGCCTCGGAGTGCGCCTGGCCGGCGTGCACGTGGATGTCGTCGCGGGACGAGACACCGGTCAGCACGCCCTGCGCGTCGACCCGGGCGACCAGCCCGGTCGGGGAGGCGATCGACTCGTCGAGGGCCGAGAGCAGCGAGTCGCCGTCCTTCAGCGGCCGTACCGGGAGTTCGGTGCCGGTCGACTCGGACGCCCAGTGCAGGGGCTTGCGTTCGGCGTCGAGTACGAGGGTCCAGGCGCCGCCCTCGGGGGCCGGGCCCTGCGGGACCCCGGCGAGGGTCTTCAGGGAGAGCAGCTTCAGCCCGCGCTCGGCGCCGAGGAAGTCGGCGACGAAGTCGTCGGCCGGGCGGGCCAGGAGTTCGGCGGGCGGGGCGCACTGGACCAGGTGGCCGCCGGTGCGGAAGATCGCGATCCGGTCGCCGAGCCGGACCGCCTCGTCGACGTCGTGGGTGACGAAGACGATGGTCTTGTTCAGCTCCTTCTGGAGCCGGAGCAGTTCGTCCTGGAGCTGGGTGCGGACCACCGGGTCGACCGCGCCGAACGGCTCGTCCATCAGCAGCACCGGCGGGTCGGCGGCGAGCGCGCGGGCCACGCCGACGCGCTGCTGCTGGCCGCCGGAGAGCTGGTGAGGGTAGCGCTTGCCTGCGTCGGCGGCGAGACCGACGGTCTCCAGGAGTTCGGCGGCGCGAGCGCGGGCCTTCTTCCGGTTCCAGCCGAGCAGCAGCGGGACGGTGGCGACGTTGTCGAGCACCGTGCGGTGCGGGAAGAGGCCGGCCTGCTGGATGACGTACCCGATGGAGCGGCGCAGTTCGGCGGCGTCCTGCGCGGTGACGTCCTTGCCGTTCACCTTGATCGCGCCGGAGGTCGGTTCGACCATCCGGTTGATCATCCGCAGGGTGGTGGTCTTGCCGCAACCGGAGGAGCCGACCAGGACGGTGACCCCGCCCTCCGGCATCTCCAGGGAGAGATCATGGACTGCTGTCGTGCCGTTGGGGAAGCGCTTGTGGACCGCGTCGAACTGGATCATGAGATGTCCCTTGCCCGGCTGTATAACGTCATGCAGAGTTCTCGGTAAGTGAATGGATTGTCAACGGTCTGGCGTTAATCCGAGGTAACGGATGACCGCAACGCAAGATCGAGTGTCCTGATTGAGGGGAGTTTGGACGTTATGTCGTCTCGTAGCGTGGACACTCTCGGAACAGCGCACTCTGGCCTGGTGGTCCTAGACGGCATCGGCATGGGTGTCGAGGACGTCGTCCGGCTCGCCGACGGCACCGCCCGGCCGGTCCCTGGCACGGACGGGATGCGCCGTGCGGAGGAGTCCTGGGACGCCGCCCGGCAGATCGCCGCGACCGGCCGCGTCTACGGACGCTCGACCGGCGTCGGGGCCAACCGGAACGAGACCGTGCCCACCGAGGCTGCCGCCGGACACGGACTGCGGCTGCTGCGCAGCCACGCCGGGGCGATCGGCGACGAACTGCCCGCCCGGCAGGTCCGCGCGATGCTCGCGGTGCGGGCCAACCAGCTGCTCGCGGGCGGCGCCGGGCTGCGGCCGAGCGTGGTCACCGCGCTGTGCGAGGCGCTGGAGTCGGGCGCGTACCCGGCCGTCAACGAGTTCGGCTCGGTGGGCACCGGGGACATCGCGGCGCTGGCCCAGGTGGGCCTCGCGCTGGTCGGGGAGCACCCCTGGCGGGGCGCCGGCGCACCCGCGCCGCAGCCCCTCGACAACAACGACGCCCTCGCCCTGATCAGCAGCAACGCCCTCACCCTCGGCCAGTCGGCGCTCGCCCTGCACGAGCTGCGCGGCCTGATCGAGGCCACCCAGGTGGTGGCGGCGCTGTCCCTGCTGGCCGTCGACGGCTCCCACGAGGCGTTCGCGGCCCCCGTGCACGCGGCCCGCCCGCACCGGGGGAGCGCCGAGGTCGCCCGCCGGATGCGGGAGCTGATCGGCGCCGCCGACCGGCCGACCCCGCCGCTCGGCCGGATCCAGGACCCGTACGGCTTCCGCTGCCTGCCCCAGATCCACGGCCCGGCCCAGGACGCGGCCGACGCCCTGGAGCAGGTCCTCGCCATCGAGATCAACGCCGCCGCCGAGAACCCCCTCATCTCGGCCGAGGACCTCGCCGCCTACCACCACGGCGGCTTCTACCAGGCCCAGCTCGCCCTCGCCCTGGACCACTTCCGGCTCGCGGTCACCCAGGTCGCGCGCCTGTCCACGTCCCGCCTCTCCTCCCTCAACGAGCCGGCCTTCACCCGCCTGCGCCCCTTCCTCGCCGACCAGGAGCCCGCCTCCTCCGGCGTGATGATCCTGGAGTACGCCGCCGGCGCCGCCCTCGGCGATCTGCGCGCCTTCTCCGCGCCCGCCTCCCTCGGGCACGCTGTACTCTCCCGAGGCGTCGAGGAGCAGGCCAGTTTCGCCTCGCTCGCCGCCCGTCAAACGCTGCGCGCCTGTCGTGCGTACCGTCTGGTGGTCGGCTGCGAACTCGTCGCCGCCGTACGGGCGCTGCGCCAGCGCGAACTGAGGCCCGAACCCGGGCTCGGGGCGGGCAGGGCGCTGGAACTCGCCGAGGCGGTGCTGGAGGCGGACCCGGCCGACCGGCCGCTCACGGACGACGTCACGGCGGCGGCCGCGCTGCTCGACCGGTTCACGGACATCTGGAGGGGGAGCACGTCATGAACGTGACCGACAGCCCTGCGACTCGCTTGCAGGCGCTCTTCGAGGGGCACCGGCTCACGCCGACCCAGCGGCGCATCGCGCACAGCATGGTGCGGCGCGCCGCCGACGTGCCCTTCCTGTCCAGCGTGGAGCTGGCCGAACTGGCCGGGGTCAGCCAGCCCTCCGTCACCCGCTTCGCGGTCGCCCTCGGCTTCGACGGCTACCCGGCGCTGCGCAGGCACCTGCGCGAGGTCGTGCCCTCGGAGCAGACGGCCGGCTCCGGGTCGTACAACGAGTACCAGCAGGCCGTCGAGGCCGAGATCGAGAACCTGCGGCACCTGGCCGAGGTGCTCGCCGACCCGCGCCCGGTGCAGCAGGCCGGCCGGCTGCTGGCCGCCTCCCGGCCGCTGCCGGTCCTCGGCCTGCGCGCCGCCGCCTCCCAGGCGTACGGCTTCGCCTACTTCGCCGCCAAGGTGCACCCGGACGTCCGGCTGCTCAACGAGGGCGGCACGATGATCCACGACCGGATCGACGCGGCCGTCCTCGCCGGCGCCTCCACGCTGCTGTGCTTCGCGCTGCCCCGGCATCCGCGCGAGGTCGTGGACACCCTGGGCTATGCCAAGGAGGCCGGGCTGACCGTCGTGACCGTCGCCGACTCCGCGTTCGCGCCGGTGGCCAAGGTCTCCGACCTGCTGCTGCCCGCCGCCGTCGGCACCGGCCTCGCCTTCGACACCGCGTGCGCGCCGATGCTGCTCGGGCGGGTGCTGCTGGAGGCGATGTGCGACGACCTGCCGGACGCGCAGGCCCGCCTGGAGGAGTTCGACACCCGGGCGGCGGCCCGGGGCCTTTTCGTGGAGTGAGTTTCCGCGCCGGGCCCGGCTTTAAGACTCGTCTCACGTTCGCTGGTTAGCGTCCCACCCTACGGACAGGGCGAGACCGGCGAGGAGGCAGCGGACATGGCGCGTGCGGGACGAGAAGGGCGCGGCGGACAGGGGCTGGCCCGGGTGGCCGTGGTCGTACGGGCCGGGGCCGCCCCGCTGTGGTGGTCCGGGGTGTTCGCGGCCGGCGTCGGCGTGCTGCCCCCGGGGATCACCGGGCGGCGGATCGGGGTGCTGGCCGGCGCCGCGCTGTTCCTCGTCGGCGCCGCCGTCGTGGCGCTCACCCGCCGCAAGCGGTACACCGCGCTGCTGCACGGTGCCGCCCGGGCCGGGAAGCACGACGTCCTCCAGGACCGGGCGGTGACCGTGCGCAACTGGCGCCGGGGGCACCGCTGGTGGCTGCTGCTGGCCTTCGCCGTCGCGTTCGGCAGCTCCTTCGCGGTACCCGCCGCGGGCGGCATGCTGCTCGCCGGGACCGGCACCGGGCTGCGGCTGAAGGCGGCCTGGCTGGGCCGCCGGGAGAAGGCCGAGGAACAGCTGATGTGGCTGCGCGTCGACTGGCTCGACCAGCGCGGCGGCCGCCCGGCCGGCAAGACCGTCAAGTCCTACCGCGGCACCGGCATCGCGGCGGGCGACGCGGCCCCGGGCGGGTCCCGCCGGCGCACCGCGGCGCTGGTCTGATCCGAAGGTCTTCTAGACCTCCAGGTCCTCCTCGATCCGCTTCAGCTGGTGGCGGGCCATCGCCAGGTTGGCGCGGGCCTGGTCGAGGACCAGGTAGAGGAAGAGGCCGTTGCCGCCGCGGCCCTTGAGCAGCCGGATCAGGTGGTACTGGTTGGAGAGCGTGATCAGGATGTCCTCGATGTCGCCCTTGAGGCCGAGGTGCTCCATGGTGCGCATCTTGGCGCGGATCACGTCGGTGTTGCCGGCGGCGGCCACGTTCAGGTCGAAGGACTTGCTGCCGCCCATCGTGCCCAGCGCCATCCCGCTGGTGTAGTCGACGAGCGCCACGCCGGTGGCGCCCTCGATGGAGGTCAGGCACTCTTTCAGGGCGGTTTCGGTGTTGGCCATGACTTTCTGGTTCCTCTCAACTGTCGGTTGCGGTGCGCGCGTCGGTGGTGGTGCTGGTCCGTGGCGTGCGCGTGGTTCTGGTCCGTGTGGTGGTGGCGCGGGCGGGCCGCAGGGCCTTGGCGGCGTCCTCGGCCGCGTCCACCAGCTCGCCGATCCGGGCGGCGGCGCGGCGCCCCTCCAGGTGCAGCCGGCCGACGTTCACCCGGTCCTCGGCGAGCAGGGTGAGGACGGCACTGCGGCCGGCGGCGTAGGTGGCGACATAACCGTCCTCGCCGCGCACCAGCAGCTCCCTGAGCTCGCCCTTGCCGGTGGCGTCGGAGACGCGGACGGCGACGCCGAGCTCGGCCGCGGTGAGCGCGGCGAGGCCCTCCGGGTCGACGCCGGGGAGGTCATGTGCGACGACGAGGCCGTCGACGCCGGCCGCGAGCGCGCCGGTGAGCTGGGGCATCCGGCTGCGCAGCCGGCGTAGTTCGTCGAGGACGGCCTCTCTGTCGGAGCTGCCGGGTTCTGCCGCCATCAGCTGTCTCCTCTCGGCGGGGCGGTGCCGTTCAAAGGGCCTCCAGCGCATCCCTGAGCCTCTTCAGCAGCGCGATGTCGGGGTCGGTGACCGGGGGGATCCGGGGCGGGGCGGCGACCACGGGGCGCCCCTTGACGAGGAGCCCGGCCGCCGCCAGCCGTCGTACGTCCACCAGCGTGTGGAAGGCCGGCCGGCCCAGCTCGCGGGCGATCTCCGGGGCCGTGCGGACGCCGTCCACCCGGTCCAGGACCGCCCGCTGCCGGAGGGTGACCGGCGGCGGCGCGAGGGGGTCGGCGCGGATCAGCGGGGCGCCGTCCATCGCGGGGTCGGGCCACAGGCGGTGCAGCAGCTCGCGCCGGCGCAGGGTCTCGCGGTCCAGGGCGGTGACGGGGATCGCGGGCAACGGTCCGGCCGCGGAGGTGGCGCCGTACCGGAACCGGCCCGGGGTGCTGCTCGGCGCGAGTGCGAAGTACCCGGCGTCGAACAGCGCGCCGAGCCGGGCGACCTCCAGCGCGCCCCTCGGCAGCAGACCGGCGGCGAGCAGCCGGTGGGCGGCGGCCGGTATGTCGTCGGTCCACGGCCAGACCGCCGGGTCGAGCGTGCCGTGGGCCGTGAGGAGCACGTCGAGGCCGGGGGCGAGCGGGCTCTCGGCGTGCACCACGCGGCCCTCGGCCAGGTGCAGGGTGCCGTGCTCGCGGATCAGGACACCGGTGGCCCGTTCCTCGGCGAGGCGTATCAGCATCGGGGAGAGCGCGCCGGGCGCCCGGTCCGGTGCGGCCGTCCGGTCCCGGACCGGCAGCGGCGGAGGTGTTTCGACCACGGTCATCCCAGCACCAGCCGCTCGGCCATCTCGCCGAGCCGGATCCGGGCGAGGGCGAGGTTGCCGTCCTCGCGGGCCAGCCACAGATGCAGGAACACCGTGGCGTCGAAGGACGTGACCACGAACCGCAGCAGGTGGTAGCTGTCCCGGTTGCTGACGATCAGGTCCTCCACCGGAGGACTCACATCGATGTCGTCCCCGGTGCTGAACGCCCCGTGCTCGGCGGCCAGCCGGGCCAGCTCGGCGGCCTCCGCCGCGGTGGTCTCGTGGTCACCGCCCGGTGCCTCCCCGACCGTGCCCAGGGCCAGCCCGCTCGTCCAGTCCACCAGCGCGGCCCCCCGGGCACCGGGCAGACGCATCGCTTCCAGTAAGCACTCGTCGATTCCGGGCACCGTGGCTCCCCTCCCGCCCCCTGGGACTCCGGTTGAGTGACGCAGACACTACGCAACGTGTGCGGGAGGGGTGAGTCGTTTGGCATTTTCCAGTGGAACGTGCGTCCGGCAGGCTAGTGTTGGTCAACTGGGCTGCTTTTCACACCAGTTGATCCCTGTGTCCCTCCTGTCTCAATGGCGCTCGGAAGCGCGCAGGGTGGTGAGCGCGTCCGCGTGCGCCCCGCCGGAATCGGCCACGACCTCGGTCACCGTCTGCGGCTCCCGTACGACAGCGAACGCCAGGCCCCCGTCGCCGTCCGGCGCGAAGCCGTAAACCCCCGGCCGGGCAAGGGAGTTGTAGGAGTAGTGGGTGCCGAAGTAGTACGCCCCGGTGTCCAGCGCGACGGCGAAGTCCCCCTGTTCCAGCAGCGGCAGCGCGCGCCCCTCGGCGAGCAGGTCGCCGGAGAAGCAGGCCGGTCCCGCCACGTCCTGCACCACCGCCGGCCCCTCCTTCGGCCGCCCCTTGTCGTCGTACGCGGCGATCCTGAGCGGCCATGTCTCCGGCACGTACACCGTCCGGGACGCCACCTGCACCCCCGCGTGCGTCACCGCGATCCGCCGCCCGCCGGAGCTCTTGGCGTACTCCACCCGGGCCACCACCGTCCCGTGCCGGGCCAGCAGCGACCGCCCGAACTCCGTCACCAGCCCGTACCGCCCGTCGAACAGCCCCGGCACCGCCTCCGCGAGCAGCCGCGCGTACTGCGCGTACGTCGGCTCCGTCACCTCCGACGCGAGGTTGACCGACAGCCCGCCCCCGATGTCGAGGGTGTCGATCTGCCGCCGCCCGATCCGCGCGTTGATCTCCTCGGCCAGCGCGTACGTCTCCGCCACGCCCCGTGCCAGCAGCGACAGCGAGATCCCCTGCGAACCGATGTGCGCGTGCAGCCGCGTCAGCCACGGCCGGTCCGCGAACGCCTGGATCACCCACTCCCGGGCCCCCTCGTCGCGCAGCCCCACCCCGAACTTCGAGGTCGCGGTGGCGGTGGAGGTGGCCCCGATCGTCCCGGCCCCGATCTGCGGGTTCACCCGGAGCCCGAGCGCCGAGCGGGTGGCGCCGCCGCCCCGGACGAGGGCGTCGATCCGCCGCAGCTCCTGCGGGTTGTCCGCGTTCACGGCGATGCCCAGCGCCAGCGCCTCGCGCAGTTCCGCCTCGGTCTTCGCGGGCGCGTCGAACACCGTCCGCGCCACTGGCACCGCGGCCGCCCGGGCCAGCGCCAGCTCGCCCGCGCTCGCCACCTCGGCGCCGATGCCCTCCGCGGCCAGCAGCCGCACCAGCGGCACCAGCGGGTTCGCCTTCACCGCGAAGGCGTGCAGGATCGCGGCGCCCGGCGCCGCGACCGCCTGGAACGCCCGGTGCAGCGCCGCGGCCGAGGCACGGATGCCCGTCACGTCCAACAGGCCTACGATCGGCGCGTCCGGCCCCAGCAGCCCTTGCTCCACCGCCGCCCGCACGGCGGCGTCCCGCCGTACGACCCGCTCACCGTCGTCCCCGCCCGCTTCGATCTCTTCGGTCTCTTCGATCTCTTCGATCTCTTCGTTCGCTTCCACGACGCTCCCCGACATGTCGTCGTCCGCACCGATAAGGCCCATAAGTCCAGCCAAACATCCGGATCGGGCGCGCGCTGGCGGACGAATGTATTGACTAGTTCTATTCATCGGGTCAGGATATGAATAACCGTAGAAACACCAGGAGGCAGACCATGTCAGGACCCCGCCCCGTACGAGCGCCGCGCGGTACGGAACTGAGCGCCCTGGGATGGCAGCAGGAAGCCGCCCTGCGGATGCTGCAGAACAACCTCGACCCCGAGGTCGCCGAACACCCCGACAAGCTCGTCGTCTACGGCGGCACCGGCAAGGCCGCCCGCGACTGGCGCTCCTTCGACGCGATGGTCCGCACCCTGCGCACCCTCAAGCAGGACGAGACCATGCTGGTCCAGTCCGGCCGCCCGGTCGGCGTGATGCAGACCCACGAGTGGGCCCCGCGCGTCCTCATCGCCAACTCCAACCTCGTCGGCGACTGGGCCAACTGGGAGGAGTTCCGCCGTCTGGAGGCCCTCGGCCTGACCATGTACGGCCAGATGACCGCCGGCTCCTGGATCTACATCGGCACCCAGGGCATCCTCCAGGGCACCTACGAGACCTTCGCCGCCGTCGCCGCGAAGAAGTTCAACGGCACCCTCGCCGGGACCATCACCCTCACCGCCGGCCTCGGCGGCATGGGCGGCGCCCAGCCGCTCGCCGTGACGATGAACGACGGCGTCGCGATCTGCATCGACTGCGACCCGCGCGCCATCGAGCGCCGCATCGAGCACCGCTACCTGGACGTGAAGGCCGACAGCCTGGAGCACGCCCTCCAGCTGGCCACCGAGGCCCGCGACGCCCGCCGCCCGCTCTCCATCGGCCTGCTGGGCAACGCGGCCGAGCTGCTGCCGCGGATGCTCGCCGAGGGCGCCCCGGTCGACATCGTCACCGACCAGACCTCGGCTCACGACCCGCTGTCGTACCTGCCGGTGGGCGTGGCCTTCGCGGACATGGCGGACGCCGCGGCCAAGGACCCGGCCGGGTTCACGACCCGCGCCCGTGAGTCGATGGCCCGCCACGTCGAGGCCATGGTCGGCTTCATGGACGCCGGCGCCGAGGTCTTCGACTACGGCAACTCCATCCGCGGCGAGGCACAACTGGCCGGATACGACCGGGCGTTCGCCTTCCCCGGCTTCGTCCCCGCCTACATCCGCCCGCTCTTCTGCGAGGGCAAGGGCCCCTTCCGCTGGGCGGCCCTGTCCGGCGACCCCGCCGACATCGCCAAGACCGACCGGGCGATCCTCGACCTCTTCCCGGAGAACGAGTCCCTCGCCCGCTGGATCAGGATGGCCGGCGAGCGGGTCCAGTTCCAGGGGCTGCCCGCGCGGATCTGCTGGCTCGGGTACGGCGAGCGGGACAAGGCCGGGGAGCGGTTCAACGACATGGTGGCGAGCGGAGAGCTGGCGGCACCGCTGGCCATCGGGCGTGACCACCTCGACGCCGGATCGGTCGCCTCGCCGTACCGCGAGACCGAGGCCATGCTCGACGGCTCGGACGCGATCGCCGACTGGCCGCTGCTCAACGCCATGGTCAACGTGGCCTCCGGTGCCTCCTGGGTCTCCATCCACCACGGTGGCGGGGTCGGCATGGGCCGCTCCATCCACGCCGGGCAGGTGACCGTCGCCGACGGTACGAAGCTGGGCGGCGAGAAGATCCGCCGCGTGCTCACCAACGACCCCGGGATGGGCGTGATCCGGCACGTGGACGCCGGGTACGACATCGCGGAGTCGGTCGCGCAGGAGCGGGGCGTGCGCGTGCCGATGCGTGAAGGTGACGACGCGTGACCTTCCACAGCATGTGGGCGGAGCTGCTGCCGGTCGGCCGCAGCTCCGCCTCCGGCGGCTACCGGCGCTACGCCTGGACCGGCGCCGACACCGACTGCCGCGCCTGGTTCCAGGAACAGGCCGAGGCACGCGGACTGACCTACGAGGTCGACCGCAACGGCAACCAGTGGGCCTGGCTCGGTGACCCCGCCGCCGGGAACGCCGTCGTCACCGGGTCGCACCTGGACTCCGTGCCGGACGGCGGCGCCTTCGACGGCCCGCTCGGAGTCGTGTCCTCCTTCGCCGCGCTCGACGAACTCCGGGGGAGGGGAACGGAGTTCGACAGGCCCCTCGCCATCGTCAACTTCGGCGACGAGGAGGGCGCCCGGTTCGGGCTCGCCTGTGTCGGGTCGCGGCTGACGGCGGGCCGGCTGACCGTCGAGCAGGCGCACCGGCTGACCGACGGCGACGGGATCAGCCTCCCGCGGGCCATGGAGGCCGCCGGGTACGACCCCGACGCCATCGGCGCCGACCCCGAGCGGCTCGCCCGCATCGGCGCCTTCGTCGAGCTCCATGTCGAACAGGGCCGGGCGCTGGACCTGTCCGGCGACCGGGTCGGCGTCGCCAGTGCCATCTGGCCGCACGGACGCTGGCGGTTCGACTTCCGGGGCGAGGCCAACCACGCCGGCACCACCCGGCTGGCCGACCGCCGCGACCCCATGCTGTCGTACGCCGAGACCGTGCTCGCCGCCCGCCGCGAGGCCGAACTCGCCGGTGCCGTCGCCACCTTCGGCAAGATCGCCGTCGAGCCGAACGGCGTCAACGCCATCCCCTCCCTGGTGCGCGGCTGGCTCGACTCCCGCGCCGCCGACCAGGCCACCCTCGACACCGTCGTCGGCGGCATCGAGAAGGCGGCCCGGGAGTACGCGGAGGGGCACGGCATCGATCTCGACGTCGTCCGGGAGTCCTTCACCCCGGTCGTGGAGTTCGACCACGCCCTGCGGGACGAACTGGGCCGCATCCTCGGCCGGGACACCGGTCTGACCGTGCCCGTCCTGGGCACCGGTGCCGGACACGACGCCGGGATCCTCTCCGGGAGCATCCCGACCGCCATGCTGTTCGTGCGCAACCCCACCGGCGTCTCGCACTCCCCGGCCGAGTTCGCGGCCGAGGACGACTGCGTGGCCGGGGTGAGCGCGCTCGCCGACGTACTGGAAGGGCTGGCCCGCGCGTGACGACACGGACGACGTACTGGTTGGAGTACGCCTGGCTGGACACCCACGTCGAGCCGGGCGTCGCCGTGGAGGTGGCCGACGGCCGCATCACCGCCGTACGGACGGAGGTCCCCTCCCCGCCGCCCGGCGCCGAGATCCTGCGCGGTCTCACCCTCCCCGGCCTGGCCAACGCCCACTCGCACGCCTTCCACCGCGCCCTGCGCTCCACCGTCCAGGTCGGCTCCGGGACCTTCTGGACCTGGCGCGAGCTCATGTACACCTTCGCCGACCGACTGACCCCGGACACCTACCACGCGCTCGCCCGCGCGGTGTACGCCGAGATGGCGCTGGCGGGCATCGCCTGCGTGGGTGAGTTCCACTACGTGCACCACGCCCCCGACGGCACCCGGTACGCCGACCCCAACGCCATGGGCGAGGCGCTGATCGCGGCCGCCGCCGACGCCGGTATCCGCATCACCCTCCTCGACACCGCCTACCTCTCCTCCGGCTTCGGCGAGCCGCCCAACGCCCACCAGCGCCGCTTCTCCGACGGCAGTGCGCAGGCCTGGGCCGAACGCTGTTCGGTTCTCAAGGAACGGGATCACGCACGGATCGGAGCGGCGATCCACTCCGTACGGGCGGTGCCCGCGGACCAGTTGGCGACCGTGGCCCGCTGGGCAGAGGAGCGGCGGGCCCCGCTCCACGTACACCTCTCCGAGCAGACGGCGGAGAACGACGCCTGCCTCGCCGCCCACGGCCGCACCCCCACCCGGCTGCTCGCCGACCACGGTGTCCTCGGCCCGCGCACCACCGGCGTCCACAACACCCACCTCACCGACGAGGACATCGCCCTGCTCGGCGGCACCGGCACCGGCACCTGCATGTGCCCGACGACCGAGCGCGACCTGGCCGACGGCATCGGACCGGCCGTCGCCCTCCAGCGCGCGGGCTCCCCGCTCTCCCTCGGCTCCGACAGCCACGCCGTCATCGACCTGCTCGAAGAGGCGCGCGCCATGGAGCTCAACGAGCGGCTGCGCACCCGCACCCGGGGCCACTGGACGGCCGCCGCCCTGCTGCGCGCCGCCTCCGCCGACGGCCACGCCGCCCTCGGCTGGGACGACGCGGGCGCCATCGAGACCGGCATGCTCGCCGACCTCACGACGATCGCGCTCGACTCCGTCAGAACAGCGGGACCGGTGCCGCGACTCGGCGCCGAGACGGCCGTATTCGCGGCGACGGCAGCGGACGTACGGCACACGGTCGTCGCGGGCCGCCACGTCGTACGGGACGGCGCGCACACCCTCGTCCCGGACGTGCCGTCGGCACTGACGGACGCGATCGAAGCCCTCCGAGCCTGATGTTCACCCACGAGGCCACCATGAACAGCAGCACCGTCATCACCAACATCGCCACGCTGGTCACCAACGACCCCTCCCTCGGTGACGGCTCCCCTCTCGGTCTGATCCAGGACGCGGCCGTCGTCGTCGACGGCGACCGTGTCGTGTGGACCGGTGAATCCAGCAAAGCACCCGCCACTGACAACCGGGTCGACGCGGGCGGCCGGGCGGTGCTGCCGGGCTTCGTGGACTCCCACTCCCACCTGGTCTTCGCGGGCGACCGCACCCAGGAGTTCAACGCCCGCATGTCCGGCCGCTCCTACACGGCCGGCGGCATCCGTACGACGGTCGCGGCGACCCGGGCGGCGACGGACGAGGAACTGGAGCGGAACCTCACCCGTTACCTCGCCGAGGCCCTCCGCCAGGGCACCACCACCTTCGAGACCAAGTCGGGCTACGGCCTGACGGTCGAGGACGAGGCACGGGCCCTGCGCATCGCCGCGCAGCACACCGACGAGGTCACCTACCTCGGCGCCCATATCGTCTCCCCGGACTACGCCGACGACCCGGCCGCCTACGTCTCCCTCGTCACCGGCGAGATGCTGGACGCCTGCGCCCCCCACGCCCGTTGGATCGACGTCTTCTGCGAGAAGGGCGCCTTCGACGGCGATCAGGCCCGCGCGATCCTCACGGCGGGCCGGGCGAAGGGCCTGACCCCGCGCATCCACGCCAACCAGCTCTCCTACGGCCCCGGCGTCCAGCTCGCCGTCGAACTGGACGCGGCGAGCGCCGACCACTGCACCCACCTGACGGACGCCGACGTGGACGCCCTCGCCAACGGCCGGACGGTCGCCACCCTCCTCCCCGGCGCGGAGTTCTCCACCCGCGCCGAATGGCCGGACGCCCGCCGCCTCCTCGACGCGGGCGTGACCGTCGCCCTCTCCACGGACTGCAACCCGGGCTCCTCCTTCACCTCCTCCGTCCCCTTCTGCATCGCCCTGGCCGTACGGGACATGCGCATGACCCCGGACGAGGCGGTCTGGTCCGCGACGGCGGGCGGCGCGAAGGCCCTGAGGAGGGACGACATCGGCCGCCTGAGCACCGGCGCGTACGCCGACCTGATCCTTCTCGACGCCCCGAGCCACGTCCACCTCGCCTACCGGCCGGGCGTTCCGCTGGTCAGCGGGGTGTGGCGGCGGGGCGTACGGGTCGCCGGCTGAGTCAGCGCGCCCCCGCCCGCCAGCGCTGGGGGGTGGTGTCGTCGACCCGGTCCAGGGAGAGCTGGTTGTCGCCGTTCGGGGTGAGGGCCGTCTCCAGGGCGATGGCCGGGCGGATCTCGCCGTCGGGGGTCACGGTGAAGCGGAGGTTGATGCCGTGGTCGCCGTCGACCGAGGAGCACTGCCAGATGCCGACGCCGTTGTCGACCGAACCCCGGCTGTCCAGGCAGAAGTCGGGGTCCTCGGCGGACTGCAGGACGCCTCGGGACTCGTCGACGCGCCAGCGCTGGGTGGCGGAGCCGGAGCAGGGGGCCGTGACGACGTCGGTGCCGTTGTCGAAGTCGGCGTCGAGGACGTCCAGACAGCGGGCGGTGGCGGCGTTCACGACCTGGGCGTAGGCGGTGCCCGGCGGCTTCGGGGCGGGGGACGGGGTCGGGGACGGTACCGGGCCGCGTGACGTTTTGCCGGGCGTGGGGGTGGGGGTGGGCGAGACGGGGGCCGGCTCGGGGGAGACGGTCGTCGTCGCCGTCACGGTCACCTGGGGGCTCGGGGGCGGTGGTGTCGTGGCCGCCCCGGTCCGGGCCGGCGCGTCCGGGCGGGTCAGCAGGTAGAGGAGCAGCGGTATCAGGGCCGCGGCCAGGGCCGTGGAGGTCAGCAGGAGGCGGCGGGACGGGGGCCAGCGCCGGTGCGGCGGTCGGGGGTCGGCGGGCGGCGCCGGCGGGGTGTCGTGTCGTACGTACGCGGTTCCGGCCCAGGGCAGCAGCCCCTCCGCCAGCGTCTCGCGCGGGGTGTCCCGCAGCGCGGTGAGGTCCTCGAACGCCGCCGTGCAGTGGGGGCAGCGCGCCATGTGCGCGTGCAGGTCGGCGCTGTGCCGGGGGCTCTCCGGGCGTACCGACTCCTCGATCAGGCGGCGGAAGTCCGCGCAGCGGGGGTCGTCGGAGGCGGCCAGCCGGATGCGGAGACAGGCCTGGGCCAGGGAGTGCAGGGCGGGCGGGGTGCCGTGGCGGACGTCCTCGGGGGTCAGGCCGAGGTGGGCGACGGTCAGGGCGCGGGGTGCGCGGTCCACGACGTCGTACCAGATCAGGCCCTGGGCGCGGGACGGCAGGGACTGGAACGCCGGCAGCAGGGGCGGGGTCGGGGCGCCGCCGATGCCGGAGGAGTTGAGGACCAGGAGGAAGGTGGGCTCCAGGGCGGCGGAGCGCTCGTCGCGCGACCAGTCGGCGGCCAGCCGGGCGGTCAGCAGGAGCAGGTGGTGGCGGAGCGGGACGACCGGCTCGGCGCCGCCCGCGATCTCGCGGGCGGCGGTGGCGAAGGTGTCCGCGGTCAGCCGGCGGGCCGCCGCGTCGCCGGCCGTGCACAGGCGGGCGTAGGCGAGCACCGCGGAGTGGTGGCGGCCGCGGAGTTCCTGGAGCGCGGGGTACGCGGTGGCGGTGGAGGTGCGCAGGAGTTCGGTCAGGCGCGCGTCCGAGGGCGGGTTGTCCTGGACCATCGTGCACCCCTTGTCGCCGGGCATCCGTGCTGACGTACCGGCCAGTTTGGGGTGTGGGCGCTGCTGCGCGTGGAGCTTTGGCCAAAGACGCGGCGGGCCGGGGCGCGGGTCCCCCCGTCGCCCCGGCGGTACGACCGCCGACCCGGCTCACTCCTCCAGCGTCAGCGCCTTGCGCAGCTGTACCAGCGTCCGGGAGAGCAGCCGGGACACATGCATCTGGGAGATGCCGAGTTCGTCGCCGATCTCCGACTGGGTCATGCCCGCGACGAAGCGCAGGGAGAGGATCTTGCGGTCCCGGGGCGGGAGTTCGGCGATCAGCGGCTTCAGGGACTCGATGTACTCGATGCCTTCGAGGCCGTGGTCCTCGTAGCCGATGCGGTCCGCCAGGGCGCCCTCGGACTCGTCCTCCTCCGGCTGCGCGTCCAGGGACGACGCGGTGTACGCGTTGGAGGCCGCCATGCCCTCGACGACCTCGTCGTTCGAGAGGCCGAGGCGTTCGGCCAGCTCCGCGACGGTGGGGGCGCGGTCCAGCTTCTGGGCCAGTTCGTCGCCCGCCTTCGCGAGGTCCAGCCGGAGCTCCTGGAGGCGGCGCGGGACCCGTACCGACCACGACGTGTCGCGGAAGAAACGCTTGATCTCGCCGATGATCGTCGGCATCGCGAAGGTGGGGAACTCGACACCGCGGGACAGCTCGAAGCGGTCGATCGCCTTGATCAGGCCGATCGTGCCGACCTGGATGATGTCCTCCATCGGCTCGCTGCGCGAGCGGAAGCGGGAGGCGGCGAACTTGACCAGCGCGAGGTTCAGCTCGACGAGGGTGTTGCGGACGTACGAGTACTCGTACGTGCCTTCCTCCAGCGACTCCAGCCGCTCGAAGAGGGTCTTGGACAGGGCTCGCGCGTCGACCGCGCCGACCTCGTCGTACGGGGGGATCTCGGGGAGTCCGAGCCCCGCGACACTGCCCTCGATGGCATCCAGTTGTTCCGGTGGGGGTGTCGACGTCGCCGTCCGGGTATGCGATGCGTCGAGCCGGGGTGACATGGTGTCCTCCATCGTTCTCGGCATAAGGCTGCCGAAGCCGTGCGTGCACTGCGGTGTGCGGCGCCTCCAAAGCCGGCCGTGTCGGTTTGCGTGTCCCTACTAGCCCTACCCGCTCCGCCGAGCCACTCGCAAGTCCGTTCTATTAGCATGTGTCCGGATTTGAGAGGTTGTTCGGGTGTCGGGTTGCGTGCAGAAGGCGTAATGTTCGAGGGCGTCGACACGGCGTTCGGCGGACATCGGTGGGCATCGTCAGACATCGGTCAGACGGTGGCAAAAGCGGTCACGACCTCGGGAGAGAGACGGCAATGGACCACGGGACGGTCGGCAGCGCACAGTCGGGCCGGCTGCTGGTGGAGGTGCGGGAAGAAGGCTCCAGCGCCGTCGTGATTCCGGCGGGTGAGCTCGATCACCACACCGCCGATCTGCTGCGCGAGCCGCTCGACGATCTCCTCGACAAAGGCTTCTCACGCCTTGTCGTCGACTGCTCACGCCTTGAGTTCTGCGACTCCACCGGGCTGAACGTGCTGCTCGGCGCCCGGCTGCGGGCCGAGGCCGCCGGTGGCGGGGTGCATCTCGCGGGGATGCTGCCCGTCGTCGCCCGGGTCTTCGAGATCACCGGGGCCGAGGCGGTCTTCACCGTCCACGACTCCGTCGAGGCGGCCCTGGCCGGCGAAACCGGCGACAAGGGCTGAGCCCGGGCCCGGCGTCCGGAACCGGGGGGTGTTCCGGCGGATCGGTCGGGCAGGAGAGATTCTGGATCTGTTGGCGACCCACCCGGCCACGCTTGAGTGGCTCATGCCGACGGGTCCGTACGAGACTGCAGCACGCGAACTCTTTGAATCGTGAACCGGTGAAACGGTGAGGTGAAGCGCTGATGAGCACCACCCGGCCTTACCCGCCGGGCGACCGCGGCCCGGAGCCCAGCGGCGCTTCCGGGACGTCCGAGGGGGCGGCGTCCGAGACGCCGTCGGCCTCGTCGGGGGGTCGTCAGGTCCGCAGGATCCGTCTCGACGGTGAGAGCGGGGTCGTTCCGCTCGCCCGCGACTTCGCCCGGCAGGCGTTGTACGCGTGGGGGTGGCTGCCGGCGGCGACCGCCGACCGGCGGGCGGCCGCCGAGGATGTGCTGCTCGTGGTCTCCGAGCTCGTCACCAACGCGTGTCTCCATGCGGAGGGGCCGGACGAGTTGTTCCTGGCCTGCGACAACAAGGTGATCCGGGTGGAGGTGTCCGACCGGGGGGCCGGGCAGCCGGCGCCGCGGACGCCGCATCGGGCGGGGCGGCCGGGTGGGCACGGGATGTTCATCGTGCAGCGGCTGTGTCTGGACTGGGGGGTCGTACGGACGCCGGGGGCGGCCGGTAAGACCGTTTGGGCGGAGTTGGGGGCACCCGCCTGAGAGGCAGCGGCTTGGTGTCCGTGCGCGGCTGCGGGTGAGTGGGGGCTGATCGCGCAGTTCCTCCCCCAGCCTTCGGCCGGGGGCACCCCCAGCGCCCCCTCGGGGCGCGCTGGTATCCCCACACTTCCGCCACGCCCTTTCTCTTCCCTCCTCATGAGCCCCGGCGTACCTTGACGGCCCATCTGATACGCCGTCAGGAATGAGGTGGACCGTCGTGTCGTCCTCCAAACGAACCGCCGCGCTCGCGTCCGCCGCCGCGCTGGCCGGCTCGGCGGTGCTGTTGGCCGCCCCGGCGGCGCACGCCACCGTCGTCGAGGTCAACTACGCCTGCAAGACGCCGATCGGCAACAAGAGCGCCGTCTCCCCGATCGACATCAAGGGCGTCAAGAGCGGCAGCGGCTACAAGATCACGATGTCCTGGCAGAAGGGCGTCTCCTCCAGCCCCGTCGAACTCGGCAAGGGCGCGATGAACCCCAGCGCCACCATCAAGCTCGGCGGCGCCGACAGCGGCACGATGAACGTGACCGGCTCGCCCAACCAGGCCGCGATCCCCGCCAACACCCCCATCAAGATCAACGACTTGAGCGGGACCTACACGCCGGAGAAGAGCGGCAAGGTGACCTTCACACCGGGCACGCTCACCATCAAGGCGCTCGGTACGACGACGACCTGCAACCCCACCAACAACCCCGGCCCGGCCCTGACGCTGGACGTGACGGCGTCGGGCTCCGGTTCGACCGGTTCCGGCTCGTCGTCCTCCGGCGGCACCGGCGCCGACTCCGCGGGCACCCTCCCGAAGACCGGTCCCGAGGACTCGTTCGTCGCTCTCGGCACCCTCGGCGGCACCGTGCTGCTCGCGGGCGCGGCCGGCGCCCTCTGGCTGACCCGGCGGAACCAGACCGTACGCCGCTGACCCGCCGGGTCCGACCGCTGGAGCCGCCCATGCCGTCCGCCCAGTCCGCCGCCCGTGTCCTCGGCGTCACCGTCCTGACCCTGCTCGCCGCCGCCCCGCGCGCGGCGGCCGCCGAGGGCTGGTCCCTCGCGCCCGCGGGCGGCGGCCGCCCGTCCTTCTACGCCGAGGGCGCCCCCGGAGCGGTCCTCCAGGACACCGTGTCGGTGCGCAACCCCGGCGGACGGCCGGTCACGGTACGGCTGTCGGGCACCGGCGTGTCCCTCACCTTCGCCGAGCCGGGCATCCGCGTCCCGGCCCGCACCCGCGCCGACGTCCCCTTCACGATGACGGTGCCGACCGGCGCAGCCCCCGGCGACCGCTCCGGCACGCTGGTCGCCAAGGACGCCGACGGCCGCACCGCCACCGTCCGCATCCGCCTCCGGGTCGGCGGCCCCACCCTGTCCGCGCTGACCGTCGAACACGTCGCCGTCCACGGCGACCGCATCACGTACGAGCTGGTCAACAGGGGTACGACCGTGCTCGTACCGAAGCTGGCGGTGCGCGCCCACGGCCTCCTCGGCCGGGTCCTGCTGGACCGGGCGCCGCGTGCCCTCCCGGTCCGCCTCGCCCCCGGCACCCGCACCGAGCTCACCGAACCCTGGTCCGGCCACCCGGCCCTGGACGCGGTCGACGTCCGGCTGACGGCGACGGCGGCGGGCGGCGCGCACGACACCGCGGGCACGAGCACCCGGTTCGTGCCCTGGGGCGCGGTGGCCGGGGCCGCGGGCGGGCTGACGGCCGGGGCGGCGGGGGCCGCCGTGACGGTCGTACGACGGCGCGGGCGGCGCGGGAACGGGTCGGCCGCACCCCTGCCGACGGACCCGGACACGGAGTTCGAGTTGACGGGAGCGGCGAGGTGAGAGTGCGTGCGGTCCTGATACTGGCGGCGGTGTGCGCGCTGCTGCTGGCGCCCGCGGCGCCCATGGCGGCGGCGGCCGGCGGTCCGTCCGTCAAGGTCTCCGAGTCCCAGGCCGGAACCGGCGGTTCGATCACGGTCAGCGGCACCGGCTGGCGGTCGCACACCCTGCTGATGATGCTGATCTGCGGCCAGGCCAGCCCGTCCCGGGGCGTGATCGGCGGCACCAACTCCTGCGCCAACGCCGACGGCCGGGCCGTCACCACCGACGCCGACGGCCACTTCAGCAAGCGGCTCCCGGTCGCCGAACCGCCGGTGCCCTGCCCCTGCGTGGTGCACGTGGCCACCGTGACCGGGGCGGACGCCGACGCGGACGCCGTCTTCCAGGTCGCCGGACACCCCGTGAAGGCGCTGCCCGCCGAGTCCACCGGCGGCCGGCTGTCCCTCCTCACCGACACCCGCCTCGACGGCTCCTCGGGCCTGCTGACCTGGTTCGGCGCGCCTCCCTCCAGGACCCTCGTCCTCACCATCGGCAACGCGGGGTCGAGCACCCTCAAGGACCCCGTCTTCCAAGTCGGCACCTCGCACGGCGTGTTCGCCCCGCAGTGGGACGAGCAGCAGTGGCGCGGCACCCTCGCACCCGGCAAGAAGGCGCGGGTCGAACTGCCCGTCGAACTCTCCGCCGGAGCGCACGGCGACTACACCGTCTCCCTCAAGTACGACGGCAAGGTCCTCGCCGAGCAGCCCTGGGGCGTCGGCCGCCCGTGGGGCGTGACCCTCTTCTGGATCCTGCTCTGCGTGGTCGTACCGGCAGCGGTCTTCCGCATCGGCATGGCGGTGGTGGACCGGGTACGACCGCCCCGCGCCGGCGGCGTCCGCCATCGCGGGGTGCACCGCCCGACCCTCCGGCTGCCGCGGCTGCGCGCGCCGGAACCCGCCCCCGCCACGACCGCGACCCTGCCGTGGTTCACCCCCGACACCGATCCGGGCACGGCCACCGGTCGGCTCTCCGCACCGCACGACGACAGTCCGGCGAGTCCTACGACTCCCACCACGAAGGGACCCACATGATCATGCGAAGGAGAGTGACACCGGTCAGAGCGGGTGCGGCGGCGGCCGCGCTGGTCCTCGGCGGGGCGGGTGTCCTGCTCGGCGCGGCCGCCGGGACCGCACAGGCGGCCGAGGTGTCCTACGCCACCCACTGCGTACCGCCCGCCGGGGTCGCCGACCCGATCGACGGCACCACCAAGGTCGAGATCACCGCACCCGCCACCGCGAAGGTCGGTGACACGGTCGACATCACCTGGAAGTTCGTGCAGGCCGCGTCCAAGAACCCGGACATCATCGACCTGCCCGCGAACACCGTCCAGCCGTCCGGCACGGTCAAGGCGGCCGGCGCCCAGACCGCCGACATCGCGATGCAGGGGCCGCGCGAGAACCCGGCGATCCCCAAGGGCGGCGACATGGTGCTGTCCGACATGACGGGCTCGCTGAAACTGACGTCACCGGGCTCGGTGACGCTCACACCGGACGCGTACACGGTCAACGCGTACGGGACGGACACCGTGTGCACGCCGTCCGGGACGGTGCCGCAGGCGGCGACGATCGAGGTGACCGGCAGCGGTTCGACCGACTCGGCGAGCCCGACGGACAGCACGTCCGCCTCGGCCTCCCCGTCGGACTCCGCCGGCCCGTCCGAGTCGGCGTCGGAGTCCGCGTCGGCCTCCGCCTCCGCGTCCGCCTCCGACGGCACCGGCCAGACCGACTTCACGGGCAAGGAGGTCGACATCCCCTACGCCTGCAAGACGCCCATCGGCGACAAGAGCGCGACCTCACCGGTGCAGATCAACGCCAAGAAGGACGGCGGCAGTTTCGACCTCACCGTGCAGTTCAACGGGTCCGTCATGGACAGCCCCGCCGACATCCCGGCGGGCTCGGTGAAACCGTCGATGGAGGTGGTCCTGGGCGGCGCCGACAAGGGCACGGTCCATGTGGAGGGTCCCACCAACTCCTCCGCCATCAAGTCCGGCGACCCGATCGAGATCCCCGACCTCACGGGTACCTACAAGCCGGGGGCGAGCGGTACGTCGACCCTGTCGCCGGGCGTCCTGACGGTCAAGGCACTGGGCACGACCACCACCTGCACCCCGACGAAGACCGAGGTCTCCCTGACCCTGGACACCACGGAACAGGCGAGCGGCGCGTCCGGCAGCACCACCTCGGGAAGCAGCGGCTCCAGCAGCAGCGGCGGCCTGGCCGAGACCGGCGACAGCAGCAACGGCGCACTGAAGGCCCTGGGTCTGGTGGCGGGCACGGCCATCCTGCTGGGCGGCGCGGTCTTCACGTTCATGCCTCGGAAGAGGACGAGGTGATCAACTCAGGGGCGCGGGGCTGCATCTGATGTGCGGCTCCGCCGCGTGGGCGCGAGCAACCCCCACCGACCGTTAGCCGAAAACGCACGAGGGCCACCCGGATCCCAAGATCCCGGTGGCCCTCTGTCGAAGACGTCAGTGAACGTCTCCCATAAGCTCCCGGACCTTCTTCCGGTACATCCACACGGCCACACCGGCCAGCACCGCCAGCACCGCCTGGAACGCCACGATCCCCGTCTTGTTCAGGTCGACGCCCGCGATGGACAGCAGCCCGGTCGTCGCGTCGCCCGCGGTGACCGCGAGGAACCACACGCCCATCATCTGGGACGCGTACTTCGCCGGAGCCATCTTCGTCGTCACGGACAGACCCACCGGGGACAGCATCAGCTCACCCACGGTCTGCACGAAGTAGATGCCGACCAGCCACATCGCCGCGGCCTTGTGACCACCGTCGGCGATCGACAGCGGCGCGAGGAACAGGAAGAACGACGCACCGATCAGCACCAGACCACCGGCGAACTTCACGGCCGTGCTCGGCTCCTTGCCCCGGCGGGCCATCGCCAGCCACGCCCAGGCGAAGACCGGCGCGAACGCCATGATCATGACCGGGTTGACGGACTGGTACCAGGAGACCGGGAAGTTCCAGCCGAAGATCGTGTTCTTCGCGGAGGCGTCGGCGAACAGGGAGACGGTCGAGCCACCCTGGTCGTAGATCATCCAGAAGACGGCCGCGGCCACGAAGAACCAGATGTAGGCGCTCATCTTGGACTGCTCGGCGCGGTCCAGGTCCTTGTCCCGCTTGATGCGGGCGATGACGACGACCGGGATCACCAGACCGGCGACGGTGATCGGGACCAGCAGCCAGTTCAGCGTGTAGACGCCGGAGACACCGACGACGACGTAGAAGACCGCGGCGACGGCGGCCCAGAAGCCGGCCTTCGTCAGCGTCGCCTTCTTCTCCGCGTCGGACAGCGGCGTGGGGACGATGTCCGAACGCGAGCTCAGGTGGCGGGTGCCCAGCAGGAACTGGGCGAGGCCCAGCGCCATGCCGACCGCGGCCAGCGCGAAGCCGAGGTGCCAGTTGTAGTTCTCACCGACCGTGCCGATGACCAGCGGCGCGGCGAACGCGCCCAGGTTGATGCCGATGTAGAAGAGCGTGAAGCCACCGTCACGGCGCGGGTCGTCCGGGCCTTCGTACAGGTGGCCGACCATCGTGGAGATGTTGGCCTTCAGCAGACCCGAACCTATGGCGACCAGGCCGAGGCCGGCGAAGAAGGTGCCGGAGCTGGGCAGCGCCAGCGTCAGGTGGCCGAGCATGATGATCGTGCCCGCGACGGCGACCGTCTTGCGGGGGCCGAGGACACGGTCGGCGAACCAGCCGCCCGGCAGGGCGAGCAGGTACACGAGCGACAGGTACACGGAGTAGATCGCCGTCGCCGTGGCCGCGCTCATGTGCAGGCCGCCGGGAGCGACCAGGTACAGCGGGAGCAGGGCCTTCATGCCGTAGTAGGAGAATCGCTCCCACATCTCGGTCATGAAGAGAGTGGCCAGTCCGCGGGGGTGGCCGAAGAAGGTCTTCTCGGAACCGGGGGTGCCCGGTCGGACCGAGTCCTTCGTCAGGCTGGACGCCATGGTCGTTCCTTGCTGGTCGGAGCGCGCGGTGGGGCTCTGCGCACCCGTGGGGGGAGCGGCCGGCACCGGCGGGTCGGACCGTCCACCCCACGCCCAGGGGGAGCCCGCCCCGGGTCGCGGGGCGGCGGACGGCGACCACCGGGATCCACGCCCCGTGACGCTGTGTCGCGTCCGGAGCCCGGCCAGAGGTCGTTCCTTTCAAGGCTGACGGGGGTCAGCCCGCACACAAAAGAGACCTTCAGCGTCAAGATGCCCGCCAAAGGTCCCCGGGTGTACTACAGGCGTTCACGTCACTGTACGTCAGGACACTGCCGGATATGGAAGGACTTGAGACACGGATCACAGGTGTCGGGGGAACCGTGCGCGCGGTTTCGAAGGTCCGTCCTACGATCTCACCTGTCGCCCATAGGTTCGTACCACTGTGCCCCAAGGTAAGAATCCCTGGTGCCGATCACACTCCAGTACTGCGCGTAAGCGGACTACCATCACCTCATGACCCGTGTACTGCTCGCCGAGGACGACGCGTCCATCTCGGAGCCGCTGGCCCGCGCACTGCGCCGGGAAGGTTACGAGGTCGAGGTGCGCGAGGACGGACCGACCGCGCTCGACGCCGGAATGCAGGGCGGCATCGATCTGGTCGTGCTGGACCTCGGGCTGCCCGGCATGGACGGCCTGGAGGTCGCGCGCCGGCTGCGGGCCGAGGGCCACGCCGTGCCGATCCTCATCCTGACCGCGCGGGCCGACGAGGTGGACACCGTCGTCGGACTGGACGCGGGTGCCGACGACTACGTCACCAAGCCGTTCCGGCTCGCCGAACTGCTCGCCCGGGTGCGGGCGCTGCTGCGGCGCGGCGCCTCGGAGCCCGCGCAGCCGCCGGCCACGCACGGGGTGCGGATCGACGTGGAGTCGCATCGCGCGTGGATGGGTGAGGAGGAACTCCAGCTCACCGCGAAGGAGTTCGACCTGCTGCGGGTGCTGGTGCGGGACGCCGGGCGCGTGGTGACGAGGGACCAGTTGATGCGGGAGGTCTGGGACACCACGTGGTGGTCGTCGACCAAGACGCTCGACATGCACATCTCGTGGCTGCGCAAGAAGCTGGGCGACGACGCGGCGAACCCTCGGTACATCGCCACGGTGCGTGGTGTCGGGTTCCGGTTCGAGAAGAGTTAAGTGCGATTCGTCGTGGGTGGCTCGGACGGGTGCGCGACTGACCGTTGTGTGTGGCTGGTCGCGCAGTTCCCCGCGCCCCTGAAGGGGCGCTGAATGCGACGTCGGCTCATCCAGTCCACCCTCGCTGTCGTTCTCGTCGTCATCGCCGTCTTCGGCGTGTCTCTGGTGATCGTCGAATCGCGGACCATCAGCAACAGCGCCCAGGAGCGGGTCGACTCCGAGGCGCTTCGGCTCGCCAGCATCGTCGACAGCCGGATTCTCGAGGACGAGAACATCACCGCGGAGATACTGCGCAGCCAGGTCGGCAAGGATCAGTACGCCGTCATCCGGATCCCGGGCAAGCCGCCGATCGAGCTCGGGGTGAAGCCCGAGGGCGATGTGATCCACTACACGGCCGACGGCGAGGAAGGCGAGACGGTCACCGTCCAGGAGCCGCGCTCGACGGTGACCCGGGAGGTCGGCCGTACGCTGCTGATCATCGGGGCCGTCGCGCTGCTCGCCGTGATCGCCGCCGTCCTGCTGGCCATCCGGCAGGCCAACCGGCTGGCGTCCCCGCTGACGGACCTGGCCGAGACCGCGGAGCGGCTCGGGTCGGGTGACCCGCGGCCCCGGCACAAGCGGTACGGCGTTCCCGAGCTGGACCGGGTCGCCGATGTGCTGGACTCCTCCGCAGAGCGGATCGGGCGGATGCTCACCGCCGAGCGGCGCCTCGCCGCCGACGCCTCGCACCAGCTGCGCACTCCGCTGACCGCGCTGTCCATGCGTCTGGAGGAGATCACCCTCACCGACGACCCGGACATCGTGAAGGAGGAGGCGAACGTGGCGCTCACACAGGTGGAGCGGTTGACGGACGTCGTCGAGCGGCTGCTGACGAACTCCCGCGACCCGCGGACCGGCTCCGCCGTCTCCTTCGACCTGGACGAGGTCATCCAGCAGCAGCTCGCCGAGTGGCGGCCCGCCTACCGCAGTGCGGGCCGGGCGATCGTCAGCTCGGGCAAGCGGCATCTGCGCGCGGTGGGCACGCCGGGCGCGGTGGCGCAGGTGCTGGCGGCGCTGATCGAGAACTCGCTGATGCACGGGGGCGGCACGGTCGCCCTGCGGACCAGGGTCACCGGCAACCAGGCGGTCGTCGAGGTGACGGACGAGGGGGCCGGGGTGCCTGCCGACCTCGGCAACCGGATCTTCGAGCGAACCATCAGCGGCCGGAACTCCACCGGGATCGGGCTCGCCGTCGCCCGTGACCTCGCGGAGGCCGACGGCGGCCGGCTCGAACTGCTCCAGGCCCAGCCGCCGGTGTTCGGCCTGTTCCTGTCCCGCACCCCGCCCGCGCACAAGCCGGTGGACGAGGACCGGCCGATGGTCCGCTAGGCCGGTCCGGTCTGCTCCGGCCCGGTCCTAGTCCGCGAGGGAGTTCTGCCGGACCCGCTGCCTGGGCTTCCCGGTGTCGGCCGCCTGCTCCAGGATGGCCTCCGCGTCGGCGACCGTCTCCCGGGCCGGCAGGGTCTTGAAGACCCAGCTGCGGTACGACCAGAAGCGGAACAGGGTCGCCACGCCGATGCCGACGAACTTGAAGACGTTGCTCTGCAGCGGGCTGTCCCAGCCGAAGCCGTAGGTCGCCAGGTACAGCAGACCGTTCTCGATCACCAGGCCGACCGCGCTGAACAGCAGGAACAGGGTGAGTTCCTTGGTGCGGCCGTTCTTGTCACGGTCCCGGTACGTCCAGTAGCGGAAGCCGACGTAATTGAAGACAATGGCCACGACCGTCGCTATGACGCTCGCCCGCACCACCGGCAGCTCGGTGACGTGCCTGACCAGGTTGAAAACGCCGAGATTGACGAGAATGCCGGCACCGCCGACGGCGCCGAATTTGGCGACCTCGCGTACGAGCCGTTGCAGCCCCGAGGAACCACGTTCCATGGTTGTGCGGGCTCCCGTCCGTAGGTATTGGCGACCCAGCCATGCTAACGACCCAGTATGTCCCACGCCTGTGGATGGCGACACAGGTCGGAAACGGCTTGGAAAGAGCACCGGAAAAGCGGGGCAAGAGACGCCGAAGCGTCAGGTAAGAGCCCTGTTCGCAAGAGGGGAAACCGGCCACCTCGGCGCGGCCGATACCCTGGGGGCGTGACGTTCCCGGTAGTCGGCATGGTCGGCGGTGGTCAGCTCGCGCGTATGACGCACGAGGCAGGCATCCCGCTGGGCATCAGGTTCAAGCTCCTCAGTGACACCCCTCAGGATTCCGCGGCCCAGGTGGTGAGCGATGTCGTCGTCGGCGACTACCGCGACCTGGACACGCTGCGCGAGTTCGCACGCGGCTGCGACGTGATCACCTTCGATCACGAGCATGTCCCCACCGAGCATCTGCGGGCCCTGGAGGCGGACGGCATCCCCGTGCGCCCCGGTCCCGACGCGCTGGTGCACGCCCAGGACAAGGGCGTGATGCGGGCGAAGCTCGACGCGATCGGCGTCCCGTGCCCCCGGCACCGGATCGTGGCCGACGCGGAGGACGTGGTCCGGTTCGCGGCCGAGGGCGACGGCTTCCCCGTCGTCCTGAAGACCGTGCGCGGCGGCTACGACGGCAAGGGCGTGTGGGTCGTCGAGACCGCCGAGGAGGCCACCGACCCCTTCCGGGCCGGCGTGCCGGTCCTCGCCGAGGAGAAGGTCGACTACGTCCGCGAGCTCGCCGCCAACGTCGTACGCTCCCCGCACGGCCAGGCCGTCGCCTACCCGGTGGTCGAGTCCCAGCAGGTCAACGGCGTCTGCGACACCGTCATCGCGCCCGCCCCGGACCTGGACGAGTCGCTCGCCCTGCAGGCCGAGGAGATGGCCCTGCGGATCGCCAAGGAACTGGGTGTCGTCGGCCACCTCGCCGTCGAGCTCTTCCAGACCCGCGACGGCCGCATCCTCGTCAACGAACTGGCGATGCGCCCGCACAACTCCGGCCACTGGAGCCAGGACGGCGCGATCACCTCGCAGTTCGCCAACCACGTCCGCGCGGTCCTCGACCTGCCCCTCGGCGACCCGCGCCCGCGCGCCAAGTGGACGGTCATGGTCAACGTCCTCGGCGGCGACTACCCGGACATGTACTCCGCGTACCTGCACTGCATGGCCCGCGACCCCAAACTGAAGATCCACATGTACGGCAAGGACGTGAAGCCCGGCCGCAAGGTCGGCCACGTCAACACCTACGGCGACGACCTGGACGACGTTCTCGAGCGCGCACGTCACGCTGCCGGCTACCTGAGAGGCACGATCACCGAATGAGCCCCGTTGTTGGCATCGTCATGGGTTCGGACTCCGACTGGCCCGTCATGGAGGCCGCCGCCAAGGCCCTGGACGAGTTCGAGATCGAGTACGAGGTCGATGTCGTCTCCGCGCACCGGATGCCGCGCGAGATGATCACGTACGGCGAGCAGGCCGCCGGGCGCGGACTGAAGGCGATCATCGCGGGCGCCGGGGGAGCGGCCCACCTCCCGGGCATGCTCGCCTCCGTGACCCCGCTCCCGGTCATCGGCGTCCCGGTCCCGCTGAAGTACCTGGACGGCATGGACTCCCTGCTCTCCATCGTGCAGATGCCGGCGGGTGTGCCGGTCGCCACGGTCTCGGTCGCGGGCGCCCGCAACGCGGGGCTGCTGGCCGCCCGGATCCTGGCCGCGCACGACGAGGACCTCCTGCAGAAGATGCGCGAGTTCCAGCAGGACCTCAACGACCAGGCGGCCGAGAAGGGCAAGCGGCTGCGTTCCAAGGTCGAGGGCTCGAGCGGCTTCGGCTTCGGCAAGTAGGACTCCGGGAAGCAATACGCAATGACGTCCCTCGATGAAGCCCGGTCCCTGCTGCGCGAGTTCCCGGTCGTCGACGGCCACAACGACCTGCCGTACGCGCTGCGCGAGCAGGTCCGCTACGACCTCGACGCCCGCGACATCGCCGGCCACCAGAACGCCCATCTGCACACCGACATCCCGCGGCTGCGCGAGGGCGGGGTCGGTGCGCAGTACTGGTCGGTGTACGTGCGCTCGGACCTGCCGGGCGCGGTCCCGGCCACCCTCGAACAGATCGACTGCGTACGGCAGTTGATCGCCCGTTACCCGGCCGACCTGCGGGCCGCGCTGACCGCCGCCGACATGGAGGCGGCGCGCGCCGAGGGCCGTATCGCCTCCCTCATGGGGGCGGAGGGCGGTCACTCGATCGACAACTCGCTGGGCACCCTGCGCGGTCTGTACGAGCTGGGCGTGCGCTACATGACGCTCACCCACAACGACAACAACGACTGGGCGGACTCGGCGACCGACAAGCCGAACGTCGGCGGCCTGTCCGCGTTCGGCCGCGAGGTCGTGCGGGAGATGAACCGCCTGGGCATGCTGGTGGACCTGTCCCACGTCGCGGCCACCACCATGCGCGCCGCCCTCGACACCACCACCGCCCCGGTGATCTTCTCCCACTCCTCGTCGCGGGCCGTCTGCGACCATCCCCGCAACATCCCGGACGACGTCCTCGAACGCCTCCCCGCCAACGGCGGCATGGCGATGGTGACGTTCGTGCCGAAGTTCGTGCTCCAGGCGGCGGTCGACTGGACGGCGGCGGCCGACGACAACATGCGCGCGCACGGCTTCCACCACCTCGACACCACCGAGGAGGCCATGAAGATCCACCGGGCCTTCGAGGAGACCACCCCGCGGCCGATCGCGACCGTCTCCACCGTCGCCGACCACCTCGACCACATGCGCGAGGCGGCGGGCATCGACCACGTCGGCATCGGCGGCGACTACGACGGCACGGCCTTCACCCCGGACGGCCTGAACGACGTCTCCGGTTACCCGAACCTGATCGCCGAACTCCTCGACCGCGGCTGGTCCCGCGCCGACCTGGCGAAGCTCACCTGGCAGAACGCGGTCCGGGTGCTCGGCGCGGCGGAGGACGAGGCCCGGAGTCTTCAGGCCACCCGCGGCCCGTCGAACGCGACCCTGTCCGAGCTCGACGGCTGACCGGCCAGGGCGGGGTAGTCGGTGTAGCCGGCCGCCCCGCCCACGTACATGAAGTACCCCAGCGCGACCAGGTCGGCCCCGGCGGCCAGCAGACGCCGGGAGGTCCCGGTGACCTCCTCGGTGGTGAGGTCGTGCAGCACCGGGTTGGCGATCAGCGTCCCGGACCAGGCCGCGCGCAGGCGGTGGAACAGCGGGCCGTCCGGGTCGGCGTGCACCAGGTGGAGGTAAGGCGGGCTCCCACTCCGCCAGCCGCGCCACGAGCGCCGGGTAGAGGGCCTCGGTGTCGCCCTCCTCGATGCCGTTGACGGTGCTCGCGGGGGAGATCCGCCCCCCACCCGGTCCGCCCCGATCGCGGCGGCCACCGCCTCCGTCACCTCCGCCGTGAACCGGATCCGACCGGCGACCGAGCCGCCGTAGGCGTCGGTACGGCGGTTGGTGCCGGCGGCGAGGAACTGGTGCAGCAGATGGCCGTTGGCCGAGTGCACCTCGACCCCCTCGAAACCGGCGTCCACCGCCCGGCGGGCCGCGGCGGCGAAGTCGGCGACGGTCGACCGGATCCCCTCCCGGCTCAGCTCCCGGGGTACGACGGCCGGGCGGTGCCTGTCCGGCGTGAAGATCGTCTCCGGGAGGGGGACCGGCGAGGGCGCGACCGGGGTCAGTCCGGTGGTCGCCGGATGGCTGACCCGGCCGCCGTGCTGGAGCTGCAGGAACATCCGGCCGCCGGCCCGCGTTGGGGGTGGCCGCCTCGGCGATGATCAGACCGGCCGTGGCGCGCTGGGCGTAGTACGTGGCCATGAGGTCGGTGGGGGTGCCGTCGGCCGCCGCGCGGATGGGGGTCCCCCCGGTTCGAGCGAAGTCGAGAACTGGGGGAGGGTCAGCGGGGCCATCACCAGGTGGTTCGGGAGTTCGAGCCCGCCGAGCCGGGCCGGTGCCAGGAAGTCCGTCGTGGTCCGTGTCATGGCGCGTACCGTCCCGGGGGCGGCATGCGGATGGGAGAACTGGCCCGGCGGACCGCGGTCAGCGAGCGGTCGCTGCGCTGCTACGACGAGCAGGTGCACAGGGGCTGCTGACGGCCGACCGTACGGCGGGCGGGCACCGCGACTGTCCGGAGGCGGCCGTCGACCGGGTCGTACGGATCCAGGAGCTGTTCGCCGCCGGGCTGCACAGCACGCGGATCAAGGACCTGCTGCCCTGCATGCGGGACCAGGACGGCGGGCCGTCGGCCGTCGCCACACCGAGGCTGGTGGCCGACCTCGCCGCCGAGCGCGACCGGATCGACCGCATGATCGCCGACCTGGCGCGCTCGCGGGAGACGCTGGACGAGGTCATCAGGGCCGCGCGGGAGAGCTGAGCGGGGAACCGCGTGCGGGGCCCGTACCCCCGAACGCACCATCCACCAGGAACCCTCCCGGCCGGGCGTGCGACGGTGGGCTACAGCCCCTTCACGACGTAGCTCACGACGACGTACGGAGCCCTTCATGGCCGACCTCCAGCACGACATCCCCAGCACGACCGAGGTCGGCGAGGACGACTGCTTCCCGGACGACCCGTTCCCGCTCCCGGCGGCGTCCGGCGCCGAACTCCTGGAGCGGGCCCATGCCCTGCTGGCCGTGCATCCGGTCGCGGACGGCTACAGCGAGCTGCCCCGGGCGCTCGCCCCGCTGCCCTGGTACGACCTGGAGCTGGGCGAGACGGCCGTGGACACGGACGTGCCCCGGCTGCGCGAGGGGCATGTGGGCGCGCTGTTCTGGTCGTTGCGGGTACCGGAGGCGGAGCGCGGCGGCCGGGCCGTGGGGGCCACGCTGGAGCAGCTGGACCTGGCGCGCCGGGTCGTCGAGACGCATCCGGAGGGGCTGCGTCTGGTGCGGACCGCCGGACAGATCATCGACGCCCGCAACTGCGGCCGGGTCGCCGTGGTGCTCGGCCCGGCCTCCGCCGCCGCCCTCGACGACTCCCTCGGCATCCTGCGCGTCCTGCAGTCCCTGGGTCTGCGCGTGCTCACCCTGACCGACGTGGCCTGGGCGGGCCCTGAGGGGCTGACCCGGTTCGGCGAGGAGGTGATCCGCGAGATGAACCGGCTCGGCGTGCTCGCCGACCTGTCCGGCGCCCCCGAGGCCACCCTCGCCCGGGTGCTGGCCCTCTCCAAGACGCCGGTCCTGTGCACCCGCTCCGCCGCCGCGTCCGTACGCCCGCACCCCGCCAACCTCTCCGACGAACTGCTGGTGCGGCTGGGGGAGCAGCGGGGCCTGTGCATGGTGCCGCTGTCCGCCGAGCAGACCGGGCCGACCGTCCCGGACGTCGCCGACCACCTCGACCACGTCCGCTTGGTGGCCGGCCCCGAGTGCGTCGCCCTGTCCGGCACCTACGACTCCGGCGCCACCCACCCCCGCGACCTCGCCGACACCTCCTGCTACCCCCACCTGATCACCGAACTGCTCAGGCGCGGCTGGTCCGAGACCGAGCTCTCCCTGCTGACCTGGGGAAACGTCCAGCGAGTGCTGCGCAGCGCCGACTTCACCGCCCGCGCCACCCAGCGCCGCAGGGAGCCCAACCAGCCGCCCCGCCCGGCCGGCGCGGACGCCTGACCGGGTCCGTCAGCCGGTCGTCAGGCCCGGCACAGGCAGAAGGGATGCCCCGCCGGGTCGGCGTAGACCCGGAAGCCGCGCGCCCGGTCCGCCGCGTCCAGCGGCTTGGCGCCCAGCTCCAGCACCCCCTGCTCGGCCGTGTCCAGGTCCTCCACCACCAGGTCCAGATGGAGCTGCTGGGAGTCGTCGGGCGCGGGCCACTGCGGCGCCACGAACCCGGGCGCCCGCTGGAACGCCAGCGCCTGCCCGCCGGGCACCGTCAGGTCCACCCAGTCCCCGTCCCCCTCGACGCTGCCACCCAGCACCCCGGCGTAGAAACCGGCGAGCGCGGACGGGTCGGGACAGTCCAGGACGACGACTCCGAGCTTGGCGAGAGCCATGACTTCCTCCTCGCGATCGGGAGTTACCTTTAGAGACAGGTAACCGGTAACGGTTACCTGATGCTCCCGCAGCGGAGGTCACGTCGCAAGTGAGGTGCGGAGGTAACTTGCAGGGATGAGTGAGAGATCGCCCGCGCCGGGCGGCCTGGCCCTGGTCGAGGCCCTGGTGAACACGCTGGACCTCGAGTCGGGCGCCGACACCCTCGACACGCCGGACGGCCGGGCCCGCCTCGGCATCACGGAGGCCGGGCTCCCCGCCACCCGCGACCTGCGCGAGTCCCTGCGCGCCACCCTCCTCGCGCACGCCGGCCACCCCCCGCACCGCGAGGTCACCCCGCTCGGCGAGCTGCTCGCCCACGCCCCCCTGTACCTCGCCGTCGACCCCCTCGACGGCTCGGCGACCCTCACCCCCGCCGACGCGGCCCCGCTCCTCTCCCGGATCGCCTCCGCCGTGGCCACGGCCCTGGTCGAGGGCACCTGGACCCGCCTCAAGGCCTGCGAGGCCGACACCTGCCACTGGGCCTACTACGACCGCAGCCCCGCCGGCCGCGGCCGCTGGTGCTCGATGCAGGTGTGCGGCGCCCGCGCCAAGATGCGCCGCTACCGCGCCAAGGACACGTAACACACGGCCAGTTCCCCCGCGACGCAAGTGCCCAGTGGTGCAGAATGCAACAAGACACCGGTTCGGCCGACTGAGCCTCGGCCGAACCGGTGTCGCCCGGTTCTGTAAAGCGCCCCCGGTTCTTCGAAGCGCCCCGCACTGAAGCGCTCCGTCAGGGGCGCGGCGCTGTATCAACATGCGGCTCCGCCGCGTGGGCGCGCTCAGCCCCCACTCACCCGCAGATCTAAGCGGTCGGACGCCCCATGGCGCGATACGTCCACCCGGCCCGCCGCCAGACCTCAGGATCCAGCGCATTCCGCCCGTCGAGAATCACCTTCGCCGCGGCCCCCGAACCCAGCACCGCCGGATCCAGCTCCCTGAACTCCCGCCACTCCGTCAGATGCAGCACCACATCCGCCCCCCGCACACACTCCTCCGCACTGACGGCGTAGCCCAGCGTCGGGAACAGCCGCCGCGCGTTCTCCATCCCCTTCGGGTCGTACACCGTCACCTGCCCGCCCTGCAGATGGATCTGCCCGGCCACGTTCAGCGCGGGTGAGTCCCGGACGTCGTCCGAGTCCGGCTTGAACGTCGCGCCGAGCACCGCGACCCGCTTCCCGAGGAACGACCCCCCGCCCAGCGCCTCCCGGGCCATCTCGACCATCTGCCCCCGGCGCCGCATGTTGATGGAGTCGATCTCGCGCAGGAAGGTCAGCGCCTGGTCGGCACCGAGCTCACCGGCCCGCGCCATGAACGCGCGGATGTCCTTCGGCAGACAGCCGCCGCCGAAGCCGATCCCGGCCCGCAGGAACTTCTTCCCGATCCGGTCGTCGTACCCGATCGCCTCCGCCAGCTTGACCACGTCACCGCCCCCGGCCTCGCAGACCTCGGCCATCGCGTTGATGAAGGAGATCTTCGTGGCGAGGAAGGAGTTCGCCGAGGTCTTCACCAGCTCGGCCGTCGGGAAGTCGGTCACCACGAACGGCGCGCCCTCGGCCACCGGCGTCGCGTACACCTCGCGCAGCAGTTTCTCGGCCCGCTCGCTGCGCACGCCGACCACCAGCCGGTCCGGGTGGAGCGTGTCCTGGACCGCGAAGCCCTCGCGCAGGAACTCCGGGTTCCAGGCCAGTTCGGCATCGGCCCCGGCGGGCGCGTTCTCCGCGAGGTACGCGGCCAGCCGCTCCGCCGAACCGACCGGCACCGTCGACTTGCCGACGACCAGCGCGGGCCCGGTGAGATGCGGGGCCAGCGACGCGATCGCGGAGTCGACGTACGACATGTCGCAGGCGTACTCGCCGTGCTTCTGCGGGGTGTTCACACAGACGAAGTGGACGTCGCCGAAGGCGCCGACCTCGGCCCAGTCGGTGGTGAAGCGCAGCCGCCCGCTGGAGCCCTCGAAGCCGGCCACGTGCTTGCGCAGCAGCTCGTCGAGCCCCGGCTCGTACATCGGGGTCTCGCCGCGCTCCAGCATCGCGATCTTCTCGGGCACGACATCGAGACCGAGCACCTCGAAGCCCAGCTCGGCCATGGCCGCGGCGTGCGTGGCGCCGAGATAGCCGGTGCCGATCACAGTGATCTTGAGGCTCATGGATGCTCCAGCTCGGGGACGGGGGTGCGGGCTGCGGCCCGAGCATAACCGGGCCGTCTTCCGGGCAACTTTCCCGCTGTCGCCAAGCTCACGTGACCTATCCGTGGGCCGCGCTCTAAACTTTGAGTTACTTAACAGTAATTAGCGTCAGCACCACTGCGTCTGGAGTGAGAGACCTTGGCCGGATCGGCTGACTTCGACCTGTACCGCCCGTCCGAGGAGCACGACATGCTCCGTGACGTCGTCCGCGCGCTGGTCGAGGCGAAGATCGCCCCGTACGCCGCCGCGGTGGACGAGGAGGCCCGCTTCCCGCAGGAGGCGCTCGAGGCCCTGGTCGCCAACGACCTGCACGCGGTGCACGTCCCCGAGGAGTACGGCGGGGCCGGCGCCGACGCGCTCGCCACGGTCATCGTGATCGAGGAGGTGGCCCGCGCCTGCGTCTCCTCCTCCCTCATCCCGGCCGTGAACAAGCTGGGCTCGCTCCCGGTGATCCTCTCCGGCGGCGAGGACCTGAAGAAGAAGTACCTGACCCCGCTCGCCAAGGGCGACGCGATGTTCTCGTACTGCCTCTCCGAGCCGGACGCGGGCTCCGACGCGGGCGGCATGAAGACGAAGGCGGTCCGCGACGGCGACCACTACGTCCTCAACGGCGTGAAGCGCTGGATCACCAACGCGGGTGTCTCCGACTACTACACGGTGATGGCCGTGACCGACCCGGAGAAGCGCACCAAGGGGATCTCCGCCTTCGTCGTGGAGAAGGCCGACGAGGGCGTCTCCTTCGGCGCCCCGGAGAAGAAGCTCGGCATCAAGGGCTCGCCGACCCGCGAGGTCTACCTCGACAACGTCCGCATCCCCGCCGACCGCATGATCGGCGACGAGGGCACCGGCTTCGCCACCGCCATGAAGACCCTCGACCACACCCGGATCACCATCGCCGCCCAGGCGCTCGGTGTCGCCCAGGGCGCCCTCGACTACGCCAAGGGCTACGTCCAGGAGCGCAAGCAGTTCGGCAAGCCGATCGCCGACTTCCAGGGCATCCAGTTCATGCTCGCCGACATGGCCATGAAGATCGCCGCCGCGCGCGCCCTCACCTACCAGGCCGCGGCCGCCTCCGAGCGCGGCGACGCCGACCTCACCTTCCAGGGCGCGGCGGCCAAGTGCTTCGCCTCCGACGTCGCCATGGAGGTCACCACGGACGCCGTCCAGCTGCTCGGCGGCTACGGCTACACCCGTGACTACCCCGTCGAGCGCATGATGCGCGACGCCAAGATCACCCAGATTTATGAGGGCACGAACCAGGTCCAGCGGATCGTCATGGCCCGCAACCTGCCGTAACCGCACCGGCATCCGGCGAAAGGGCGTCCCTCGGGGCGCCTTTTCCATGGCCGCCCCGAATGGCACTACCGGTCGGTCGGGCTTAGGAACGAAAGCGAACGGGGCCTACCCCAGGCCCTCCCCCCTCCCCTGGAGGAGCCATGACCCAGACCGGACCCATGACGGCCATGTCCAAGCAGATGCAGGAGTGCGTCAACATGTGCATGGCCACCCACACGATGTGCGAGGAGACCCTGAGCTCCTGCATGTCCATGGAGGGTGGCCCCGCCCACATGCGGATCATGCGCGCGCTGATGGACTGCTCCGAGATGACCCGGATGTGCGCCGACATGATGATGCGGCGCTCGCCGCTCTCGCCCGAGATGTGCGCCATGTGCGCCAAGGCCTGCGAGATGTGCGCCGAGGCGTGTATGACCATGCCGGACGACCCACAGATGAAGCGCTGTGCGGAGGCGTGTCGCCGCTGCGCCGAGATGTGCCGCTCGATGGCGGGCGTCTCCATGTGACACCCCGCTGAACCCCGTCAAGGGCACCCCGCCCGGGTGCCCTTGACGCATGACCCGGCACGCTTGTCCCATGACCGCCGACACCTTCGACGCCGCCGAGCGGGCCATGTGGGCCGGCCGGGCGGCCGCGTACGCCGACAGCTTCGCCCGGCTGTGCGCCCACCCCGTGGCACCCCTGCTGGACACGGCGGGCATCGGCGAGGGAACGCTGCTCCTCGACGTCGGCACCGGAACGGGTACGGCGGCGCTGGCGGCCCTGGCCCGCGGCGCCCGGGTGACCGCGGTCGACGCGGACGCCGGCATGGTGGCCGCGGCCCGCGAGCGCGGCGTCGACGCCCGCATCGCCGTACTGCCCGAACTGCCCTTCCCCGCCGGCACCTTCGACGCCGTCGTGGGCAACTTCGTCCTCAACCACGTCGGCCGCCCCCGTGCCGCCCTCGCCGAGCTCCGCCGCGTCCTGCGCCCGGGCGGCCGGCTCGCCGTGACGACCTGGTCGGCCCGGCGCGGGGCGGGTCAGGACCTGCTCGGGCAGGCCTGTACGGCAGGCGGTGCCGTACCGCCGGCGCGGCTGCCCCGCCTCGATCCGGCCGAGGACTTCCCGCGCACCGCCGACGGCCTGGCGGGGCTGCTCGCGGAGGCCGGGTTCCGCCGTACCGAGGCCACGGAACTGGAGTGGGAGCACCGGGCCGGGCTCGACGAGTGGTGGGGCGGGGCCGCCGGCGGGGTGGCCACCATCGGACTGGTGCTGACCTCGCAGGAGGCGGAGACGGTCGTACGGATCCGGCAGGAGTACGAGCGGCTCGCCGCCGGATACGCCGATGGGGAAGGGCGCCTGGCCCTTCCCCATGTGGCACTGCTCGCCGCCGGTACGGCATACCAGCCGGCTAGTTTCCGGAGACGGTGACCTTCTGGTCGTTGTTCAGTTCGTCGACCAGAGTCTTCACCTTCGCCTTGTCCCAGACGAGGTTGCCGCCGGTGGAGCCGGAGATCGGCATGTTCATCGAGACGCCGTTGCCGCCGTTGACGTCCTTCATCGCGAAGAACATCGAGCCCAGGTCCCACAGGCTCATGTCCTTGTCGACGGTGAGGGAGTCCAGGCCCGCGCCGAGGGTCGGGTAGAGCTTGAAGGGGTTCAGGATCGTGCCCGGGGTGGCCACCTGGTGGGCCAGCGCCGCCAGGAACTTCTGCTGGTTCTTGGTGCGCTGGAGGTCCGACGCGGCGAAGGCGTGCCGGGTGCGGACGAAGGCGAGGGCCTCCTCGCCGTTCAGGGTCTGCTTGCCCGCCTTGAAGTCCGCGCCCGAGTACTTGTCCTTGAAGCCCTTGTCGATGTCGATGGTGACCCCGCCGACCGCGTCCACGATGTTCGCGAAGCCGGCGAAGCCGATCTCGACGTAGTGGTCGATGTGCAGCCCGGTGTTGTACTCGACCGTGCGGACCAGAAGGGTCGGACCGTCCTCGGCGTACGCGGCGTTCAGCTTGGTCTGCCGGCCGGTGCCCTTGTAGACCTTGCCGGACGTCGACCCCTGGTAGGACGGGATCTCCACGTTCGAGTCACGCGGCAGCGAGATCAGGGTGTCGCCGCTGTCGCCGACGTGCAGGATCATCATCGAGTCCGTGCGCTTGCCCTCGGCGGAGCCCGTGTGCAGTTCCTTCTTCTGCGCGTCGGACAGGCCCTGGCGGCTGTCGGAGCCGACGATCAGGTAGTTGGTGCCGTCGCCGGCCGAGGGCCGGTCGATCACCTTCGACAGGTCGACGTCCCGGTGCAGCTTGGAGTCGGCCCAGAAGTAGGTCGACACGGACGTGACGATCACCACACTGAGGACGACGATAGCCGTCCACTTGATCCGCTTGCGCCAGTTCGGAGCCCGCCGCGGTCCACGCTCGTACTCGCCGCCGGGTCCCCCGCCCCCGGGGCCGCCGCCGTAGACCTGGCCGGTGTTGTAGCCATTGTCGTAGCCGTCGTTGTACCCGCCGCCGTCGTCGTACCCGCCGCCGTTGTACCCGCCCGCGTTGCCGTACGACGGCTGCTGCGGGACCCCGCCGTAACCGCCGCCCTGCTGCGGGCCGCCGTACGGCGGTGCCGACGGCTCTCCGCGCCGTACCTGGCGCATCACGCGGGCGCCCTCAGGCTGCGCGCCGGCGCTGCCGCGACCGTACCGGTCTCCGCGGCTGTCGTTCGACCATCCCTCGGGCCATTCGTTCATGGGCCCCAGTGTGCAGGCAGCGGTAGTGCCCGTTACAAGGGTCGTCGGAAAATCAGGTCACCGCTGTTGCGAACCCGACACAAATTCCGCGAATGTCGCTTCCGCATAAGGTGGGGGCCATGACAGACCAGGCCCCCGAGGCGGAACTCGACATACCCGGCAAGCCGACGTCCGCGTCCCGGACCACCCTGAGCCACATCATGACCCACAACGACACCAACCTCCTCGGCACGGTGCACGGCGGTGTGATCATGAAGCTCGTCGACGACGCGGCGGGCGCGGTCGCCGGCCGGCACTCGGGCGGTCCCGCCGTCACCGCCTCCATGGACGAGATGGCGTTCCTGGAGCCGGTCCGTGTCGGCGACCTGGTGCATGTCAAGGCCCAGGTCAACTGGACCGGCCGGACCTCCATGGAGGTGGGCGTACGGGTCCTGGCCGAGCGCTGGAACGAGTCGGCCCCGGCGACCCAGGTCGGCTCGGCCTACCTGGTCTTCGCGGCGGTGGACGCGGACGGCAAGCCGCGCCGGGTGCCGCCGGTGGTACCGGAGACCGAGAAGGACCGCCGCCGTTACCAGGAGGCCCAGATCAGGCGGACGCACCGGCTGGCACGCCGGCGCGAGATCAGGGAGCTGCGCGAGCGCCGCGTCGCCGAGGGGTACACGGACTGAGCGAGAGCGGTGCCGGTCGTGCTTCGGCGGCCGCTCCGTCGTGGTCGCGCCCCTTCAGGGGCGCTGGGGGTCCCCCGGCCGAAGGCTGGGGGAGGAACCGCGCGACCAGCCCGCATCCGCCCGCACCCGGAACGCGGCCCTCAGCACACCGACTCGTCGCCCCGCACAACGGCAGCGGCCCCCTGCGGCGCCGGATCGTCCGCCCGTACCGTGCGGACCGCCCCCTTGAAGTCCGCCCCGGCCGTCACCCGCAGCACCGGCCCCATCCCGCGCACCGCCCGCAGCTCACTGCCCGGCAGCGCCGCCGCCAGCGACCGCGCCGAACGGTCCCAGCGCGGGTCGTAGGAGACCACCGTCCGCCGCACGTCGTGCCGCACCGCGGTCACCGGCTGGTGGTTCGTCGCGAAGCCTGTCGCCGCCAGCGCCGCGTCCATCCGCCGCGCGAGCCCGGCCGTCCCGGTGCCGTTCTCCACCTGGACCCGGATCTGGGCCGGCGCCACCTCCACGGTGGCCGGCACCGGACCGCGCGGCTTCGGCTTCGGCGGCGCCGACGGCTCCAGCGGCCGGTCGTCGCGCAGGGACCGGAACAGCTGGTCCGACCGGGCCTGGTCCCACTTCAGCGTCGAGCCGATGCCCTTCACGGGGTACGCCAGCTGCCCGATGGGCACGGTCGTGAACTCGGACGAGGAGGGGGAGAAGTTCCGCATCGCCCGCCCGAGGTCCAGCAACTCGTCCGTGCCGAAGCCCATGTCGGCCCGCACCGAACCGAGCACCGCCCGGGTCACGTCCCGGAATTTGATCGGGTTGAGCAGCACACCGTTCGCCGACGCCCGCTCGATCAGCGCGGCCAGGAACCGCTGCTGCCGTTTCATCCGGCCCAGGTCGCTCGCCCCGTCGACATGCCGGGCCCGGACGTACTGCAGGGCCTGGCCGCCGTTGAGGGTGTGGGTGCCGGGGGAGAGGTTGAGGCCGGTGTAGGAGTCCTTCAGGGGCTGGGCGGTGCAGATCCGGACCCCGCCGAGCACGTCGACGGTCCGCATGAACGTGAGGAAGTCGACCTCCAGATAGTGGTCGATCTTCAGATGGGTCATGTCCTCGACCGTGCGGACCGTCAGCTGCGGGCCGCCCTCCGCGTAGGCCGCGTTCAGCTTGATGGGATGCGCGGCGTGCGCCCGGCCCGTCGTCTCGTCGACGTGCGGCGGGACCTCGGCGTACGAGTCGCGCGGCAGGCTGACCACCGTCGCCCGCTCCCGGTCCGCCGAGATGTGCACGATCATGATCGTGTCGGTGCAGTGGCAGGGCGCCCCGCCCAGGCGGTACCTGCGCCGCTCCCGCTCCGTGACCTTGTCGCGGCCGTCGGTGCCGACCAGCAGCACGTTCATGCCGTGACCCGCGGCGGGACGGTTCTTCATGTCCTTGAACGGGTCGACCCGCGCGATGTCCGCGTCCAGGCTGGCCATCACCGAGTGCCCGATCCCGGCCGACGCCAGCACCACCACCGAGAGCGTGGTCACCGCCCGCATGGCCCAGCGCGGCCGCCGGGGCCTCATGGGTCGTACCGGCGGCCGCGGGGCCTGACGGGTGGGCTGCGGTCTGCGCTGCGGCCGGGCGGGCCGGGCGGGGGACCGGGGCGGGCTGGCGGCCAAAGGACACCTCCGGACGAGGCCGTACGTGGGATCCAGGAGCACGGTAGGCCGATACGACCTTCAGCCCGCGCCACGGCCCCGGCGGCGCGCACCGGTGTCCCCCGTTCGCGGTAACGTGAGCCCCCTATGAACGCCAAGCCCGACGTGCGGCACCCCGCAGTTTCCGTGATCATGCCCGTCCTCGACGAGGAGCGGCATCTGCGCGGGGCCGTCCAAGCGATCCTCGCGCAGGAGTACGCCGGCGAGCTGGAGGTCGTCATCGCCCTCGGTCCGTCCAGGGACCGCACGGACGAGATCGCGGCCGAGCTCGTGTCGGAAGACGCCCGCGTGCACACCGTCCCGAACCCGACCGGCCGCACCCCGGCCGCGCTGAACGCCGCGATCAAGGCCTCCCGGCACCCGATCGTGGTCCGCGTCGACGGCCACGGCATGCTCTCCCCGAACTACATCGCCACCGCCGTCCGCCTCCTGGAGGAGACTGGCGCGATGAACGTCGGCGGCATCATGCATGCCGAGGGCGAGAACGACTGGGAGCACGCGGTCGCCGCGGCCATGACCTCGAAGATCGGCGTCGGCAACGCGGCCTTCCACACGGGCGGCGCGGCCGGCCCCGCCGACACCGTCTACCTCGGGGTCTTCCGGCGCGAGGCCCTGGAGCAACAGGGCGGCTACAACGAGGAGTTCATCCGCGCCCAGGACTGGGAGCTGAACTTCCGGATCCGCGAGGCCGGCGGCCTGATCTGGTTCTCGCCCGAGCTGAGGGTGTCGTACCGCCCCAGGCCGAGCGTGAAGGCCCTCGCCAAGCAGTACAAGGACTACGGCCGCTGGCGGCACGTCGTCGCCCGCTACCACGAGGGCTCCATCAACCTGCGCTACCTCGCCCCGCCGCTGGCGGTGTGCGCGATAGTCTCCGGTCTCTTCATCGGGGCCACGCTCCACCCGCTGGCCTTCGTCATCCCGGGCGGCTATCTCGCGGCGATCGTCGCCGGGTCCGTCCCGGCCGGCAAGGGGCTGCCGCTCAAGGCGCGGCTCCAGATCCCCCTGGCCCTCGCCACCATGCACATGACGTGGGGTTGGGGCTTCCTGACCAGTCCCAGGTCGCTGGCGAAGCGGGTCATCGCCTCCCGTCGTCCCGCGGTGCTCAGCTCGACCTCCGGCTGAGCACCGGCCCCCGTACGGCCCGGACTACCAGGTGTAGTCCGGGTCGACGTGCATGCACGCCTTGGTGTCCGAGGCGTTGAGGGCGCTCGCCGAGGCGGGGGTGGTGTCGTCGTCGGCGGTGTACTTGCTGCCCGAGCGCCAGTCGGCGCCGACCACCAGCGTGACCCCGGAGACGTCCGTGGACTTCTTCACCTGGCTCGTGGGGATGCCCAGCGCCTTCGCCACCCGCTGGGCGTCGCCCGCCAGGTCCGCGCTCGGATAGCGCACCAGCGTCCGGTCCTCGCTCAGCAGCGCCGAGGCGTCGGCGGCCGCCTCGGTGAAGCCCTTGCCGACCAGCAGCTCGGTGACGGCGGCGGCCCGGCCGGTGACCGCGCTCTCGCTGCTGCTCTTCGTTCCGTTCTGCACCTGTACGGCGATCTTGTCGTCGGCCGCCGCCCTGTCGGTGACCTTCGTCGTGGTCGTCGTCTTCTTCTTGTCCTTGCCGTCCAGCGCGATGTCCTCGCGGACCAGCCGCCACAGCTTGTCCGCGTCGGTGGGCTTGGGCAGGACACGGTTGCCGTCCGAGGAGTACACCCACGGCATCGTCGTCATGGTGATGCGGTTGGTCGGGACCTTCTTCAGCTCCTTGCTCAGGTCGTAGAGCTTGGTGACCGTGCCGAGGCCGTCGTCGACCGTGAGCGCCTTGGTGGCGGTCTCGGCGAGCTTGAGGAGCTTGTCGGGGTTGCTGAGGGTGGCGTTGGAACGCAGCTGGCGGACCATCGAGTTCATGTACATGTGCTGGGCCTTGGTCCGGGCTATGTCGCTGCCGTCCTCGAAGCCGTAGCGGGTGCGCAGCCACTGCAGGGCCTGCTTGCCCTTGACGGCGGTGGTGCCCTTCTTGAGCTTCAGGCCCGAGCCGTGGCCGGTGGAGGTGTGCGAGTAGATGTTGGCGTCCACGCACACCGGCACCCCGCCGATCGCGTCCGCCATGGACACCACGCCCGAGAAGTCGACCATCATGAAGTGGTCGATGTGGATGTCGGTGAGCTTCTCCCAGGTGGCCACCGTGCAGCCGGGGCCGCCGCGCTCCAGGGAGGCGTTGGTCATCGTGTCGGCGGTGGCCGCGTAGACCTTGCCGGTCTTCGAGTCGGTGCACTTCGGAATGGAGACCAGGGTGTCGCGGGGCATCGAGACCACCGACATGTTGGTGCGGTCGGCCGAGACGTGCAGCAGCATCTGGACGTCGGCGCGGGCGGCCGTGCCGATGTCCTTGGCGCCGCCCAGCTTCTGGTTCTCGGCGGTGTCCCGGGCGTCGGAGCCGATCAGCAGGATGTTCAGCGGGGTCTGCCCGGCCGAGTTCGCCTTGGACGCGGTCGCGCGGTCCTTGGAGTCCCCGATGTTCAGGGTCTCCTTCTTGATGTTGCCGTTGAGGTGCTCGTAGTACAGGTACCCGGCGGTCGCGGTGCCGGCCAGGGCCAGGGTCACGACCGAGGCCGTCCAGCGCACGACACGGCGTCTGCGGCGTCTGCGGTCGCCGTCCGAGCCGCCGCCGCGCCGTCTGCCGCCCCGCCCGCCACCGTCGGTCTGGGGCGTGAGCGACATCGTGTCCTCGACCGCGGACACCACATCCGACATCTCCCCCCGCACACTGCTGCGCACCACTGCCCGCCCTCCCGCTCACACCTGCCGCCGCGCCCGGGACTCCGGGCTCCTGAGCACGGCGGCAGTGTCATGCAGGCGCTTAGGAGTCACCTGTGCGGACCTGTGCGGACCTGTGTGAACCGCCCGATCGTGCCCGTCACCAGCGATAGGGCGCGTACACGTCCATGCACTGCTCGGTGTCCGAGCCGTTGATGGCGTCGGCGTTGTCGGGCAGGTCACCGGCCTTCGGCGCGGACTGCTTCGGGTACGCCGTGCCGTCCCGCCAGTCGGTTCCGACGACGAGGGTGACGCCCGACACATCGGTGGTCTGCTTCACCTGGCTCATGGGGATCCCCAGCGCCTTGGCGACCGCCTGGGCGTCGCCCTGCAGGTCCGCGCTCGGGTACTCCACGACCGTCTTCTCCACCGACTCCGCCGCCGCCGAGGTGTCCGCCGAGGCCTGTGTGTAGCCCTTGGCGGCCAGCTCCTGGGCGAGCGTCCGGGCCCTGCCGGAGACCGCGGCCTCCGTGGCGGAGCCGGTCGCGTTGCGCACCTGGACCCCGAGCCGGCCGGCGGAGACGGAGGGCGCCTTGGTCGCCTCGGTCTGCTTCTCCGCGCCCGAAGCCTTCTCGCTCTTCTCGCTCTTGCCGTTCTTGTCGAACGCCACGTCGTCGCGGACCATCTGCCACATCTTGTCGGCGTTGGTGCCGTCCGGCACCACATGGTCCTTGTTCTGCGGGTCCTGCACGTTCGGCATCGTCACGCTGGTGATGCGGTTGGTCGGCACCGACTTCAGCTGCATGGCCAGGTCGTACAGCTTCTTGACCGTGCCGATCTCCTCCGACACCGACAGCGACTTGGTGGCCGCCTCGGCCAGGTCCATCAGCCGCGGGGTGTCGGTGAAGACGTTCTGCCCCTTCAGCGTCCGGATCATCGAGTTGAGGTACATGTGCTGGGCGCGGGCCCGCATCAGGTCGCTGCCCCAGGCATGCCGGGTGCGCAGCCACTGCAGGGCCCGCTTGCCCTTGACCTTCGTGGTGCCGGCCTTCAGCTTCAGCCCGGAGCCGCCGGACACCGCGGCCGTCGGGTGGTCCCACACGTTCTGGTTGACGCAGACGTCGACCCCGCCGATGGCGTCGGCCATCCGCACCACGCCGGCGAAGTCGATCGTCATCCAGTGGTCGATGTAGACACCGGTGAGGTTCTCCCAGGTGGCCAGCGTGCAGCCGGCCCCGCCCCGGGCCAGCGACTCGTTGATGATGGTGTTGGTCGCCGGGAACACCTTGCCGGTGTCCGGGTCCGTGCACTTGGGGATGTCGACGCGGGTGTCCCGGGGGATGCTCACCATCGCCGCGCTCTTGCGGTCCGCGGACAGGTGGATCAGCATCTGGACGTCACCGAGCGGCGGGTTGCCGACATTGTCCTTGCTGCCGCCGAGCTTCACGTTCTCCGCGGAGTTACGGCTGTCGGAGCCGATCAGCAGGATGTTCATCGGCGTCTGCCCGGCCGAGTTCGGCGCGGCCTTGCGGGCCTTGGAGTCGCCGCTGCTGCGCTGGCCCTTCTGGATGTTGCCGTTCAGGTGCTGGTAGTAGAGGTAACCGGCACCGGCCGTACCGAGGATCACCACCGACAGCATGGCCGCCGACCAGCGCAGCGCACGCCGTGCGCGCTTGCGCCGGCCGCCCTTCGCGCCGTCGCCCGAGCCGCCCCTGCGACGCCCGCCGCCGGATCCGCCCGGCGTGTCAGGTGCCTTCGGTGCGAGGGACATCGTGTCCTCGACCGCAGGCACCTCCCCCCGCACATCGCTCTGCGTCAACTCCCTGCCCTCCCCACCCTGCGCACACAGGCCCGCCGCCAACGCCCCCCGTTGGACGCACCACGGACCACACGGGTCCGCCCCGCGCCCGGTTAGACGCGTGACGGACCCATAGGGTTACCTACTTATTCGGTATGACTTGGTGTCGCGAGGGGGCAACTCCCCGCTACCGAGCGCCCGCTCGTCACTACTTGGCGCAGGTCACCTTGTCGGCCGTCGTCTTGCTGTCCACGTCCGGCGCCTTTGTCGGTGTGGTGAGGGACACGCCCGCCCCCTGGAAGTCCTTGCCCAGCGTCAGCGTGATCGCGGGCAGGCCCTGGGAGTTGGTCACGCTCTTGCCCGGCTTCATCGCCGAGCCGGACAGCCCCATGAGACTGGCCAGTTCACGTGCCTGGTCGGCCTGGTCGGGGGCGTACTCCAGCGTGGTCTTGCTGAGTTCGGCGGGCGCGTTGCCGGCGTTCTCCGACTTGAGGACGCCCTTGTCGTTCTGCAGCCAGCTGAGCGTCTCCTGGGCGCTGCCGGCCGGGGCCCCGCCGTTGAGGATCCGCACCCGCACCTCGGAGGCCGCCGACTTGGTGCCCTCCAGCCGGGCGGCCGCCGCGTCCTTGCTGGCCTTCGCCTGCTTCTTCTTGACCGCGGTGAAGGACACGTCGTCCTTGATCGCCTGGAAGACCGCGGGCGCCTTCGACTCGTTGAGCACGACGGTCGCCTTCACCTTCTCGGCCGGGTTGTCCAGCACCGGGATGGTGGTGAAGGTCAGGTTCTTCGGGTTGAGCTTGCCGAGCTCCAGCCCCAGGTCCTTCAGCTTGCCGATGCTGTCCAGCTTGGAGTCGACGGTGAGCGCCTTGGTGCCGACCTCGGCCAGCTTCAGCAGCTTGCTCGGGCTGCTGAGCGTCGAGTTGGAGCTGAGCTTGCGCATCAGCGCGCTCAGGAACTGCTGCTGGAGCTGGATCCGGCTCAGGTCACCGCCGAAGCCGACTGAGTGCCGGGTGCGCACGAAGGCCAGCGCGGTCTCGCCGGAGATGTTGTGGTTGCCCTTGGACAGCTTCAGATGCGACTGCTTGTCGTCGATGTCCTTGGCGAGACACACCTCGACCCCGCCGACCGCGTCGGTCAGCGTCTTGACCGCGTTGAAGTCGGCGACCATGAAGTTGTCCGGCGTGATCCCGGTCAGCTCCGTCACCGTGCGCACGGTGCAGCTGGCCGTACGGCCGTCCTGGCCGAGGCTGGTGTTGAAGCGGACGTCGGTCGTGCCCGCGATGACCTTCTGGCTGCCGTCGGACTGCTCGGTCGGGCAGTCCGGTACGTCCACGATCAGGTCGCGCGGGATGCTCAACGCGGTCGCGTTGGAGCGGTCCTTGGAGATGTGCAGCAGGATGTTGGTGTCGGCGTGCCCGACGCTGCCCGTGTCGCCGTAGCCCTCGTTGCCGGCGCCGGTGCGCTTGTCGGTGCCGATGATCAGCAGGTTGATCGCCTTGTCCTTGCTGAAGCCACCGGTGCTCGCGCCGTCGTCGGAGACGGACGTGATGTTGTCGTTGAGGTGCTTGATGTAGAGGTAGCCGGCGGCCGAGACGGCGACCAGCACGAAGGCCATCGAGCCGCCGGTCCACAGCAGTGCCTTCTTGGCCTTCGACTTCTTCTTCACCGGCCGCCGCGAACGCCGGCCGGCCGGCGGCTCGGGCTCGCTGCGCCGCCGGCGCTGCCCGGGCACCGCCCGGCTCGCCGTCTCCCGGCTCGCCGCCTCCCGCGTCCCGCCCGCGGCCGGGCGCGACGGCATCGGTCTGCGCGGTGCGGGTACCGACGACTGCGGTGCGGAAGGAGTCAGTCGCAGTTCGTATTCACCGGTGTTCGGATTGAGCACCCACTGGTCTGCGGGATCGATGTTGTCCGCCCGCCCACGGCCTTGCGCGTCCACGGTTGTCCGAATCCTCCGTCGGGGCCACGCGGCGCCTTCCCCCCACCAAGGCGCTCGGTCACGTTTCGCAGTGCACGACCCCAGGACGGACCTCGCGGCCGGGTGCACCGGAGCGCTCACACTATCCGCCCAGTTCAGCGTCGAGTGACGCCAGTGACAAATTCATCCTCCCTACAAGCGGGCAATCCATCTCATTTAACTGACAATGAACGGCGCGGAAGTTCGCCGCCTTGGCGGGTGCCTCACTCGCACCTGTCCTCGGCGGCGGTGTTCCCGCGAAAAGCGGGCGACCGGGAGTTCTCGGAAGAGGGAGCGTCCTTCTTGGTCACCGGCACCGGCCGGTCGGCCCGCAGCAGCGCGAACAGCGCGTCCGCCCGGCCCTCCACGAGCTGGTCACGATTGGAGTCGTACACATACGGCTCCCTCGGGACGGTGAGGAACTGCACATGTTCGGTGGGGGTGTTCCGCAGCCCCCGAACAAGCTGGTACAAACCCCGCAGACTGGCCAGTTCCGGATCGGTGGTGAGGGCGGAGGTCGCCGCGTTCAGCAGCGGGTAGAGCTTCGCCGGGTTCAGCAGTACGTCACCGCTCTGCACCTTGTTGACGAGCGCCCCCAGGAACTGCTGCTGCCGGTCCATCCGCTCGGTGTCGCTGCCGTCCCCGAGCGACTTGCGCGCCCGTACGTACCCCAGCGCCTGCTCCCCGTCGAGCGTGACCCGCCCGGCGGGCAGCCGCAGCTTGGCCGCCTTGTCGTCGATCGGCTTCTTCAGGCACACCTGCACGCCGTCGATCGCGTCGACCATGTTCTTGAACCCGCTGAAGTCGACGACGACGTAGTGATCGACGCGGATGTCCGTGAGCTTCTCCACGGTACGGACCGTGCAGGCCGAACCCCCCACCTCGAAGGCCGAGTTGAACAGGGTGAAGGAAGGCTCGCTCCGGCGCCCGTCGCTGCGCAGGCAGCCGGGCACGTGCACCATCAGGTCCCGGGGCAGCGACACCGCCGTGGCGCTGTGCCGGTCGGCGGCGAGATGCAGCAGGATCGCGGTGTCGGACCGCTCGGTGCCCGAGTCCTTGCCGTAGCGCCGGTTCCCCTCACCGGCCCGTGAGTCCGACCCGATCACCAGGATGTTCTGCGCGCCCCGCACCAGCGCGGTGGGCCGCTCCCGCTCGTACCGGGCGAGCTCCGCGGCGGCCGCGTCGTCCGCGGTGATGTTGTGACTGAGCTTGGCGTACAGCGCCCACCCGCCCCCGAGCGCGGCGACCAGAACGACACCGGCACCGAGGGCCGTCCCCCGTATCCAACGCCTCCTCCGCCGCCGGGCAAGCCCGTCCCCGGCGGCGGATGCCCCTACGACGTCGGTCACTACTCAACAGTGCCCCGGGGCAGGCGCCGGGGGCGGCGGCAACTGCTCCACACGGGTGAGTGGTCCCGCCTTCTCGGGGGCGCGGGGCTGTATCGATGTGCGGCTCCGCCGCGTGGGCGCGAACGGCCCCCACTCAGCCGCAGATGTCGTACGACCTCACCGCGCCGAAGCGGTAACCCGCTCACTCTCGATCCGCTTGGCGATCCCTTCCTCGCCCAACGCGTCCAGATGCCGACACAGCACCACGGACCCCCCGACCGCGAGCGGCGCGTACAACCCCGCGCTCAGCCCTTCCCACGTGTCGAAACCGAGCCCCGAAAGCAGCCGGGACCCCGGCCCGGTCAGATCCAGCCCCGCCGCGTCCCCGAGCGCCCGCTCCACGACCTCGGCGCCGCTCATCTCCGCGCCCGCCACGATCAGCGCGGGCTCCTCGGGATCCACGGGCGAGAACGGCGCGAACCGGTCCCCCTGGCTCGGCACCTCCACCGCGTAGTCGACGAACCCGTCCGGGACCGTCGGGAAGCGCCCGCCCAGCGGCCGCAGCGCGAGCGCGACCCGCTCCCCGCGGCACGCCCGAGCCGCCTCCAGCGAGTCCGGCCCGCTCACCACCACGTCGGCCGCGGCCGGGTCGCCGGCGACGTCCGCCACCGCACCCACCGACGAGCAGGCCAGCAACCACACCGCCGTCTGCCAGTGCGCCGGCAGCAGCAGGGCCACCCGGTCGCCCGGCGAAGCCGCCAGGTCGCCCTGGAGCAGGTTCGCGGTCTTGGCCACCCAATTGGCGAAGGTGGCCACGGACAATTCGACGCGTTCGCCCGTGGCGTCGTCGTAGAAGGTCACCAGGGGGCGTCCCGGATCCGCGGCGAGCGCGGAACGCAGCAGGTCGGCAGGGGTGCGATCGGTGGCGTTCACCCGCGCAAGCGTACGCCGCGCCCGCTGCCCGCACCGACCGGCGGGGCCACCGGTTCGGCGCAACCGTTCCCGACGGGCCGTCAGATCCCGTATGGACAGATATGTATGACTATGTTCAATATCAGGGGCATGCGTGGACTCCTGACTTCCTCGATCGGCGTCACCTGCGCGGCGGCCCTCACCCTCCCGCCGGCCGTGCTGAACGTGCCGTCCGCCGTCGCCGCACCGGCAGAGCGGACCACCACGACCACCCTCCGCGGCAGTACCCAGTCGCTGCCCCTCACCCCCCGGACCCGCGAACGCGTCCTCGGCCAGGCCCCCGAGTTGGGCGTGTACAGCGCCGACGTACGGCCCTTCTCGCTCGTCGGCGTCGTCTGGGGCAACCCCGGGACCGCACTGAACGGCCGGGTCCAGGTCCGCACCCGGTCCACCGCCACCGGCCAGTGGTCCGGCTGGCAGGACGTCGAGACGCACAACGCCGACCACGGCGCCGACCCGGGCACCGCGGAAGCCGCCTCGGGCCGGGTCCACGGCGCCACCGCACCCCTGTGGGTCGGCGACTCGAACGGAGTGGACGTACGCGTACGCGCCGGAGAGGGGGACGAGGACGGAGTCGATGCCGATGCCGATGCCGATGCCGATGTCGACGGCGCCCCCGGCCCGGGCGGCAGACCGCCCGTCGTCGGGCGCGACCTGCTGCCCGCGGGGCTGCGCCTGGAACTCGTCGACCCCGGCGACGACACCCCGCCCGACGACACCCCGCCCGACGACACCCCGCCCGACGACGAGCCGGCCGACGGCCCCCGCACCAACTCCGAGGACGACGCGTCGGCGGCCGTCAACGCCGGCCTCACGGACGTCGACAGCACCGAGATCCCCGCGCTGAGCCGCGAGGACACCGAACGCGAACTGTCCGAACTGAACGACACCGACGCCCTGCTCGTCAGGCCGTACATCGGACCACGTCCGAAGATCGTCACGCGCCGCGGCTGGGGAGCCGACGAGTCGCTGCGCGAGAAGGGGTTCGTGTACACCGGCAAGATCAAGGCGGCCTTCGTCCACCACACCGCCTCCGGGAACGGCTACACGTGCTCCCAGGCCCCGTCGGTCATCCGCAGTATCTACCGCTACCACGTGGTGAGCATGGGCTGGCGGGACATCGGCTACAACTTCCTCGTCGACAAGTGCGGAACCATCTACGAGGGCCGCGCCGGGGGAGTGGCGAAGGCCGTCAGGGGCGCCCACACCCTGGGCTTCAACAACAACAGCATGGGCATCGCGGTGATCGGCACCTACGGCTCGCACAAGCCGTCCGCCTCCGCCGTGACCGCCGTCGCCAAGCTCACCGCGTGGAAGCTCGGGCTCTTCGGGGCCAATCCCAAGGGAAAGACATATCTGAAGTCCGGAGGTGGCAATCTCTACCCAAAGGGGAAGAACGTACGACTGAACGTGATCTCCGGCCATAGGGACGGGTACGCCACCGAGTGTCCTGGCGCGAAGCTCTACGCCAAGCTCGGCTCGGCCCGGACCAGCTCCGCGCGCCTCCAGGGACGCTGAGCACGGGGCCCGCGTTCAACGCCGTCGGGGACAGTCGGGGGAAAACCGCATGCCGATACCGCGCGCCTCCGCGCGGCCGTCGAGGGCGCCGTCGCACGGTCTGCATACACTGGCCGGCCGACAGAGTTCGGCCGGTCCCGGCAGGAAGCAGAGACGACAGGTGACAGAAGCGATCCTCCTGGTCGGCGGCAAAGGCACCCGGCTGCGCCCGCTCACGGTCCACACGCCCAAGCCGATGGTCCCGGCGGCGGGCGTGCCCTTTCTGACGCACCAGCTGGCCAGAGCCAGAGCGGCGGGCGTGGACCACATCGTCCTCGCGACGAGCTACCTGGCGGAGATCTTCGAACCGTACTTCGGCGACGGCGCGGCACTCGGCCTGCACATCGAGTACGTCACCGAGGAGGAACCGCTCGGCACCGGCGGCGCGATCCGCAACGTCGCCTCCCGTCTGCACTCGGGCCCCGACGACCCGGTGCTGATCTTCAACGGCGACATCCTGACGGGGCTCGACATCCGCGCCCTGGTGGCCGCGCACGAGTCGACGTCCGCGGATGTCTCCCTCCACCTGACGAAGGTGACGGACCCGCGCGCGTACGGCCTCGTCCCCACCGACGAGACCGGCCGCGTCCTGGCCTTCCTGGAGAAGCCGCAGACGCCGGAGGAGATCGTCACCGACCAGATCAACGCGGGGGCGTACGTCTTCCGCCGCTCGGTCATCGACGCGATCCCGCAGGGCCGTCCGGTGTCGGTGGAACGGGAGACCTTCCCGCAGCTCCTGGCGGCCGGCGCCCATCTCCACGGCATGGTCGACTCGACCTACTGGCTGGACCTCGGCACCCCCGCGGCCTTCGTCCGCGGCTCCGCCGACCTCGTCCTGGGCCGCGCCCCGTCCCCCGCCGTCCCCGGCCGCTGCGGCGACCGCCTGATCCTCCCCACGGCACGGGTGGCGGCGGACGCCAAGCTGACCGGCGGCACGGTGGTGGGCGAGGGCGCGTTCGTGGCGCAGGGCGCGCGGGTCTTCGGCTCGACCATCCTCCCGGGCGCCGTCATCGAGACCGGCGCGGTCATCACCGACTCCCTCATCGGCAACCGCGCCCGCGTCGGCGAACGCGCGGTCCTCACGGGCACGGTCATCGGCGACGGCGCGGTCGTCGGCGCCGACAACGAACTGAAGGAGGGCGCGCGGGTGTGGTGCGACGCCCGGATCCCGGCGGGGGCGGTGCGGTTCTCCTCGGACCAGTAGGGGTGGTGCGGGCGGCTTTTCGTCCGCGGGCGCGTGGGGGCTGGTAGCGCAGTTCCCCGCGCCCCTTGCAGGGCTCACCGAGCCGCGCCCACCCGTGCCGCTGGGGCGGCACGGGTGGGCGCGGGCGGCACCCTGCGAGCGCCGGTAAGCTTCCCCACCCCCGCCCGGCACCAGCACCGGGCCGCTCACAACCGGCCGATGTCCCCTCGCGGCATTTTCGGCGCCCGCCGCGCCGGCGTCTGTCCGCTCAGCAGGATCAGCCGAGCCGCCCGATGCCGCTGCCCCGCATACGGCTCCAGCAACCGCAGCATCGCCTCGTCGTCGGCGTACCGGTCCCCGGCCAGCACCCATCCCACGATCCCCGGCAGGTGCAGGTCCCCGACCGTCACCGCGTCCGCCGCCCCATGACTGCGCTGCACGGTCTCCGCGGACGTCCACGGCCCCACCCCCGGCACCACCTCCAACCGTGCCTGCGCGGCCTCCGCCGTCATCCCCACCGCCTGCTCCAGCCGCGCGGCGACCCGCACCGCCCGCAGGATCGTGGAAGCCCGCTTGTCGTCGACGCCGGCCTTGTGCCATTCCCAGGAGGGGATCAAGGCCCAGGTCCGCGGCGCCGGCATCACCCACATCGGCCGCTCGCTCACCCCCGCGGGCCCGGGCGCCCGCTCCCCGAACTTCCGCACCAGCATCCGCCAGGCCCGGTACGCCTCGTCGGTGGTGACCTTCTGCTCCAGGACCGACGGGATCAGCGACTCCAGCACCAGCCCGGTCCGCGTCAGCCGCAACCCCGGCCGCCGATGCCGGGCAGCCGCCACGACCCGGTGCCGGGGCACGAAGAGCGAAGGGTCGTCGGCCGAGCCGAGCAGCTCCGGCAGCCGCTCCAGCAGCCACTCGGCCCCCGGCCCCCAGGCCTCCCCGCGTACCTCACCGCCGTACCCGGCGACCCGCAGCGTCCCCGGCCCGGCCGGCGTCAGACTGGCCCGCCACACGGACCCGTCCCGGGTGGCCCGGAACGTCGGATCCCCGGGCCCGCGCCGCAGCGGCCCCAGCACCAGCCCCAGATCAAGAGCCCCGCCCGGCTTCCACACCCGAACCCGCCCAGCCGCGACCGCCTGCTTCGGCACACCGACGACAGGCACGACAACCTGCCCACCCCGCACAGTCACACGCGTGGGCCGAGGAGCAAACCGACCAGCCATTCAAAGAATCCTAGGCCTCAAGCGCCCCGCTTTTGGGGCGCGGGGCTGTATCCGACATGCGGCTACCGCCGCGCGGGCGCGACAAGCCACGAACAACCCGCACTCGCCCACTCACAACACTCCCCACCCAATGGGCGCAAGCAACTCACCGCACCTCGATGAAGTCCCCGACCTCCCGCACCGCCCTCTCCCGCGGAGCCTCCGCAGCCTTCCCCACCGCAACCGCCCCCATCGGATCCCACCCCTGAGGCAGCCCCAGCACCTCCCGGACCACCTCCCGGCAGAACATCGTCGACGACACCCACGCCGACCCCAGCTGCTCCCCGGCCAGCGCCACCAGCAGGTTCTGCACCCCGGCCCCCGCCGCGACCACGAACATCTCCCGCTCGGCGGCGTCCCGCCGGGGATCCCCGTACGTGTGGGACCCGTCCATCACCAGACAGGGCACGACCAGATACGGCGCGTTGCGCAGCACGTCCCCCCGCCGTACCCGCTTGGCGATGGACTCCTCCGACTTGCCGTCCTTCCTCAGGTCGGCGATCCACGCGTCCCGCATCGCGTCCAGCAACCGGACGCGCGCCTCCTCCGACTCCAGCAGCACGAACCGCCACGGCGTCGTGTGATGCGGCGCCGGCGCGGTCACGGCCGCGGCGACCGCCCGCCGTACCGCCCCGGGGTCGACGGGATCGTCGGTGAACGCCCGCACGGTGCGCCGTAGCGTCACCGCTTCCCGGACCGCCTCGGACGTGCCGAGCCGGAACATGTCGCTGCCCGTGTCCCGGACCAGCGCGCGCGCACTCCCGCCCGGGTCCCCCTCCTCGGCCACGACGTGCCCGAGCCCGCGCACCACGGCCACCGGCATCCCCGTGGCCTTGCCCTTGACCAGGTCACCGGCGGCGGCCAGTTCGTCGGCCGTGGCGACGACCGTCGCGACCAGCGGATTGCCGTACGCGTCCACGCCCCCGCGCAGATCGTCCAGCACCTGCACTCCGGCGGCGCCGATGGTGACGTCCGTGAGCCCCGAGCGCCAGGGTCGCCCGAAGGTGTCGGTGACGACGACCCCGACGTTGACGCCGAGGGCGTCCCGCAGCCCCGCGCGGATCGCCCGCGCGGACGCGTCGGGGTCCTCCGGCAGCAACAGCACGGTCCCGGAGGGGGTGTTGGAGGCGTCCACCCCGGCCGCCGCCATGACCAGACCCTGCCGGTTCTCCACGATCCGCAACGTCCCGCGCCGGGCCACCACCCGCACGGTCTCCGCGTCGATGGCGGCTTCCCGGTCGGTCGCCTCGACGATCCGCCCCTCGGCCTTGGAAACGATCTTGGACGTGACGATCACCACGTCCCCGTCGGCCAGCCCCGGCTCGGCGGCGGCGATCAGCTTCGCCAGGTCGTCGCCCTGCTGGACCTCGGGGATCCCGGGCAGTGCCCACACCCGGTACCCGGGCACCGCGTCGGTCGCCCCGGTCGTCACGTCGGTCATACCCCGCGCACCTCCTCGGCCAGCGCCAGCGCCTCCCGCGCCATCTGCGCGGCCGCGTCCAGGTCGGTCATCATCAGCGGTACGGCCCGGCAGCGGATGCCGGCCGTCTCGATCCGCGCCACGCTGTCCGCGTCCACGGTGTCGACGAGCCAGCCGTCCAGCAGCCCGGAGCCGTAGTGCTCGGCGACCGCCGCGGCCGTCGACTCCACGCCGACCGCCGCGAGCACCTTGTCGGCCATCCCGCGCACCGGCGCGTCCCCGACGATGGGGGAGAGGCCCACCACCGGCACCCCGGCGCCCGCGATCGCCTCCCGGATGCCGGGCACCGCGAGGATCGTGCCGACGGAGACCACCGGGTTGGACGGCGGGAAGAGGATCACGTCCGCCGCGGCGAGGGCCTCCAGCACGCCGGGCGCCGGCTTGGACTGCTCGGCGCCGACCGGCACGACCGCGTGGGCGGGCACGGACGCCCGCAGCCGTACCCAGTACTCCTGGAAGTGCACGGCCTTGCGCTCGCCGTCGACCTCGACGGCCACATGGGTCTCGACCCGGTCGTCGGTCATCGGGATCAGCCTGACGCCCGGCTTCCAGCGGTCGCACAGCGCCTCGGTCACCGCGCTCAGCGGGTATCCGGCGCCCAGCATCTGGGTGCGCACGATGTGCGTCGCGAAGTCCCGGTCGCCGAGCCCGAACCAGTCCGGGCCCACCCCGTAGGCGGCGAGCTCCTCCTTGAGGTGGAAGGTCTCCTCGGCCCGCCCCCAGCCCTGCTCCTCGTTGATGCCGCCACCGAGCGTGTACATCACCGTGTCGAGGTCCGGGCAGACCTTCAGCCCGAAGAGGTGGATGTCGTCCCCGGTGTTGCCGATGACGGTCACGTCGGCGTCCGGCACGGCCTGCTTCAGACCGCGCAGGAACCGGGCACCGCCGATACCGCCTGCCAGAACCACAATGCGCATGCGCCAAGTCTTGCAGGCGGGTCCGACAACGCGTCACGCAGTCACGGAACGCGCCTCGCAGCAGCTCTGCGTGGTGTGCATCGGCATCTCGGTCAGGCCCGGGTAGTAGACGTGCAGGCTCACCGCCGGCTCCAGCGCGTCGTTCACCACCTCGTGCACATACCCCGGCGCGAACACCCGCTGCGCGCCGGCGCCCAACGCGCGCGTGCCCCGCTCGGTGCGCTCGGTCAGGGTGCCCTCCAGGACGGTCAGCACGCCGGAGGAGCGGCCGTGGTCGTGGAGTCCGCTGCCCTGTCCGGGCACCCAGGAAAGCAGCCAGATCTCGTAACCGGGACCGGTGCGCAGCCGGTGGTACCAGCGGCTCGTCGCGTCGTACTCGACGAGGTGCTCCCACTGCGCGCGGTCCGCGGCGATCGCCCGGGCGAGGCCGACGAACTCGGCCACGGTCACCGGGTGCTCGCGCGGGGGCTGCAGCAGGTGCGGGACTTCGAGGATGTCGCCGGCGATCTGGAGGTCGTTGTCGCTGTTCATGGGGGTGCGTGGTTCCTCAGTGAAGAAGGTCAGAGGGGAACGAAATGCGAAAACCGAGTCCGGGGGACTCGGTCTGCAGCTGGAGCGGCCAGGGTGTGGCTACGGCTCAACAGCTGGAACAGCAACAGCTACAGCGAGCGCGGGCAGCACCGTGGGACCCGGCGGTGCGGGTCGAGGTGAGCGCCAAGTTCGCGAGCATGCCCACAAGGACATCGGTTCACACCTCCCGTGTCAACACGACGCCCGGTATGTGGGACATGTTTCACCTCATCCGGTTCATCTCTCTGCCGAAAGGTTTGTTCATCAAGCACCCGGGACACATGGCGCACAACCGGGCGCGCGAGCCACTTCGGAACGCGATCGAACATCTGGGCGTCCTTCTTCGTACAACCTCTGTATGGGGTCGGGGGCCCTCATGGGTCTCGTCTGCATGTCAAGGTTTATGCCGATTTGAACACTTTCCGCACGGCCTTGGTTCCGCAGAGTGAATAACGGGCCCAATAGCAGATCTCGGCTTGACTCGCCCGGAGCAGCACACTTGTAATTTCACTCGTGTCGTTCAGCCGAAATCGGTAACGGCCAGGCACGGGGACGCGAAAGACAGACGAGGGGCGCACATGACCGAGCTGGTGCAGCAACTGCTGGTCGACGACGCGGACGAGGAACTCGGCTGGCAGGAGCGCGCGCTGTGCGCCCAGACCGACCCCGAGTCCTTCTTCCCCGAGAAGGGCGGCTCCACCAGAGAGGCCAAGAAGGTCTGCCTCGCCTGCGAGGTGCGCTCCGAGTGCCTCGAGTACGCCCTCGCCAACGACGAGCGGTTCGGTATCTGGGGCGGACTGTCCGAGCGGGAGCGCCGCCGGCTCAAGAAGGCCGCGGTCTGAGAGGCCGCCGTCTGAGAGGCCGGCGTCCGAGAGAGGGCCGTCCTGGGCGGGCGTCCACACAACACACACATCTGATCTGCGCGAACGGCCCGTCGCCGGTGGGTTATCCACAGGCGGCGGGCCGTCGACATGCCCAGCCGATAGTGTGGTCGCTCGTCCGAGACGCCTCGCCGCCACCAGCGGGCGCAGGAGTCCACCGCAGTCCATCGAACCGGGGCCCGTACCTCGATGTCCGTGCACAGCCACACGGCAGCCCACGACACCGCTGCCACACCAGAGTTTCCGCGTCATGTGGTGACCGCGGTCCTCGTCTCCCACGACGGCGCCCGCTGGCTGCCCGACGCGCTCGCCGGGCTGCTCGGCCAGGAGCGCCCCGTGCAGTACGCGGTGGCGGCCGACACCGGCAGCGCGGACGACTCCGCGCGGCTGCTCACCGAGTCCCTCGGCGACGGCAACGTGCTGCACCTCGCCCGCCGCACCGGCTTCGGCCAGGCCGTCGAGGAGGTCAGCCGCACCGCGCCCGTCCTCACCCCGGACGAGCTGCCGTACCTGAAGCGGCCCAGCGGCTGGGACCCCGTGACGCGCCAGTGGCGGGACGAGGCGTACGACATGCCCGAACTGCCCTACGGCGAGCCCGTCCAGTGGCTCTGGCTGCTGCACGACGACTGTGCCCCGGAACCCGACGCCCTGGCCCAGCTGCTGCGGGTCGTGGACAACGAGATGGAGCTGGGCCGCGACGACGTGGCGGTCGTCGGCCCCAAGCTGCGCGGCTGGTACGACCGCAGGCAGCTCCTCGAGGTCGGCGTCACCATCGCCAACTCCGGCCGCCGCTGGACCGGCCTGGACCGCCGCGAGCAGGACCAGGGCCAGCACGACCACGTGCGGCCCGTGCTGTCCGTCTCCACCGCCGGCATGCTGGTCCGCCGCGACGTCTTCGAGGAACTCGGCGGCTTCGACCGCAGGCTGCCCCTGATGCGCGACGACGTCGACCTGTGCTGGCGCGCGCACAACGCCGGCCACCGCGTCCTGGTCGCCCCCGAGGCGCTCGTACGGCACGCCGAGGCGGCCTCCCGCGAGCGCCGCGCCGTCGACTGCGCCGGCCGCACCACCGCCTCCCCGCACAAGGTCGACAAGGCCGGCGCGGTCTACACGCTCCTGGTCAACGCCCGGACCGCCGCACTGCCCTGGATCATGCTGCGGCTGGTCCTCGGCACCCTGCTGCGCACGGTCGCCTACCTCGTCGGCAAGGTCCCCGGACAGGCCCTCGACGAGATCCGCGGTCTGCTCGGCACCCTGCTGCGGCCCGAGCGGATCATCGCCGGACGGCGCAGGCGCGGCCCCTCCCAGCTCGACAAGGGCGAGCTGCGCCCGCTGTTCCCGCCGCCCGGCGCCACCGTCCGGGCCACCGTCGAACAGGTCGCCGGCAACTTCTTCGGCGGCGACGACGAGATCTCCGCGGCCGGCCGGCACGGCGGCGCGGTCGAGTCCGGCCCCGGCGGCGACGACGCCGACTTCCTGGAGATCGAGCAGTTCGCCCGCCTCAAGCGCGTCGCCCGCAAACCGGGCCCGGTGCTCTTCCTGGTGCTGCTGCTGTTCTCGCTGGTCGCCTGCCGCGCCCTGCTCGGCACCGGCGCGCTCGCGGGCGGCGCCCTGCTGCCCGCCCCGGGCACCTCCGGCGAGCTGTGGTCGCGCTACCTGGACGCCTGGCACTCGGTCGGCGCCGGCGGCACCCCGTCCGCCCCGCCGTATCTCGCGATCGTCGCCTCGTTCGCCTCCCTGCTGTTCGGCTCGACCGGGCTCGCCGTGACCGTGCTGCTGGTCTGCTCGGTGCCGCTCGCCGGGTTCACCGCCTACTTCGCCTCCCGGCCGCTGGTCACCTCGCGCCTGCTGCGCGCCTGGGCGGCCATCGCCTACGCCTTCCTGCCCGCCGTCACCGGCGCCCTCGCCGGCGGCCGCATCGGCACCGCGGTCCTGGCCATCCTGCTGCCGCTGATCGCCCGCGCGGGCGTCGCGGCCGGCGGCCTCGCGAACTCCTCCGGAGCGCGCGGCAGTTGGCGCGCCACCTGGGCGTACGCGCTGCTGCTGACCATCACCACCGCGTTCACGCCGATCGTCTGGCCGATCGCCCTGGTCCTCGGCATCGCCGTGCTGGCCGTCCGCCGTACCGACCTGGTCGCCTCCGGCCTGCGGCTGCTGGTCCAGCTCGGCACCCCCCTGCTGGTCCTCGCGCCCTGGTCGCTGACCCTGCTGCCGTCCGGCTTCTTCAAGGAGGCGGGGCTGGAGTACGGCGCCTCGGCCGCCTCCGCCCTGGACCTGCTCGGCGCCAGCCCGGGCGGCCCCGGCACGGTGGACGGGCTGATGCTGATCGGCGTCGTCCTGGCCGCGCTGGCCGCCCTGCTGCGCTCCGAGCGCCAGTCGGCGGTCCGCACCGCCTGGGCGGTCGCCCTGATCGGCCTGGTCTTCGCGGTGCTCTCCAACAGCTCCACCTGGGCGGGCCCCGCGACCCTCGTCTACGGCATCGCGATTTTGTCCGCCGCCGCGCTCGGCGCCGACGGGGCACGCGCGCGGGTCGCCGAGCAGAGCTTCGGCTGGCGCCAGCCGGTCGCCGCCCTGATCGCCTTCGCCTCCGCCGCGGGCCCGCTGCTGCTCGCCGCCGGCTGGATGATCGCGGGCGCCGACGGCCCGGTCGAGCGCCGGGACCCCACCCAGGTGCCCGCGTTCGTCGCCGAGGACAGCGGCACCACCGACCAGGTCCGCACCCTCGTCCTCGACAGCGACAGCACCGCGCACGTGAACTACATGCTGGTGCGCGGCTCCGGCGCCCGCATGGGAGACGCCGAGGCCGCCGCGGCCGACGGCGAGAACGCCCAGCTCGACAAGGTCGTCGCCAACCTGGTCGCCGGCTCCGGCGCCGACCAGGCCGACCAGCTCGGCGGGTTCGCGGTGCGCTACGTCCTCGTCCACAAGGGCGCACCCCGTGACGTCACGCGCGTGCTGGACGCCACGCCCGGCCTGAGCCGGCTCAGCCAGCAGGACGGCGGCGCCCTGTGGCGCGTCGACCAGCAGGTCTCCCGCGCGACCATCGTCTCCGCCAACGGCTCGGGCACGCCGGTCTCCGTCGCCGCGGGACCCGTCGACATCCACACCACCGTCCCGTCCGGCGCCGACGGCAGGATCCTGCGCGTGGCCGACTCGGCCGCGTCCGGCTGGACCGCCACCCTGGACGGCAAGCCGCTCACCCGCACCACCGTGGACGGCTGGGCCCAGGGCTTCGAACTCCCCTCCTCCGGCGGGAAGCTCGACGTCACCTATGACACCCCGGTCGCCCACACCGCCTGGCTGTGGGCGCAGGGCGCGCTCGCCGTCGTCCTGGTCGTGCTCGCCCTGCCCGGCCGCCGCCGCGACGTCGACGACGACCTCCCCGAGGAGCAGCCGATCCCCGCCCAGGCCGTCGAGGGCGAGGGCCGCCGCGCCCGCCGCCTGCGCGCCCAGGCGGAGGCCGAGGAGGAGACGGCTGCGGACGACGGCACCGACGTCCCGGCGCCCGAGGAGGAGCAGCCCCCGGTCGCGGTCCCGCACCAGCAGTCGTACGACGAATGGAATCCGGCGTCCTACCCGGCGGCCGACGGCTACAACACCGGCTACGCCGACCAGTACCAGGACGCGAGCGCCGGCCAGTACCAGGCGGGCGGCTACGACCAGCAGACGTACGACCCCTACCAGACCGGCCAGTACGACCCGTACGCCTCCGGCGGGCAGCAGGGGCAGCCGGCGTACGACCCGACGTACCAGCAGGGCTACGACCCCGCCTATGACCCGGCCGCCCAGCAGCACCACGGCACCGGCGGCGAGCACCACGACGGGAGCCAGCAGCAGTGAACCGCACCACCCTGTCCCTGTTCGCCGGTACGGCCGCTCTCGCGGCGGTCACCGGGTTCGCCGCGCTCGACCAGCCGGCCGCGCCCCCCGCGCACACCGCCGAGGCGGCCGCCCAGCTGCCCGTGGAGCGCACCACGCTGCTGTGCCCGGCGCCCAGCCTGTCCGACATAGCCGACACCTCGTACACGTCGTTCACGCCCGTCACCAAGGGCGCCACGAGCGACGGCAAGGCCGCGCTGCAGGCCGCCACCGAGCAGTCGGCGGACGGGACGGGCGGCGGCAAGAAGAAGGCGGCCAAGCCGGTCCTCACCCCGAAGGCGCCCGGCACCCCGGTCACCGGTGACACCTCCGGTGCCGACGGGCCCGCCTACGTCGGCACCGCCGAGGGCAAGTACGCGTCCGGCTGGACCGTCCAGGAGACCACCGAGGTCGCCGCGGGCACCGGACGCGGCCTCCAGGGGGTCAACTGCACGCCGGCCGACACCGACTTCTGGTTCCCCGGCGCCAGCACCGCCGCGAGCCGCACCGACTACGTGCACCTCACCAACCCGGACGACAGCGCCGCCGTCGTCGACATCGAGCTGTACGGCAAGGACGGCCAGCTCAAGTCCACGGTGGGGGAGGGCATCACGGTCCAGCCGCACGCCAGCGAGCCGGTCCTGCTGTCCACGCTCTCCGACGCGCGGCAGACCGACCTGACCGTGCACGTGAACGTGCGCAGCGGCCGGGTCGGGGCGAGCGTGCAGGCCCTGGACGACAAGACCGGCGGCGACTGGCTGGCCGCCTCCGCCGACCCGGCGGGCAGTCTGGTGCTGCCCGGCATCCCCAAGGACGCCACGGACGTCCGGCTGATCGCCTTCACCCCCGGCGACAACGACGCGGACCTGAAGGTGCGCCTCGCCTCCCCGGACGGCACCATCACCCCGGCCGGCAACGAGACGCTGCACGTGAAGTCGGGCATGACCACCGCGGCCGACCTCGGTGACGTCACGCGCGGCGAGGCGGGCTCGCTGATCCTCACGCCCACCGACCAGTCCGTCCCGGTGGTGGCCGCCCTGCGCGTCACCCGCGGCAAGCCCGGCAAGCAGGAGACCGCGTACATCCCGGCGACCGCGCCGATCGGCACGCGCGCGACGTCCGCCGACAACAGCGGCAAGGGCACCACCCTCTCCCTGACCGCCCCCACCGGCACCGCGCAGGTCAAGGTCACGGCGTCGGCGGGCAGCGAGGGCGGCACGGCGGTGTCCAAGACGTTCACGATCAAGTCCGGCACCACCCAGGACATCGACGCCCCGGTCCCGTCCGGCCTCAAGGGCACCTACGCCCTGACCGTGGAACCGCTCTCCGGCGCCCCGGTCTACGGCGCGCGCACCCTGGCGGCCACCGAGGACGGCATCCCGGGCTTCACGATCCAGACCCTTCCGGACGACCGCGGCACGGTGGCCGTACCGGAGGCGGACCAGGACGTGTCGGTGCTGCAGAAGTGACGGTGGGCGGGGCGCCGGGGGGTCAGTCCTCGCCGTACCGGGGATCCACCGTCTCCGGGGTGAGTCCGAGCAGCTCGGCGACCTGCTCCACCACGACCTCGTGCACCAGCGCGGCCCGCTCGTCGCGTCCCTTGGTGCGGATCTCGACCGGCCGCCGGTAGACGACCACCCGCGCCCGCCGTCCCTCGCGCGCGGGAATGATGCCGCCCAGCGGCACCGCCTCGTCGCTCCAGCTCTCCCCGTGCCGGTCCTGGAGCCGGGGCACTTCGAGGACGAGGAAATCGATGTCGGCGAGCTGCGGCCAGCGCCGCTCCAGCCGCTCCACGGAGTCCTGCACCAGGTCCGCGAACACATCGGCGCGGCTCGCGGCCAGCGGCACCTGAGGAGGCGCGATCGGCCCGCGCATCCCCCGACCGTGGCGATCGCGTCGACGAGGCCCGGGGTCGGCGGCACGGGGCGGTACACGGTTCTCCATCACTGGTGAAGCGTAGTCCTCGCGGGCTCCCGCCGTGCCGCTCCGCGCACCAACACCACCCCAGGCGACATGTCACAGGATGACCATTCCAGCCAAGGTTGGGCTCGTTTCCGTATCCCTACGAGACCGACGAACTCAAGGCAATTGACGGTGTTTGTGCTGACTCATGACCGGATGCGGTGCCGCCCGAGATCCCGAACGGCACCGTCCACGCAGGTCAGCGAGGCGTGTCCGGAGGGGTGTGTGGGGCGTCTCACAACACGACACGGTGGAGTGACCTGGGGGAGAGTCGTCGCGGCCCGCTCAAGAGTGCGGTACCGTCCAACGTCGTGAGCCCTGTACGTCGCTGTTCGCGAACCGCCTGCGGCCGCCCCGCCGTCGCGACGCTGACGTACGTCTACGCCGACTCGACCGCGGTCCTCGGCCCGCTCGCCACCTACGCCGAACCCCACTGCTACGACCTGTGCGCCGAGCACTCCGAGCGCCTCACCGCCCCGCGCGGCTGGGAGGTCGTCCGGCTCCTCGACGGCTCCGCGCCCGCGCGGCCGAGCGGGGACGACCTGGAGGCGCTCGCGAACGCGGTGCGCGAGGCGGCCCGCCCGCAGGAGCGCGCGGCCCAGGCGGGCGGCGGACGCGGCGCGGACCCGATGGAGGTCGCGCGACGCGGCCATCTGCGGGTGCTGCGGTCGCCGGACGACTGACGTCCCCCTCGCGACAGCTGCCGACTTTCGGGCGGCGAATCGTTCCTTCTCCTGCGGTCGCCCTCTGCCGGCGTTCCGTTCAGTGATGCACGCCCATTGACGTGCGCTTGTCGCGGACACGACCATTCCGGGTAACCGTCGGCGGGAAATCGCTTTCCGCATGCCGGAATCCGGGGAGGCGCCCGTGTACGTCCAGGAACTGGAACCCGTCGCCGGCTCGCTCGGTCTGTCCGCCCTCGTCGCCGCCCTGCCGCTGCTGATCGTCCTGGTCCTGCTCGGCGGTGTCCGCGCGAAAGCCCACCTGGCGGGCCTGTGCGGCCTTCTCGCGGCCGTACTCGTCGCGATGCTCGCCTACCGCATGCCCCTGGGCCAGACGCTCTCCAGCGCCGCCCAGGGCGCCGCGTTCGGCCTGTTCCCGATCCTGTGGATCGTGGTCAACGCCCTGTGGGTGTACCGGATGACGGTCCGCACCCGGCACTTCGACGTCCTGCGTCGCTCGTTCGGGCGACTCTCCGACGACCCGCGCGTCCAGGCCCTGGTGATCGCCTTCTGCTTCGGCGCCCTCCTGGAAGCACTGGCCGGATTCGGCGCCCCGGTCGCGATCTGCTCGGTGATGCTCGTCGCCCTCGGCTTCGACCCGGTCCGCGCGGCGGTGGTCTCCCTGGTCGCCAACACGGCCCCGGTCGCCTTCGGCGCGATGGGCACCCCGGTGGTGACGCTCGCCCAGGTCACCGGGCTGCCCCTCGACTCGGTCGCCTCGGTGGTGGGCCGCCAGACGCCGCTGCTCGCCCTGGTGGTGCCGCTGGTGCTGGTCGGCCTGGTCGACGGCGCGCGCGGGCTGCGTGACACGTGGGTTCCCGCCCTGGCGTGCGGAATCGCCTTCGCCGCCGCCCAGTTCGCCGCCTCCAACTACCTCTCCGCCCAACTCGCCGACATCTGCGCCGCCCTGGCCGGCACGGCCGCCCTGCTCGCCGTACCGCACGCGCGCGTGCCCGCGACGGAGGAGGTCCGCGCGGCCGTGCTCACCGGCGCCCGCAGCGCGGACCTCGACGAACCCGACCGGCGCCCCGAAGTCCTGCGCGCCTACGCCCCGTACGCCCTCATCGTCGTGATCTTCTCCGTCGCCCAGATCCCGGCCGTCAAGGACTGGCTGGCGCGGGCCACCCAGGTCTACGACTGGCCCTTCCTGGACGTCGTCAACCCGAAGGGCGAACCGGTCGGCGGAAACCTCTTCACCTGGCCGGTCGTCTCCACGGGCGGCACGCTGGTCCTGTTCGCCGGCGTGGCCACGGCGGCCGTGCTGCGGGTGCACGCGCGCGTGGCGGTCGCGGAGTGGGCGGCGACGGTACGGGAGTTGAGGTTCGCGATCCTCACCGTGACGTCCGTCCTCGCGCTCGCCTACGTCATGAACCTCTCCGGACAGGCGGCCACCATCGGCCACTTCGTGGCGGCGGCCGGCGCGGGTCTGGCCTTCCTCTCCCCGGTCCTCGGCTGGTTCGGCGTCGCCGTCTCCGGCTCCGACACCTCGGCCAACGCGCTCTTCGGAGCCCTCCAGGTGAGCGCCGCGCACGAGTCGGGCCTCTCACCGGAACTCCTCGCGGCCGCCAACAGCTCCGGCGGCGTCCTCGGCAAGATGATCTCCCCACAGAACCTCACGATCGCCTGCGCCGCGGTCGGCCTGGCGGGCCGCGAGGGCGACCTGCTGCGCAAGGTGCTGCCGTGGAGCCTCGGGCTCCTGCTGGTGATGTGCCTGATCGTGGTGGGACAGAGCTCGCCGGTACTGGGGTGGATGCTGCCGTGAGGGCGGGGGGAGAGGGGCGCAGGGCGGGCCCCGGGAGGGCCGGTCGTGGTCAGTCGTGGCCGGTTCTGGCCGATCGTGTCCGATCGCGGCGGTGTGCGTCTGGGCGCCTCGGAGCGGCTCGGGGCGCCCTGGGCGCGTCGGGCAGCGCCGGAGCGCGTCGGGCTGCGTCGCCGGTTCTGGCTGATCGTGTGCGATCGCGTCTGATCGCGGCGGTGCGCGTCCCGGCGCCTCTGGGCGGTCCGGAGTGTGTCGGGTAGCGCCGGAGTGTGTCGGGCTGAGTCGTCGGTTTGCCTCGGACCGCGTCGACCGCGTTGGACCACGTCGGACCGAACCGAGTGGGCGCCAGACCGAGTAAGGCAGGCATCCGACCGAGTTGGACCGGTGTTGGATCGTCGCAGATCACGGCGGGGTGTCGTGGGGAAGTCCGTCGTGAGTCCGCCAGGGGATGCCGCGTCCGGCCGTTACCCGGGCCAGGTAGTTTGGGGCGACCGATAGGAATTCAGGAGGGTTGGCCCGTGGCTGCTGATCTGTCGCAGATCGTGAAGGCGTACGACGTGCGCGGGGTGGTCCCGGACCAGTGGGACGAGGGGCTCGCCGAGTTGTTCGGCGCCGCGTTCGTCCAGGTGACCGGCGCCGCCGCGATCGTCGTCGGCCATGACATGCGGCCCTCCTCGCCCGGCCTGACCCGCGCCTTCGCGCGCGGTGCGGCGGCGCGTGGCGTCGACGTCACCGAGATCGGCCTGTGCTCGACCGACCAGTTGTACTACGCCTCGGGCGCCTTCGGCCTGCCCGGCGCGATGTTCACGGCCTCGCACAACCCGGCGCAGTACAACGGCATCAAGATGTGCCGCGCGGGCGCCGCGCCGGTGGGCCAGGACACCGGCCTGGCGGAGATCCGGGAGCTGGCGGAACGCTGGTCGGAGGAGGGCGCCCCCGAGCCGGCCGCCACCCCGGGAACGATCACCACCCGCGACACGTTGACGGACTACGCGGCCTATCTGCGCGCACTCGTGGACCTCGCCTCCATCCGCCCCCTGAAGGTCGTGGTCGACGCGGGCAACGGCATGGGCGGCCACACGGTCCCGACGGTCTTCGAGGGCCTGCCCCTGACCCTGGTCCCGATGTACTTCGAGCTGGACGGCACCTTCCCGAACCACGAGGCCAACCCGCTCGACCCCGCCAACATCGTCGACCTCCAGCAGCGCGTCCGCGAGGAGTCCGCCGACCTCGGCCTGGCCTTCGACGGCGACGCGGACCGCTGCTTCGTCGTGGACGAGCGCGGCGAGCCGGTCTCCCCGTCGGCGATCACCGCCCTCGTCGCCGCCCGCGAACTGGCGAAGAACGGCGGCAAGGGCACCGTCATCCACAACCTGATCACGTCCTGGACCGTCCCCGAGGTGGTCCGGGAGAACGGCGGCACCCCGGTCCGCACCCGGGTCGGCCACTCCTTCATCAAGGCCGAGATGGCGAGGTCCGGCGCGATCTTCGGCGGCGAGCACTCGGCCCACTACTACTTCAAGGACTTCTGGAACGCCGACACGGGCATGCTGGCCGCCCTGCACGTCCTCGCGGCCCTCGGCGGCCAGACGGCACCCCTGTCGTCCCTCGTCGCCCAGTACGACCGCTACACCGGCTCCGGCGAGATCAACTCCACGGTCGCCGACCAGCGGGCCAGCCTCGCGGAGATCCGCGCGGTCTACGGAGACCGCGACGACCTCACCCTGGACGACCTCGACGGCCTCACCGTCACCGCCGCCGACTGGTGGTTCAACGTCCGCCCGTCCAACACCGAACCGCTGCTCCGCCTGAACGCGGAGGGGCGCGACGAGGCGACGATGACGAAGGTGCGGGACGAGGTGCTGGCGATCATCAGGGGCTGAGCCCCCTGGGCGGTCACTCCGGCGGAGGGCCACCGGTCACCCGTGGCCAGCCCAACCCACCCCACCGGCGGTAACCTGACCGCACGCGAACATCCCGCCCCCGAAGGGAAACCCCATGCCGCTCGAAGCCGGCCTCCTGGAGATCCTCGCCTGCCCGGCCTGCCACGCCCCCCTCAAGGAGCAGGAGGCCGAGCTGATCTGCACCGGTCAGGACTGCGGCCTGGCGTACCCCGTCCGTGACGGCATCCCCGTCCTCCTCGTCGACGAGGCCCGCCGCCCGGCGTAAGCAGCACAGCAGCAAGTCCCACAACCGCACCACACCAGGACAAGGACCTCGGCAACCGGAGGCCGCTCCCATGCTCGACGATTCGCTGCTCGACGCCCCGGAGGGCCTCGCCGAGGCCGACCGCCGAGGTCTGCTTCGCGGTGCGGCCGAGGCCGGCGCCCGCGTCCGTACGGCCGCCCGGCAGGCCACCGAGGCCGGTGTCCAGGAGCTGAAGCCGGACGGCCGTCCGCGCGCCGTCCTGATCGCGGGCCCCGGAGTCGCCGCCACCCACGCCGCCGACCTGCTCGGCACGCTGGCCGGCCCCGGCAGCCCCGTCACCCGCCTGGCCCCCACCGGCGTCGCCCCGGCCGCCGGTGCCCTGCGCTGGGAGCTCCCGGGCTGGGCCGGCTCCGTCGACCTGCTCCTGATCGCCACCCCGGACGGCACCGAGCCCAGCCTCTCCCTCCTCGCCGACCAGGCCTACCGGCGCGGCTGCTCGGTCGCCGCCGTCGCCCCCGCCGGCACCCCGCTCGCCGAGGCGGTGGCGGGCGCCCACGGCCTGTTCATGCCGATGGCGACAGCACCGTACGACCACGGCGAACCCCTCGCCGGCTCCTCCTCGGGCGTCCTGTGGGCGCTGCTCACCCCGCTGCTCACGCTCCTCGACCGCATCGGCCTGCTCACCGCCCCGCCGGAGGCCCTGGAGAAGGTCGCCGACCGCCTCGACCTCATCGCCGAGCGCTGCGGCCCGGCCATCGTGACCTACAGCAACCCCGCCAAGACCCTCGCCGCGGAACTCGCGGACGCGCTCCCGGTGGTCTGGACGGAGGGCGGCTCGGCAGGCCCCGCCGGCCGCCGCTTCGCCGCCGCCCTCGCCGAACTGGCCGGCCGCCCCGCCCTGGTAGCCGAACTCCCCGAGGCTCTGGCGGCGCACCACGCCCTGCTCGCCGGCCCGCTCGCCGCCAGCGCCGACCCCGACGACTTCTTCCGTGATCGCGTGGAGGAGGCGCCCGCGCTGCACGCGTGCGTGGTGCTGCTCCGCGACCGACCCATCGGCGGCCTCACAGCGGCGCCCGCCGCCCGCGACCTCGCGCTCAGCCACGACACCCCGATCAGCGAGCTGGAGCCCGAGGCGGGGGACGAGCTGGAGACCTTGGCGGAACTGATCGCCGTCACGGATTTCGCCGCCGTTTACCTCACGCTCGCTTCCAGGGCCTGAGGTGGACACCGACACCGGGACCGCCGTACGAAGGACGGCCTGAGGGCCGTACCGGGGCGGACCGGTGGCGGAACACAAGGTGAACACGATCGCCGCGCACCGCTGCACGGCGTGACTCGCCGCCGTACCGCGCCTTACGCAGACAGAACCGGCAGAGCGCAGAGAGAAGTCATGGACCGCCTCGACAACACCATCCGCCCCTACGCCTGGGGTTCCCCGACCGCCATCCCGAAGCTGCTCGGGGTCGAGCCGAGCGGCGAGCCGCAGGCGGAGATGTGGATGGGCGCGCACCCGGGCGCCCCCTCGCGCACCGAGCGCGGCACGCTCGTCGACATCATCGACGCGAACCCGAAGGTCGAGCTGGGCGAGGCGGCCGTGGCCAAGTTCGGCCCGCGCCTGCCCTTCCTGCTCAAGATCCTCGCCGCCGGCGCCCCGCTCTCCCTCCAGGTGCACCCCAACCTGGAGCAGGCCAGGGAGGGTTACGAGGACGAGGAGCGGCGCGGCATCCCGGTGGACGCCCCGCACCGCAACTACAAGGACGCCAACCACAAGCCCGAACTGATCTGCGCGCTCACCGAGTTCGACGGACTGTGCGGCTTCCGCGCCCCGGAGCAGGCGGCCGAACTCCTCGACGGCCTCGGCGTCGACTCCCTCAAGCCGTACGTCGACCTGCTGCGTGCCCACCCCGAGGAAGCGGCCCTGCGCGAGGTCCTCACCGCGATCCTCACCGCCGACCGCGAGGAGATGGCCCACACGGTCGCCGAGTCGACGGCCGCCTGCACCCGCCTCGGCGGCGACTACCTGCCGTACGCCGACATCGCCCACCACTACCCGGGCGACCCCGGTGTGATCGCCGCGATGCTCCTGAACTACGTCCGGCTGCAGCCCGGCGAGGCACTCTTCCTCGGCGCCGGCATCCCGCACGCCTACCTCGACGGCCTCGGCGTCGAGATCATGGCCAACTCCGACAACGTCCTGCGCTGCGGCCTGACCCCCAAGCACGTCGACGTCCCCGAACTCCTGCGCGTCGTCCGCTTCGAGGCGGGCGACCCGGGCGTGCTGTGCCCCGAGGCGGCCCCGGACGGCGAGGAGGTCTACGAGACGCCGATCGACGAGTTCCGGCTCTCCCGGTACGTCCTGCCCGAGGGCACCACCGCCCACGACCTGACCCTGCCCACCCCGCAGATCCTGCTCTGCACGGCCGGTACGGTCCGCACGGGCGAGTACGACCTCGCCCCCGGGCAGTCGGTGTTCGTTCCCGCGGGCGAGAAGGCCGAGGTGTCGGGCGCGGGCACGGTCTTCCGTGCCACGGTGATCGTCTGAGGGAACCGCGTTGCCGGATGGGTGTGATGGTCGTACCGGGGTTGTGGACACCTGACGGGCCGCTCCCGGACAGGGCTGCAAGAATGACCCATCGGCAAAGCACGGGCAAAGAGCCCGCGTCCGGGCGGGCACCCGCCCGGACGGCGTAGACGGACGACGGCGAGAACGGTGAGAAGGGACAACGCGAACATATGAGCGCGTCAGGCGGCACCAGGGCGATCGTGGCGGCACTCGGCGCCAACCTCGCGATCGCGGTATCGAAGTTCGTGGCGTTCGCGTTCAGCGGCTCCTCGTCGATGCTCGCCGAGGGCGTCCACTCGCTCGCCGACTCCGGCAACCAGTTCCTGCTGCTCATCGGCGGCAAGAAGGCCCAGCGCGAGGCGACCCCGCAACACCCCTTCGGCTACGGCCGCGAGCGGTACATCTACGCCTTCCTCGTCTCGATCGTCCTCTTCTCGGTCGGCGGCATGTTCGCCATCTACGAGGGCTACGAGAAGATCAGCCACCCGCACGAGGTGGAGCACTGGTACTGGCCGGTGGGCGTCCTCGTCTTCGCGATAATCGCCGAGGGCTTCTCCTTCCGCACGGCCATCAAGGAGTCCAACGAGCTGCGGGGCAAGCTGTCCTGGTCCCAGTTCATCCGCCGCGCCAAGGCCCCCGAGCTGCCCGTCGTCCTCCTCGAGGACTTCGGCGCGCTCATCGGTCTCGTCCTCGCCCTCTTCGGCGTCGGCCTCGCCCTGCTCACCGACGACGGCGTCTGGGACGGCATCGGCACGGTCTGCATCGGCGTCCTGCTCGTCCTGATCGCCCTGGTCCTCGCCGCCGAGACCAAGTCCCTCCTCCTCGGCGAGGCCGCCGGCGTCGAGGAGGTCAAGAAGATCGAGGCCGCGATCGTCGACGGCGACACGGTCACCGGCATCATCCACATGCGCACCCTCCACCTCGGCCCCGAGGAACTCCTGATCGCCGCCAAGATCGCCGTCCAGCACGACGACACGGCCGCCGAGGTCGCGAACGCCATCAACGCCGCCGAGGCCCGTATCCGCGAGGCCGTCCCCATCGCCCGCGTGATCTACCTCGAACCCGACATCTACAGCGAGGCCGAGGCCGCCAAGGGCCCCGACCCGAAGGCCACCCCGGGCGGCCCCACCCCGCATCCGGCCGGCCACTGATCCCTGGCCGGCAGCACGGGCCGACCCCCAACCTCATCCCCCTTCACACCGCGCCCCCACCCCTCGAACGGCGTGAACTGTTCGGAGGCGGACTGGGGGCGGCCCGCTCCTCCGGTGTAGCTTGGGACGGAGCCAGACGTCGCTGCTGATGGCGGTCGGGCGGTCCCACACGGACCGGCCGAGGGAGAGAGGGCCTCCGACGGACTGCGCTGCGCGCACGTGGGCATGCCTGTGTCCTCTTCTCGGGCACCCCTGTGTCCGCCGCCGCGCAGACCAGCCGCACCCACCCTCGTCCCAACCCCGAGGAGCAGTTCGCAATGACGACTGTCGACAACCGACAGGACTTCAAGGTCGCCGACCTCTCCCTGGCCGACTTCGGCCGCAAGGAGATCACCCTCGCCGAGCACGAGATGCCCGGCCTGATGTCGATCCGCAAGGAGTACGCCACCGCGCAGCCGCTGGCCGGCGCCCGCGTCACCGGCTCCCTGCACATGACCGTGCAGACCGCCGTCCTGATCGAGACCCTGGTCGCCCTGGGCGCGCAGGTCCGCTGGGCGTCCTGCAACATCTTCTCCACCCAGGACCACGCGGCCGCCGCCATCGCCGTCGGCCCCAACGGCACGCCCGACAACCCGCAGGGCGTCCCGGTCTTCGCCTGGAAGGGCGAGACCCTGGAGGAGTACTGGTGGTGCACCGAGCAGGCGCTGACCTGGCCGGACAGCCCCACCGGCGGCCCCAACATGATCCTCGACGACGGCGGTGACGCCACCCTCCTCGTCCACAAGGGCGTCGAGTACGAGAAGGACGGCAAGGTCCCGTCCGTCGACACCGCCGAGTCCGACGAGCACCGCGTCATCCTCGAACTCCTGCACCGCACCATCACGGACGGCTCGCAGAAGTGGACCCAGCTGGCCTCCGAGATCCGCGGCGTCACCGAGGAGACCACGACCGGCGTCCACCGCCTGTACGAGATGCAGCGCGACGGCGTCCTCCTCTTCCCGGCGATCAACGTCAACGACGCCGTCACCAAGTCGAAGTTCGACAACAAGTACGGCTGCCGCCACTCCCTGATCGACGGCATCAACCGCGCCACCGACGTCCTGATCGGCGGCAAGACCGCCGTCGTCTGCGGCTACGGCGACGTGGGCAAGGGCTGCGCGGAGTCCCTGCGCGGACAGGGCGCCCGGGTGATCATCACCGAGATCGACCCGATCTGCGCCCTCCAGGCCGCGATGGACGGCTACCAGGTCACGACCCTCGACGAGGTCATCGACAAGGCCGACATCTTCGTCACCACGACCGGCAACAAGGACATCATCATGGCCTCGGACATGGCCAAGATGAAGCACCAGGCCATCGTCGGCAACATCGGCCACTTCGACAACGAGATCGACATGGCCGGCCTCGCCAAGGTCCCCGGCATCGTCAAGGACGAGGTCAAGCCGCAGGTCCACACCTGGACCTTCCCCGACGGCAAGGTGCTCATCGTCCTCTCCGAGGGCCGCCTGCTGAACCTGGGCAACGCCACCGGCCACCCGTCGTTCGTGATGTCCAACTCCTTCGCGGACCAGACGCTGGCCCAGATCGAGCTGTTCACCAAGCCCGACGAGTACCCGGTCGGCGTCTACACGCTGCCCAAGCACCTCGACGAGAAGGTCGCCCGCCTGCACCTGGACTCGCTCGGCGTGAAGCTCACGACGCTCCGCCCCGAGCAGGCCTCGTACATCGGCGTGAAGGTCGAGGGTCCGTACAAGTCGGACCACTACCGCTACTGAGTCCGGTACCGAGTCCGAGCCCCGACCTCCGGGGAACGCGCCCGTGCACCGGACGCGCTCCCCGGAGGCAGGTCCTCCGGTCCACCGGGACAGGCCCCCGCACCCCCGTGCCGGGGGCCTGTCCCTTTGGTCCGCCGACCACCCACCTGGCCGTACGACCGGACCGGGCGCCGGACCCTTCCCCCGTCAAGCCCCAGGACCCCCATGCCCCGCGGCCGCTATTCGCTCCACGATCCGCACGATCACACCCCCCTCGGCGAAGAACACTTCCAGTGCGCCCCCGGCCCCTCCGGCTGGCGTTATGTCTCCCAAGTGACCACCCCCTCCGGTGACCACGGCGGCTCCGTCGATCTCGCCCTCGACGAACTCGGCCGCCCCATCCGCCTCGAACTCCACGCCGGGAGCTGGCAGGTGCGCGGCGCCGCACTCGACGGCGTCACCTGGGTCCGCACGGACCCCACCGGCACTCAAGCCACCGAAGGCAATGTGCGCGCCCACGCCTTCACCGGCACGTCCCCCGCGTTCCTGATCGCCACCGCCCGCCTCCTGCGCCTCACCCCTTCCGCCGCCGCGACCCGCGTACGCCTCGTGGCCTTCACGGCCCCGGTCCTCGCCCCACGCACCGTGGACCAGTCCTGGGCCTTGCTGGAAAGAGAAACACACGCCACTGACAACGGCCCCCTGACCGTGGACGAGTACCAGGTCACAGCCCTGGACACCGGCGAACAGCACATCGTGCACCTCGCCGGCGACGTGGTCCTGGCAGCGCCCGGGATCGAGCTGGAGGACCTGCAGTCGCCACCGTCCGTCTTCAACGACTGACCACGCCGGACGCGCCGGGTACGCCGGACGGTTTGGACGTGGTGGACGTGTCGGACGTGTTGGATGCGTTGGATGTGCCGGGTCGTGCTTACGCCGGCGGCACGAAACCGGTGGACGGCCGCTCGGCCGTCGGCGCCGGAGGAGGGACGGGCGCCGGGGCCGGGGCCTGCTCCACCGGCGGCGGATACATCACGGTCGGCACCGGCGGCACCGGCTGGTACGGGGCGGGAGGCGCGGGAGCCTGCGGCACCGGAGGGACGTAGCCCTGGTGGGGCACCGGGGGAGCGTAGCCCTGCCCGTATCCATAGGGAGCCCCGGGCGCCGAGGGGCCGTACCCGTGAGGAGCACCCGGCGCCGGTGGAGCGAACGTGCCAGGTGCCCCGGGGACAGAAGAGGCGGCATGCTCGGCGAAGGCCCGCCGGGCCTCACGGGCCTGCCGCTCCTGCGCCACCGCCGCCAGATACGCGGCCGGCGGGATGCCCTGCGGAGCCGGCGTCCCCGTCCGGTTCGCGAGATCGGTCGCGAGCTGCTCAGCCATCGCCCAGGAGACCTGCGGATCAAGCTGCTGCATCCGCGTCAGGTACTGCCGCACGGCCAGCCACAGCCCGTCCGGAACCGCCGACAGGTCCAGCTCGGCGAATCGCCCGGACAGCCAGGGCGGAGGCGGCGGAATGAAACGGGCCTGCCCGACGGGCACCCGCTCCCGCACGACCAGCGTCCCGGCGAACACGTCGCCCAACCGCCGCCCACGCGCCGAGACCAGCGAGGAGATGCAGGCGACGACCCCGAAGGTCATCAGAATCTCGACCACGCCGAGGGCACCACGCACCAGCGCGTGCCGGAAGCGGATGGGCCCGCCGTCGTCGCGTACGACGCGCAGTCCGCAGGCCATCTTCCCGAGCGAGCGCCCGTGGCTCAGTGTCTCCACCGCGATCGGCGCGCCCACCAGCAGCAACAGGAAGGTGGCGATCGACAGCGCGATCTGCGCGGCCTCATCGAGGGAAGCGGTCGCCGCCACCAGTCCGATCGTCACCCCGATGTACACGATCATGGCCACGATCAGGTCGAGCAGCACCGCCAGCGCCCTGCTGGGCACTTTCGCGGGACGCAGTTCGAGCGCCACCGCCTCGCCCGTCACCAGCTCACTCACGCCCGCCGCCTTCCCCTGGTCTGCCCTGTACGGAGCAAGTCTGCCAAGCTGAGGGCGCATCGCGCCGCAGTACGACAAGCTGACAGCTAAGACAGACAGTCGACGACCAGCCGAGGAGCAGGCAGACCCGATGGACCTCGACGTCTTCGTCTCCGCACACCGAGTCGAGTGGGACCGCCTCGACGCGCTCCTGCGCCGGCAGCGGCGCCTCAACGGAACCGAAGCCGACGAGCTCGTCGCCCTCTACCAGCGCACCGCCACCCATCTCTCCCTGATCCAGTCCAGCGCTCCCGATCCCCAGCTCGTCGGACGCCTCAGCCAGCTCGTGGCACGCGCGCGCAGTGCGGTGACCGGCACCCGCCGTGCCTCCTGGCGCGATGTCGCCCGGTTCCTCGGGCAGGGATTCCCGGCCGCCGTCTACCGCTCCCGTCACTGGTGGGTCCCCACCGCGCTCCTCTCGACCGCGATCGCGATCCTCCTGGGCTGGTGGATAGGCACGCATCCGGACGTGCAGGCGACCATCGCGGCCCCCAGCCAGCTCCGCGAGCTGACCCGTCCCGGCGGCGAGTACGAGACCTACTACTCGAGCCACCCCGCGGCTTCCTTCGCGGCCCAGGTGTGGACGAACAACGCCAGGGCCGCAGCGATGTGCCTGGTCCTGGGCGTCTTCCTCGGCCTCCCGGTCCTCTGGATCCTCTTCGAGAACATGCTCAACCTGGGCGTCGGCTTCGGCCTGATGTCCTCGGCCGGCCGTCTCGACACCTTCCTGGGCCTGGTCCTCCCGCACGGGCTGCTCGAACTCACCGCGGTCTACGTGGCCGCCGGCACCGGACTCCGTCTCGGCTGGACCCTGATAGACCCGGGCCCGCGCAGTCGCCGTACGGCCCTGGCGGAGGAGGGGCGCGCGGCCGTGGGCATGGCGATCGGCCTGGCCCTGGTCCTGTTCGTCTCCGGTGCCATCGAAGGCTTCGTCACCCCGTCCGGCCTGCCCACCTGGGCCCGCATAGGCATCGGGGTGGCAGCCGAGCTGGCCTTCCTGGCGTACGTCTTCGTCCTCGGCGGTCGGGCCGCGCGTGCCGGCGAGACGGGCGACCTGGAGGAGACCGAGCGCAGTGCGTTCGTCCCAACGGCCGCCTGATGTGCGGAGACCCCCCGTGAGCTGCTAGTCTCCTCTTCGCCCCGGAAGACCCGTTGACACGGGCCGGGTGGGGAGGTAGATTCAAACAGTTGCCTAGAACTGGACAGGTTCGGGGCTGATCGTTAGAATCGATCTGCTTCATAACGGAGACTTCTCTCCGAACATCGAAGCCACTTCCGATTTACTCAGAAATGAGTGGCCGGTCAGAACGGCCAAGGACTTCTGATAAAGTCGGACTCGCCGAAAGGGAGCCGGAAGGCAACCGAAAAGGCAAAGGCCCTCCAACGGCCACCGGAAATGAATTCCGACCGGAAACGGAACGGAAAACGGATCTGGTAAGGTTGGAACACCGAAGGGAAGCCCGGAGGAAAGCCCGAGAGGGTGAGTACAAAGGAAGCGACCGTTCCTTGAGAACTCAACAGCGTGCCAAAAGTCA